>JAUVYN010000011.1 GCA_030603065.1 Pseudomonas sp.
GTGAAACAGAGCGAACAGTACCAACTGGTCATCCGCAGCCTCTCCGACAGGCTGGTCGATGCGCAGGCACCGATTCGCGTACTGGATGCGATCAAGTGGGATGACAGCGTTCGCGAGGAATTCTTCCGCAAGCGCTGCAAGAGTCTGCCGCCCGTCGATGCCGACTACTACGCCCAGCGTCCGCTCAGCTTCGACCCTGCCGAGCGTCTGCAACTGTTCCAGGACATCGAGCGCGACATCACCCGCCAGCTGGGTACCTTCAACCCGGTCGGCCAGATCATGCGCCGCATGTGCCGCGAATATCGCATGGTGATTCGCATGCTGGAGGGCCGTGGTACGCCCGAGCTCGGGCGAATTTCCCAGGAACTGTACGGCTCCGCGTCCGACGCCTTCCACGCCGGCGACCCGACCCTGACCGATCTCGGCATCATGCTCAGCGAATCGCTGACCAATATTGGCACCGATCTGGGCCGCGAGCCCAAGACCATCGCCGCGCCGGAAGCCGTGGCCATTTTGCAGGAGCGCATGGACCAGGCCTTCCCGGATGACCGCGCCGTGCGGGTATTCGAATCCGACGGCATCGTTGCCGATGCGGCAGCCGGCGCGGATTACATCAAGATTCGCAGTGATGCCAAGTTCAACCAGCGTGACCTGAAGATTCTGGCGGTGCACGAAGGCATGGTGCACGTGGCGACCAGTCTCAACGGGCAGCACCAGCCGATCTGTACCTTCCTGGCCAAGGGTCCGCCGTCTTCCACCGTGACCCAGGAAGGTCTGGCGATTCTGATGGAGGTGATCACCTTCGCCTCGTACCCGGCACGTCTGCGCAAGCTGACCAACCGTACGCGCGCCATTCAGCTGGCCGAGTCGGGTGCGAACTTTCTCGAGGTCTTCGAGTTCTATCGGGGCGAGGGGTATACCCGCGAGGAGAGCTACACCAATGCCAGTCGGGTATTCCGTGGCTCCAGCGCCGAGGGGCTGCCCTTCACCAAGGATCTGGCCTATCTCAAGGGCTTCATTCTTACCTACAACTATATCCAGCTCGCCGTGCGCAAGGGCAAGCTAAACCAGATTCCGCTGCTGTTCTGCGGCAAGACCACGCTGGAAGACATGCGCACCCTGAATCAACTGGTCGACGAGGGGCTGGTGGTGCCGCCGCGTTATCTGCCCGAGCCCTTCGCCGATCTGAACGCCCTTAGCGCCTGGATGTGCTTCTCCGGATTTCTCAATAATCTGAGTCTCGATCGTATCGAGGCCGACTACGCCAACATTCTGTGACGGACATTATGGATCAACAGGAAAAGCCCGAAATCTACAAGCTGCCCTACATTCTCACCGCCATGGCGACCGTACTGGTCACGGTGATGATGCTGCATTTCTATGGTTATCTGAACTATGCCCGCGAAGACGAAGGGCTTCTCGTTGCCGAGTTCAGTCTGGTCACCGTTGGTTCGGCAGAAGCAGGGCAGTTGCGCAGCAGGCCGGCCGATCAGGTGGCCGAGTGCGTGGATGGCGTACTGGTTTTGCATGATAGTCGCCATAATGCGCTGTCGGGCATTCTGGTCGATCAGCGACAGCGCGTCGTGCGCTGCACGGCACAAAGCGTTCCGGCGGCGGATTAGTCATGGCAGAGAGGGATGTACAGCTCGAACCCAGCTGGAAGAAGGCTCTGGCAGATGAGTTCGAGCAGCCCTACATGAAGGCATTGCGTGGATTTCTGCTGGAGCAGAAGGCGTTGGGCAAGGTGGTGTATCCGCCAGGCCCCTGTATCTTCAACGCATTGAACAGCGCGCCGCTCGAGGCGGTAAAAGTGGTGATCATCGGCCAGGACCCCTATCACGGACCGGGCCAGGCGCATGGGCTCAGCTTTTCGGTACCGCCTGGCGTGCGACCGCCACCTTCGCTGCAGAACATCTTCAAGGAATTGCAGCGCGACCTGGGCTTACCTGTGCCCCGGCATGGCTGCCTGCAGGCCTGGGCTTCCCAGGGTGTTCTGCTGCTGAACGCGGTTCTGACCGTCGAGCAGGGCCTCGCCGGCTCCCATGCCAACAAGGGCTGGGAGCGCTTCACCTCAAAAGTCATTGACGTCCTCAATCGGGATCGCGACCACCTCGTGTTCATGCTGTGGGGCAGTCACGCCCAGAAAAAGGGCCAGCAGATCGATCGCAACCGCCATCTGGTGCTGACCTCGGCGCATCCGTCTCCCTTGTCGGCACATCGAGGATTCCTGGGCAATGGTCATTTCTCCAGCGCCAACGCCTATCTTGATAAGCATGGTCGCTCGCCTATTGACTGGTCCTTGCCCGACAGTACAGTAGAGTTGAACAACGCTACTGCACCCTAGGGGCCGGCGGCCGGTTGTAATGGAAAGGTACGCCGTGGCCGGTTCCGCTTAGTCAGGAGACTGCCATGGAACACGTCCCGCAACCCTACACCGCGCTGGTGCCTCGGACCGATCGGCTGGTCGTGCAGAAGGTCGGCCACACCGCGCTTCTTACCGTCGATAACCCGCCTGCCAACACCTGGGACAGCGATACCTTGCATGGGCTGATCGAGCTGATCGCCCATCTGGACCAGGATCCGGAAATTTATGCGCTGGTGGTTACCGGGCGCGGCGAACGATTCTTTTCGGCAGGGGCGGATCTTAAGCTGTTCGCGGACGGCGACAAGGCGCGCGCGCGCATGATGGCGCGACTCTTTGGTAGCGCCTTCGAGGCGTTGCGCGACTTTTCCGGGGTTACCATTGCCGCGATCAACGGCTTTGCGCTGGGGGGTGGCCTCGAGTGCGCTCTGGCCTGTGATATACGTATTGCGGAACGCCAGGCCCAGCTTGGTCTGCCGGAAGCGAGTGTCGGTCTGCTCCCCTGCGCTGGCGGCACACAGGCACTGGCCTGGCTGGTAGGCGAGGGGTGGGCCAAGCGGATGATTCTCTGCGGCGAGCGGGTCGACGGAGTCAAGGCTGAACGCATCGGCCTGGTCGAAGAGGTAGTGGAAGAGGGCCAGGCTCTTCCTGTTGCGCTGCGTCTTGCTGCTCAGGTAGCCCGCCAGAGTCCTCGAGCGGTACGCGCGAGCAAGGCGCTGATCCAGGGCGCGCGGTCGCAGTCGCCGAACAGTCTGTTGCCGCGTGAGCGGGAGGCGTTCGTGGATCTTTTTGACTATGAGGATACTCTGGAAGGGGTGTCAGCCTTCTTCGACCGGCGCCCTCCGCGCTGGACCAACCGCTGAACCAAGAGCCCCGGCCGGGGCTCTCTCGACTTCCGGCGAATCAGCCGAGCAGTTGCATCGCTGCTTCCATTTCCGCGGAGAGATCCTCCTCGTCGTCTGAATTGTTTAGTCCGAGCTTGGCGAAAGAAGGTATTCCCGCCGTATCCAGCTGAGCGAAGGGGTGATCGGTTCCCGCCAGGCTCTGCAGCAGCGCAACCTGAACGATATCGGAGTAATCCACGGCGGGAGAATTGCGCTGGAAATCGAGATGTTCGCTGGGGACATGGCGCAGTGGTGCGGGGAAGTCCCAGGCTTCCAGGATTCTGTCGCCGAGGATTGGGTGGATGCGTTCGATGACCAACTCCAGGCTCTGTGGATCGGCCAGCAGATCATCGTGCTCTTCGGCGTAGCTGAGGACCGGCAACACCCCGATGGAGTGGACCAGCCCGGCAAGTGTGGCTTGGTCCGGCTTGAGGCGGGTGTAATGCCGGCAAAGCACATGGCTGATGCCGGCGACTTCGGTGCTGCGCGACCAGACCTGGCGCATGCGCTGGTCGATCACATCCGAAGTGGCCTGGAACATCTGTGCCATAGCCAGACCTGTCGCCAGGTTGGCGGTATAGGAGATCCCAAGGCGGTTGACCGCCATACTCAGATCGGTGATTTCCTGGCGAGTCCGCAGCAGTGGACTGTTTACCACCTTGATCAGTCGCGCGCTGAGCGCTGCATCCGAACTGATCTCACGGACCAGCATTGGAATGCTGACGTCCGGGTCTTCGGCTGCTTCCCGCACGCGCAGGGCGACTTCAGGGAGCGTCGGTAGTACCAGGCGATCCTTCTCGATCGCCTCCATCAATTGATCCTGAATCCTTTGGGCGAGATCTGTCATGGGTTAGTCCTTTGCTTGATGATCACTCGCCGCTTCGCTGGCGGCCAGTTCCGATTTGTACGGCAAGTCGGAAAGGATCAATGAAGGTCCATTGATATCCACCAGTCCGATTGGAGATTGTGCCGCATCCTTTTGGAGGACCGCCAGCATTTCGACGCTCTCTGCAGCGCGTGCTGCCAGGACGATCTCGCCTACACCGCGCCCAGTGTGCAGATCGACTATCGGGCTGCCGGGAAGAGGGGCCTCGGGGATGTTCGCCTTCAATCGGTACATGCGCCGTTTCAGAGAGCCGAGATACTGCATCCTGGCGACGATTTCCTGGCCTGTGTAACAGCCCTTGCGAAAGCTCACGCCCCCAAGCAGCTGCATGTTGAGCATTTGCGGTATGAAGCTTTCGTAGGTTTGCTCAGTCACCTGGCCAAGGCCGTTGCGGATGCAGCCGAGTAGCCAGTCCTCTGTCGACGCAGGCATGGCTGTCGTTCGGAGACGCTGGATTGCCGACTCGGTGGCGTCCGCCTCCAGCCAGATTTCGTAGGCCGCGTCGGCCACTTTGAAGACCGTTCCGGCCGAAGTCCGATTGCCACCATTTATGGAGGCCGGAGGCTCGAGCCCGGCATGGCTAAGCGCTGTATCGGCGGCTGGCCCCCACAGGCCAATCCGTCTCCAGAGCTGGCTGGCGTCACTCAGTTGGGTCTTGAAGAATGCGGCGTATTTGGCCAGTTCGAGCCGCTGTCGCTCCACCAGTTCGGTACGCATCGCCAGCAGGTACTCGTTTTCGTCCATTCGCACCAGACGGAACGAGGACTGCATGCGACCCTTGGGATTGCAGCGCGCCCCCGGGCGGCTGTCGTGCAGCGCCAGCGAGGCCACATCGCAGGTGATCTGGCCCTGCAGGAAGCGCGCGGAATCCGGCCCGCTGACAGCCAGAACCCCCTCGTGGGCAAGCGGGGCCATAAAGGTGCCCTGGGCTGCGCGGAGAGGCTCGTCCGGGAACACGGTGGCCGGCGTCGCAACGGGCGCGGTTGTCTGGGTCATGGGAGCTTGCCTGTATCGGTTGTATTCAACGGTTACATCATAGGTCCATCAGGGTTGCCTTGTCAGCGTCACGCTGTAGTGAAACAGACGCTATAATGAAGCACGTGGTGCAGCCGCTACACGATCTGAGCATGGAGATGTCGATGTCCGCCGAGGTGGAATTCAAGCGTTTGTTCTGGCATAGCCGGCGTGGGATGCTGGAGCTTGATGTGTTGTTGGGGCCATTCCTCGAAGAGGCCTATCGGGACCTGGATGCGGCTGATCAGGCGCGTTACCGGAAGCTGCTCGACTGCGAGGACCAGGACATGTTCGGCTGGTTCATGCAGCGCGGCGAGCCCGACGACCCGGATCTCAAACGTATCGTGAGGATGATATTGGATCGTGTCCAGCCCAACTGACTTTCTCATGCTGCAACGCCGCCCGTCCCGCTATCTGGGGGCCGGCGTCCTGCTGATTACCGGTCTGGCCCTGGTAGCGCTCTATCGTAGCGCCTTGCCGGTCGTCGGTGCCGGCCTGTGCATGACCGCCGTGCTGATCTATTGCTGGTGGCTCTGGCCACGGCAGGTCAGCCTGCGCCATGCTCAGTCGGTGACCGGTCTGCGCTTCGACAGCCACGGCTGGCACCTGCTGCGGCGCGATGGCAGCGAGGCGGGAGCGGACCTGCAGCCGGATACCTTCGTCAGCGCTTTTCTCACCGTGGTGCGGTTGCGCGAGCCGGGCCGGCTGATGCCCGTGTCGGTGATTCTGCCCGCGGACTCGGCGCCGGAGGATGCCTTGCGTCGTCTGCGTCTGCGGTTGCGCTTCAGTCGTCAGCGCTGGGCGGCAGCAGAATAGTGTCCTGCGCCGTGGGCAGCATGGCAGGGTAATCCAGTGTGTAGTGCAGGCCACGGCTTTCCTTGCGTTCGATCGCCGAGCGGATTATCAGATCAGCCACCAGCGCCAGGTTGCGAAGTTCCAGCAGGTCGCGACTGACCCGATAGTTGCTGTAGAACTCGTGGATTTCCGCAAGCAGCATGTCTACCCGGTGCTTTGCACGCTGTAATCGTTTGGTCGTCCGTACGATGCCCACGTAGTCCCACATGAAACGGCGCAACTCGTCCCAGTTGTGGGAGATGATCACGTCCTCGTCCGAATCGGTCACCTGGCTTTCATCCCAGCGCGGCAGGTTGGTCGGCATCGGCGTGCCGCCCAGCTTGGTGAGGATGTCCTGAGCAGCGGTACGCCCGTAAACGATGCATTCGAGAAGCGAGTTGCTGGCCATCCGGTTGGCGCCGTGCAGACCGGTGAAGCTGGTTTCGCCGATGGCATAGAGGCTCTGCACATCGGTCAGACCCTGCGGATCGACGATCACTCCGCCACAGGTATAGTGCGCGGCGGGTACCACCGGAATAGGTTCCTTGGTGATATCGATGCCAAAATCCAGGCAGCGCTCGTAGACCGTGGGGAAGTGGCTGCGGATGAAGGATTCGGGCTTGTGAGTGATGTCCAGGTAGACGCAGTCCAGGCCAAGACGCTTCATCTCATGGTCGATCGCACGGGCGACGATATCACGCGGGGCCAGCTCCTCGCGCTTGTCAAATCTCGGCATGAAGCGACTGCCGTCAGGTAGCTTCAGCAGCGCGCCTTCTCCACGCAGTGCTTCGGTGATGAGAAAGGACTTGGCCTTGGGGTGATAGAGGCAGGTCGGATGGAACTGGTTGAACTCCATATTGGCGACTCTGCAACCGGCTCGCCATGCCATGGCGATGCCATCTCCGGATGCGCTGTCAGGATTGCTGCTGTACAGGTAGACCTTGCTGGCGCCGCCTGTGGCCAGCACGGTGAATCGGGCGGCGAAGGTTTCCACCCGGCCGGTGCGACGGTTCAGTACGTAGGCTCCCAGGCAGCGGCGGCCGGATAGCCCGAGTTTGTGTGTGGTGATCAGGTCGACTGCGACCCGATCTTCCAGCAGTTCGATGTTGTCGTGTTCCTGCGCGCGGCGTAGCAGAGTGGTGAAGATGGCTGCACCAGTCGCGTCCGCGGCATGGATGATCCGCCGATGGCTGTGACCCCCTTCGCGGGTCAGATGAAAGTCCTCGGCTTCGCTGCCATCCTCGCGCAGTTCGCGGGTGAAGGGGACGCCCTGGTCTACCAGCCAGCCGATGGCTTCCTTGCTGTGTCCGACGATCTGCCGAACGGCATCCTCATGGCAGAGTCCCCCGCCGGCAATTAGCGTATCCTGCACGTGGGCGTCGACCGTGTCGCTGTCGTCCAGGACGGCAGCTACCCCACCCTGGGCCCAGAAAGTGGAGCCTTCCGAGAGCTGCCCCTTGCTCAGGACGGCCACACGGAGTTCCGCGGCAAGATGCAGGGCGAGGGTGAGGCCAGCGGCGCCGCTGCCAATTACCAGAACGTCATATTCCATCTGCGCCATACTCTGCGATCCACGGTTGCCAGGGAAACCCCTTGAGGGGGCGATTAGTATATAGAAGCGTACTAGGTCACAATACTGCCATCTTCATGCGTTTCCGGACGGTTTTTGCGCCTGACCCGCTTGCGCCGGAGGAATATTTTGTCTTGGGGTCGCGGAACTTTTCTTCACGGATTTGCTCCTATTCCTGAACCTGATAAGGGGAGAACTTTTGGCTACATTGCAGGTCTATCTTAAGAGGGCAGGGATGTGGCCTCTTCGCGACGGAGAGCGGGGGCATGGCTGAACAGACTGACCAGCAGCTGGTCGAACGGGTTCAAAAGGGTGACAAGCGTGCTTTCGATCTGCTGGTGCTCAAATACCAGCACAAGATTCTCGCTCTGGTTACTCGTTTTGTACACGATACGCATGAAGCGCAGGATGTGGCGCAGGAAGCCTTTATCAAGGCCTATCGAGCCTTGGCGAACTTTCGCGGTGATAGCGCGTTCTATACTTGGTTGTATCGGATCGCTATCAATACTGCCAAGAATTACCTGGTTGCCAGGGGGCGGCGTCCACCGGATTCGGATATAGCGGCCGAGGATGCCGAGTACTACGAGGGAGACAGTGCTCTCAAGGATATTCATTCGCCGGAACGCGATCTGCTACGCAACGAGATCGAACATGTGGTCAATCGTACGTTGCAGCAGTTGCCAGACGATTTGAGAACGGCTTTGACCTTGCGCGAATTTGAAGGTTTGAGCTATGAAGACATTGCCGCTGTGATGGAATGCCCGGTCGGAACCGTCAGGTCCCGAATCTTCCGGGCTCGTGAGGCAATAGACAAAGCCCTGAAGCCCTTGCTGGAAGCATGAGCCGGGCACAGGGTTTAACACAGCGAGCCCCCCAAGGGCCTTTAGAGGTGCACCTATGAAAAGCGAATCCTTGCAGGAGACTCTCTCTGCGCTCATGGATGACGAAGCCGGCGAACTGGAAATCCGGCGCGTCCTCCAGGCCACCGAACAGGATCCTGCCCTTCGCAGCACCTGGGACCGTTACCAGGTCGCCCGGTCTGTGATGCACAAGGAGCCGTGGCAGGGCAAGATCGATCTGTCCGCCGGCATCGCTGCCGCGCTGGCCGACGAGCCGGCTCCTGTGGCCAAGACGCCGGTCGCTCAGGTGTCTGCCCTGTGGCAGAACATGGGCAAGCTGGCGGTTGCCGCCTCCGTTACGGTCGCAGTGCTGGTCGGGGTGAAAATGGTCAACCAGGATGCTGGTCCGGGCGAACCGGTCATGGCCGAGCGTCCAGCGGTCGAGCAGGCAGCGCCGGTCGCGGCTGCTCCGAGCGCCGCGCCAGTCGCCACACCGCAACAGGGTGGGGCGGTACTTGCAGGCTATCCGGCCAACTCCGAGGCAGCCCAGGCTCCGTCGGAATGGCAGGAAGGCCGCATCGGTGAATACATGCGTAGTCACGCCGAGCAGGGTGCCCAGGGCTCTCCGCAGCTGGTACCGCATGCCCGTGCAGCGAGTCTGGATGACAAGTAGTGCTGTCCGCTAGACGTCTTGCCCGGAGTATCTGTTGGCTGGGGCTGTTCGCAGCTCCGGTCAGCCTGGCTTCCGACGCTCAGGAGTGGCTGGAACGCATGAGCAAGAGCGCCACGGAGCACAGCTTCCGTGGCGCTTTTATTTATGAGCGTACCGGGAGCTTCTCTACCCACTACGTCTGGCGTGATCAGGCTGACGGGGTTATGACCGAACGCTTCCTGCAAACAGATGGTCCGGTGCAGGAGTGGGTGCGTCGAGATGGTGAGCTGATATGCGCCGGTGGCACACAGACCGCTAGCTCAATGCAGGTCAATGGGCTGCCGCTCGATCAGGCTCACGATATCGAACGCTGGTACGCACTCGAGGTCCTGGGCTCTACGCGGGTGGCTGCTCGCCCAGCCACCGTGCTTGCCCTGCGCCCGCGCGATGCCCATCGTTACGCCTTCGAATATTATCTCGATGAAGAGACGGGGCTGTTGCTCAAGTCGCTGTTGATCAATGAGCGCCAGGCACTTCTGGAGCGCTTTCAGTTCGCCACGTTCGAGCTGGGTGGGATCGACGCTGCGCAGGTTGCGCCCCAGACAGAATGCGTCGATACGCCCAGCGTGTCGGTTGAGCTGTTGCGCAATAGCCCCTGGCAGCCAGCCTGGGTGCCGCCCGGCTTCGCAGTCGGCGAACAGACCACGCGTCTTGTGGGCGAAGGGGGCACGCGACTGCTCAGTCACGTGTACTCGGATGGGATAAGCGGCTTCACGCTTTTCGTGGAACCTCTGCTTGATCCGGATGCGGCGGATACGCTTCGGGCTCAGATGGGCCCCACGGTAGCCGTCAGTCGCCGTCTGCAGCTTGACGATCAGGCGTACCTGGCCACGGTAGTAGGCGAAATTCCCCCGGCAACGGCCGAGCGCATCGTTGCCTCGCTATTGGTTGAGCAGGGAGGGACGACCCAATGATCGAAGAGCGTGGCCGAGTGCTCAGCGTGGACGATGGTGCCGTCTGGGTCGAGACCGTCCGGCGCAGCACCTGCGGTACCTGTAGCGCCAGAGCGGGCTGTGGCCAACATCTGCTTGAGCGCCTGGGCTCGCGCGGGAGGCAGGGTTTCATCCGCGCGATCAGCGGTGAGGTGCATAGCATAGGGGACGAAGTAATCATCGCTATCCCTGAGTCGGCGGTCGTCAGGGGCTCGCTATGGGTTTATGCTGTGCCGCTCGCCGGACTGTTCACCGGCGCCCTGTTGGCTCAGCACGCCGGGTTGGGTGAGCCTGGCCTGATTGCTGCAGCCTTCACTGGGCTTGCCGCCGGGTTCGGGCTGGTCCGCTGGCATTCAAATACCACTCGGCGCGACCCCGCGCTTCAGCCACGCGTAATACGTTGTAGCAACACCCTGCATTGAGTTGCAGCGGGAGGTTGATCCCGCTCGGAAATTTCTGAACAATCTAGCGAGTTTCCGTCAATGGGGGAGTTGGATTCTATGTCTTCAGTGCAACGCTGGCTGGTAGCGACTGCGGGGGCTCTCATGCTGGCCTGGCAGACGTCTGCCATGGCTCGTGACCTTCCGGATTTCGCCGACCTGGTGGAAGAAGCGTCTCCTGCAGTAGTCAACATCAGTACCCGTCAGAGTGCGCCGGTCCGGGGCAGTCAGCCCGGCCTGCCCGAGCTGGAAGGTCTGCCGCCCCTGTTTCGCGAGTTTTTCGAGCGGAGCATTCCGCAGCAGCCCCAGGGGCCGCAGCGCCAGGCGCCTCAGTCGCTCGGCTCGGGTTTCATC
This sequence comes from Pseudomonas sp., assembly GCA_030603065.1. GTDB lineage: Bacteria > Pseudomonadota > Gammaproteobacteria > Pseudomonadales > Pseudomonadaceae > Halopseudomonas. The sequence goes on from JAUVYN010000011.1 coordinate 10,828, forward strand.
ATTTCCGCTGACGGCTACGTGCTGACCAACAATCATGTCATCGCCAATGCTGCGGAGATCTTCGTTCGCCTTTCCGACCGCCGTGAGGTAACCGCGGAGCTGGTTGGTGCGGACCCTCGCTCTGATCTGGCATTGCTCAAGATCGACGCAGGCAACGATCTGCCGGTGGTGCGCATTGGTTCCTCGGCAAATATTCGCCCCGGCGAGTGGGTCCTCGCCATCGGTTCGCCCTTCGGCTTCGATTACTCGGTCACTGCAGGTGTCGTCAGCGCCAAGGGTCGCAGCCTGCCCAATGAGAGCTACGTTCCCTTCATTCAGACCGATGTGGCCATCAACCCGGGCAACTCCGGTGGTCCTCTGTTCAATCTGGCAGGCGAAGTGATAGGCATAAATTCCCAGATCTTCACTCGTTCCGGCGGTTTCATGGGGCTTTCCTTCGCCATCCCGATGGATGTGGCCATGGATGTGGTGGAGCAGATCAAGGAAAGCGGTACGGTTCGCCGTGGCTGGCTCGGGGTGATCATTCAGGAGGTCAACAAGGATCTTGCCGAATCGTTCGGCTTGCCGCGGCCGGCAGGTGCGCTGGTCGCTCAGGTCATGCCGGATGGTCCCGCGGCTGGAGGTGGTCTGCAGGCCGGGGACGTCATTCTGCAGTTCAATGGGCAGGACATCGTCATGTCGTCGGACCTGCCTCACGCGGTGGGCCGCGTACGCCCGGGGGAAGAGGCGACTCTGACCATCATGCGTGACCGCAAACGGCAGAACCTGCGCATGCGCATAGGTGCCTTGCCCGACGACGATGCTCTGGCAGCCCAGAGTGGCCCGTCACCAAGCGCACCGCCGGTAGCCGATAATCGGTTGGGTATCGTGGTGGCCGATTTGACGCCCGAGCAAAAGAAAAGCCTGGACGTACGTGCCGGCGTTGCCGTGCGCCAGGTTGGCCAGGGGCCCGGCGCAATGGTCGGCCTGCGGCCCGGTGACATCATCACCAATCTCGACAATCAGCCAGTCGAGTCGGTCCGCGACTTCGAACGGCTGGCCAAGGCGTTGCCGACCAACCGTTCGATCTCGCTGCGCGTGATACGTCAGGGCCGCGCCAGCTACATCACTTTCCGCCTCGCGGAGTAGCGGTCAGTCAGGCCTGCAGCCCCGTGTAGCATGGCGGGGCTGCGGTCGGACGGCATGGTGTGCCGGGGCATAATCGGGTACACTCGCGGGCTGTTCTCGGGGCAGCTCCCCGTCCACCGCCACGCCGGCAATCACGTTCGGAAGATCCCTGCAGTGAGTGACCTGAGTCTCATCCGTAATTTCTCCATCATCGCCCACATTGACCACGGCAAATCCACCCTAGCCGACCGTTTCATCCAGATCTGTGGCGGACTCACCGAGCGCGAGATGGCTGAGCAGGTGCTGGACTCGATGGATCTCGAGCGCGAGCGCGGTATCACCATCAAGGCGCACAGCGTCACGCTTTACTACAAGGCGCTGGACGGCAAGACCTATCAGTTGAATTTCATCGACACGCCCGGCCACGTCGATTTCCATTACGAAGTAAGCCGATCGCTGGCTGCTTGCGAAGGTGCCCTGCTGGTCGTCGATGCAGCGCAGGGTGTCGAGGCTCAGTCGGTAGCCAACTGCTACACCGCCATCGAGCAGGGCCTGGAAGTCATGCCGGTGCTGAACAAGATCGATCTCCCCCAGGCCGAGCCGGAACGGGTCAAGGGTGAAATCGAAAGCGTGATCGGGATCGATGCGACCGATGCCGTTGCCTGCTCGGCGAAAAGTGGAGTGGGTGTAGAAGACGTCCTTGAACGTCTGATCCAGACCATTCCTGCACCGGAAGGCGAGATCGAGGCGCCGCTGCAAGCGTTGATCATCGATTCCTGGTTCGACAATTATCTCGGCGTGGTCTCGCTGGTACGCGTCAAGCATGGACGTATTCGCAAGGGCGACAAGGTGCTGGTCAAGTCCACCGGCAAGGTCCATCAGGTCGATAGCGTCGGCGTGTTCAACCCCAAGCACACCGAGACTGCAGATCTGAAGGCCGGGGAGGTTGGCTTCATCATCGCCGGTATCAAGGATATTCACGGCGCACCGGTAGGCGACACCCTCACCCTGTCCAGCACCCCGGATGTGGAGATGCTGCCGGGCTTCCAGAAGGTCAAGCCCCAGGTGTATGCCGGCCTGTTCCCGGTAAGTTCGGACGACTTCGAAGATTTTCGTGAGGCGCTGCAAAAGCTGACCCTCAACGATGCGTCCCTGCATTTCGAACCGGAGAGTTCCGAAGCGCTGGGTTTCGGGTTCCGCTGCGGTTTCCTCGGCATGTTGCACATGGAGATCATCCAGGAGCGTCTCGAGCGCGAATATGATCTGGATCTGATCACCACTGCCCCGACCGTGGTCTTCGAAGTTGTGAAGAAGGGCGGAGAGGTCATCTATGTCGACAATCCATCGCACCTGCCCGACCCTTCAATGATCGAAGAGATGCGCGAGCCTATCGTGCGTGCCAACATCCTGGTGCCCCAGGACCACCTTGGCAGCGTCATAACGCTGTGCATCGAGAAGCGCGGCGTTCAGCACGACATGATATTCCTCGGCACCCAGGTTCAGGTCGTCTACGATCTGCCGATGAACGAGGTGGTACTGGATTTCTTCGACCGGTTGAAGTCGGTCAGCCGTGGCTACGCCTCGCTGGACTACGCCTTCGATCGTTTCCAGCCTGCCAAGCTGGTGCGCCTGGACGTGCTGATCAATGGTGAAAAGGTCGATGCCCTGGCCCTGATCGTCCATCGCGACAACGCAGCCTACAAGGGGCGCCAGTTGGTCGAGAAGATGAAGGACCTGATTCCGCGGCAGATGTTCGATGTGGCAATTCAGGCAGCCATTGGCGGTCAGATCGTGGCTCGCTCGACGGTCAAGGCGTTGCGCAAGAACGTAATCGCCAAGTGTTATGGCGGTGACGCCAGCCGCAAGAAGAAGCTGCTCGAGAAACAGAAAGCGGGCAAGAAGCGCATGAAGCAGGTCGGCAGCGTGGAGATCCCACAGGAAGCCTTCCTTGCAGTGTTGAAGGTCGATAACTAGGACACCGCTCCGGATGATGCACATCAACTTCCCCTTGCTGCTGGTCATTGCGGTGGCCATCGCCGGCGCGCTGGCACTGCTCGACCTGGTCTGGCTGGCGCCTCGCCGGCGGCGGGCACTCGAGGCCTATGAAGCACGGGTGGAAGTGGTGGATCCGCAGACGGTGGAAAAACTGCAGAAAGAGCCCTTGCTCGTCGAATACGGGAAGTCATTCTTCCCGGTGCTTGCGATAGTGCTGATTCTGCGGTCCTTTCTGGTAGAGCCCTTCCAGATACCTTCAGGCTCGATGAAGCCAACCCTTGAAGTGGGTGATTTCATTCTGGTGAACAAGTTCGCCTACGGTATTCGCCTGCCGGTGATCGATACCAAGATCATTCCCGTCGGTGACCCCCAGCGGGGCGACGTCATGGTGTTTCGTTACCCGAATGATCCGCGCATCAACTACATCAAGCGTGTCGTAGGATTGCCCGGCGATGAAATTCGGTATGTCGACAAGCAATTGTTCGTCAATGGCGAAGAGGTGCCCAGGGAACTGTTGCGAACCGAGCGGGACGATGAGGTGCCGGCCGGCCATCCGCTCCACGCAATCGCCAGGGCAGAGGTCTACGAGGAGCGCCTGGGCGATACCAGCCACACCATGCGCCACAAGCTGCTCTCCCAGGCGCCCCCGCCCCGGGAGTGGGTTGTGCCGGAAGGGCATTACTTCATGGTTGGCGACAACCGCGACAACTCCAACGACAGCAGGTACTGGAATGCGCCGGATATGCCGAGGGAGTTGTGGGGAATGGTTCCAGACCACTATATTGTAGGCAAGGCTTTCGCTGTATGGATGCACTGGCCCGAGCCGAAACTCAGGAACCTGCCGAGTTTTTCCAGTGTTTCTCTGATCCACTGATTCAGTGGGTGGTAGCAGTTCTACATAACATCAACAACGGACGTCACGAGGTTATCATGCGCCACTCCCAGAAGGGGCTGTCGTTCTTCGGCTGGCTTGCTGTCATCTTTCTGCTCGTTTTCAGCGTGGTCATCGCGATGAAGCTGATTCCGATCTATATGGATCACTTCGCTCTGCGCAAGCTGGTCACCTCGGTTAACGAGGATCCGTCCATCAAGATCAGGTCCCTGCGCGATTTCAACGCCCATATCGAGCGCGGTATGCAGGTGAACTCGATTCGGGATATCAAGGCGGCCGATGCGGTGACCATAAAACCCAGCGGCGAGAACGCGTACACCGTCACTATCGCCTACGAGGTACGGGCTCCCATGCTGCAAACGCTGGACCTTCTGGTCCATTTCGATGAAACCCATATCGTCAGACCCCTACAGTGAGCAACAAGCTAGACCGACTGGAACGCAAGATTGGCTACAGTTTCAAGAACCAGGACCTGCTGGTTCTGGCGCTGACCCACCGCAGCCTGGGTGGGCGCAACAACGAACGCCTGGAATTTCTGGGTGATTCAGTTCTCAATTTCGTCGCTGCCGAAGCCTTGTTCGATCGCTTCCCGCAAGCCCGTGAGGGCCAGTTGTCGCGGCTCAGGGCCCGGCTGGTCAAAGGAGTGACCCTGGCGGAACTGGCCAAGGGTTTCGACCTTGGAGAATATCTGCGTCTTGGTTCGGGCGAACTCAAGAGTGGCGGGTTTCGCCGAGAATCCATACTCGCCGACGCGACCGAGGCGATCATTGGCGCGATCTATCTGGACAGTGGCATGGATGCGGCCCGTGAACGAGTTCTGTTCTGGTTGCAGGAGCATATCGCCACGCTGACGGTGGTAGACAACAACAAGGACCCCAAGACCCGCTTGCAGGAGTACCTGCAATCGCGCCAGTGCGAGTTGCCCCGTTACGAGGTGACCGAATCCAGCGGCGAGGCACATTGCCGTGTTTTTCGGGTCGAATGTCAGATTGCGCTGCTCGAAGAGCGCACCTTCGGAGTCGGCAGCAGCCGCCGCCTCGCCGAACAGCAAGCCGCCGAGCAGGCTCTGGTGCTCCTTGGCGTGGAGAAGAACGATGACTGAGACTACCCGCTGCGGCTACGTGGCCATCGTCGGCCGGCCGAACGTCGGCAAGTCGACCCTGCTCAACCATATCCTTGGGCAGAAGCTGGCGATCACCTCGCGCAAGCCGCAGACTACCCGCCACAACATGCTGGGAATCAAGACCGAGGGGATGGTCCAGGCTGTGTATGTCGACACACCCGGCTTGCACAAAGACAACGAGAAGGCGCTGAATCGGTTCATGAACAAGACCGCCAGCCAGGCGCTGCGGGACGTTGATGTGGTGCTTTTCGTGGTCGACCGAACCCGCTGGACCGATGAGGACGAAATGGTCCTCGAGCGCGTCAGGCACGCGCGCTGCCCGGTGATACTGGTGGTCAACAAGGTCGACCGCATGGAAGACAAGAAGGCCATGTTGCCCCACCTGGAATGGCTGCTGACCCAGCTGCCCGAGGTAGAAGTGGTGCCGGTTTCCGCGCTTCAGGGTCGTAACATCGATCAACTTGAATCGGTGATTGCCCGTCTGCTTCCGGAAAATGAGCATTTCTACCCCGAGGATCAGCTTACCGATCGCAGTTCACGCTTTCTCGCTGCCGAACTGGTGCGGGAAAAGGTCATGCGTCAGCTTGGTGCCGAAATTCCTTATCAAGTCACGGTCGAAGTTGAGCAGTTCAAGCAGGAAGGGAAGGTGCTGCATATCCACGCCTTGATTCTGGTCGAGCGTGAGGGTCAGAAGAAGATCATCATTGGAGACGGCGGCGCGCGCATGAAGAAGATCGGCCAGGACGCTCGACTCGACATGCAGAAACTATTCGGCAGCAAGGTGATGCTCAATCTCTGGGTGAAGGTGCGGCGTGGCTGGTCGGATGACGAGCGGGCGCTTCACTCGCTGGGCTACACCTTCGACAGTTGATGGAAGCGCTCGGCCCGGCCTACGTTCTGCATGGTCGTCCCTACCGGGACACCAGCGCGCTGGTCGATCTGTTGACGTTGCATCAGGGTCTTGTCCGGGTGGTCTGGCGTGGCGCTCGAGGGCGCCGAAGCCTGGCCCAGCCATTCGTTCCCTTGCTGATCGGTCTGCGTGGTCGGGGCGAGTTGCGTACGCTCGGTCAGGCTGAAATCGCCGGTCCCTATGGGTTGCTGCAGGGGCAGGCGCTGTTCAGCGGGCTCTATCTGAATGAACTGCTGGTCCGCCTGCTGCCTCCGGGCGAGCCGCAGACCCTCGTCTTCGCCGCATATCAGCAAGCGCTCGCCCAACTGGCTGCGGCCCGCCCGGTTGAGCCGGTACTACGTGCCTTCGAATGGCAGTTGATGGACAATCTGGGATATGGTTTCACTCCGGATACGGATGGTGCCGGAGCGCCGATCAACCCTGACGCGCGCTACGTTTACACCGCCGACGCAGGCCTTTGCCGGAATGAAGATTCGCAGCAGACAGGTTTTTCCGGCGCGGTCCTTCGGGCGATCGCCGCCCGCGACTGGGACTATCCTGGTGCCCTGGCTGCCGCCAAGCGCCTGATGCGGCAGGCGCTGGCACCTCATCTTGGCGACCGGCCGCTGGTCAGCCGGCAACTTTTTTCGCGACCCGGGCCTGGGCCCCGGGAGGAGACCGACCATGAGTGACCCGAAACGCGTTCTGCTGGGCGTCAATATCGATCACGTCGCTACCTTGCGCCAGGCGCGCGGCACCCGCTATCCGGACCCGGTACAGGCGGCCATTGATGCTGAACAGGCTGGGGCCGACGGCATCACCATCCATCTTCGTGAAGACCGCAGGCACATTCAGGAGCGCGACGTCAGACTACTGGCGCAGATTCTGCAAACCCGCATGAATCTGGAAATCGCGGTGACCGACGAGATGCTCGCCTTCGCCGGCGAGGTTCGCCCTGCGCACGTCTGCCTGGTACCGGAACGCCGCGAGGAACTTACGACCGAGGGCGGTCTGGATGTCGCCGGCAATCAGGCCCGGATTCAGGAGGCTGTCGAAACTCTCGCCGGGCAGGGCGCCGAGGTCTCGCTGTTCATTGACGCCGATCCGCGGCAGATCGAGGCGGCGCGTCGCGTCGGTGCGCCTGTCATAGAACTGCATACCGGGCATTATGCGGACACGACTGGGAGCGAGCAGCAGCAGGCGCTGCAGCGCATACGCGAAGGCGTCGCCTACGCCCGCAAGCTGGGTCTGGTGGTAAATGCAGGGCACGGGTTGCATTACCACAATGTCGAGCCAGTGGCTGCGATTCCTGGCATCCACGAGCTCAATATTGGCCACGCGATCATAGCTCGGGCTCTGTTCTCAGGTCTTTCTGAGGCGGTTAAAGAGATGCGCGAGCTGATCCGGGTCGCCTGTCAGAGCAACCACGGGCAATGATTCGCGGTATTGGTACCGATCTGGTGCTGGTCAGCCGTATCGAAGCCGTACTGGGTCGTCAGGGCGAGCGCTTCGCTCGTCGCATACTGACCCCTTCAGAGCTGCAGCGATTTCGCGACCACGGCCAGCCGGCGCGCTACCTGGCCAAGCGTTACGCTGCCAAGGAAGCCATACTCAAGGCGCTTGGCACCGGGTTGGCCAAGGGAATGTCCTGGCAGCACATGCAGATCGACAACGACGCTTACGGGGCCCCACAGGTGTCGCTTTCCGGCGTCGCGCTGGAGCGTCTGCTTCAGGGAGGTGGCGGCCGGATGCTGCTCTCGCTCAGCGATGAGCGCGAGCAGGCCCTGGCCTTCGTGGTCTGGTCAGTCGGCGAGCTCTGAGTAGCAGATCAATAGCCGGTCCGCCGCGGCCAGCAGTTCCGCGATGCAGGCTGCGAAATCTTCATTTCGCTTGATCCGTGTTTCGCAGCGCTGACAGCATTCGCGCAGCTCCGGCACACCACAGTAGCGAGTAGCCCCATGCAGCTTGTGTACTGCTTCAAGGAGCGCGTCCCGGTCTCCGGCAGCATTTGCCTGCTCGATCCGGCGTTTCTCTTCAGGGAGGCTGTTGATCAGCATGCTCAACATGTCGTCCGCCAATTGGCGCTTGCCTGCTGCCAGCCTGATCCCTTCCTTGATGTCGAGTGTCTTTGGAGCGGTGTTGGGGCGCTCCAGAGCAACAGCAGGCTGCTCGCCTTCGGGGACCGGTGGTTCGGGTAGCGGATTCAGCGTTACGCCGGTGTGCTTGCGCACGCAGTGACGGAGCTGCTCGGGGTTGATGGGTTTGCCCATATAGTCGTTCATGCCGCAGGTCAGCAACTGGCGCCGCTCGCCTGCCAGCGCATGAGCCGTCAGTGCCACGATCGGGACCGGGCCGACGCCCGCCGCCTGTTCACGTCCGCGCAGTTCTGCAGTCGTCTGCCGACCATCCATTCCGGGCATCTGCACATCCATGAAAATAAGACCTACTGCTTGGTGATCAAGCAGATCAAGTGCTTCCTCTCCGCTGGTTGCGGTCAACACCTCTGCTCCCATATCGGTTAGCAGCGTCTCGACGAGTTTGAGATTCGCCAGGTTGTCATCCACGCAGAGGACCCGTACCAGCGGTGATCCGGCGGGCGTTTCTTGACGAATCTGGGGTGCCGACTGGTGCGGGCGAAGCAGCAGGTGACTGGCGGCGCGAAACAATTTGCGCGTGCACACCGGCTTGGACAATACCTGACACTGGGAACGGGGCAGGTGGTCGAGGGCAGGATAGTGTTCGGTGGTGTCGGTGAACAGCACCGTCTTGCAACGCTGCTGTTCGGCCCAGAGGGCCACCAGGTCACGCAGTTCGCTGGTGTCTGCGGCTGTCTGCCGCACGCTGAGCAGGACCAGATCAACCTCGGCGCCGTTTTCCAGGGCCAGGTGCACGTCCTGCACCGTCTCGTACAGAGTGGTTGACAGGCCAAGATCCTCCAGACTGTGGAGCAGTGCCTGGCGGCTCAGGATCTGCGGCTCGACCAATGCCGCCCGCTTGCCTGCCAGCGGGTGCCTGGGCAGATCGTCGAGCGCCTGGCTCGATTTGGCCAGGCGCAGTGTCAGCCAGAATTCAGAACCCTCACCGAGCTGGCTGTGCAGCCCGATTTCACCTTGCATCTGTTCAACCAGACGTTTGGAAATCACCAGCCCGAGGCCGGTCCCGCCGCTCTGCCTGGACAGGGAATTGTCTGCCTGGCTGAACGCTTGAAACAGTGATTTCTGCTGTGCTGCCGAGAGGCCAATTCCAGTATCGGTGACGCTGATGCGAAGCAGGGCGTAGGTCTCCTCCTCCTGCTCCAGCATCACTCGCACACTGACCGAGCCTTCATTGGTGAACTTGATCGCATTGCTCACCAGGTTGGCGAGAATCTGTTTGAGCCGCAGTGGATCACCGCTCAGACCTAGCGGGGTGTCACGGTAGATGATGCTGACCAGCTCCAGGTCCTTCTGGTGCGCGGCCGGTGCCAGCATGGTCAGGGTGTCCTGGATCAGGTCGCGGAGGTTGAATGGCAGATTGTCGAGAACCAGCTTGCCGGCTTCGATCTTGGAAAAGTCGAGGATCTCGTTGATGATCGCCAGCAAGTTGTCTGCCGATTTCTCGATCGTGCCGAGGTATTCCTGCTGGCGGCTGCTCAGCTCGGTGCGCTGAAGCAGATTGCTGAAACCCAGGATGCCGTTGAGCGGTGTGCGCAGCTCGTGACTCATGTTCGCAAGAAACTCCGACTTGATGCGACTGGCTTCCTGAGCTGTCTTGCGCGCCAGATCAAGCTCGATGTTCTGAATTTCGATGGTTTCCAGCGTCTGGCGCAGATCCTCGGTGGCCTGGTCGATATTCTGCTGCAGCTCTCCCTGGGCGCTCTGCAGGGTCTGCGCCATGGTATTGATGCCTTCGGCCAGCTCATTCAGCTCCCGGCTGCCCTGGGGTGGCAGACGCACATCGAGCTGTCCTTCGCTGATCCGACTGATCGCCTGGTTGATCGCGCCGATGGGGCCGGTGATCCGGCGGCCCATGAAACTGACCACCACTCCGGTCACAACCAGACCCAGTACTATCAGTACCAGCGTGCTTAGAATGGTCTGGTAGCGCCTGAGCAGAGTATTGCCATGGCTCAGCTCGACCTCCAGCCAGCCAAGCAGTGCGTCCGGTTCTACCGGGGACTGCGGCTGCAGACGAACCAGCTCGGGGCTGGCCAGAACCGGCAGCATGAAGCGGCTGCTGTGGCGACTGACCCGAATCTGCAGGCCGGTCCCTGCGGCCAGTTCGGCTGGCTGCGCCCGCTCGGCCGGGCGCATCTGCGGCCCGCTGTGCTCGATGCGCCGCATGTCCGGATCGTAGAGGCTCACTGCGCGCACGTCGCTGTGATTGAGGACCGCGGCCATGATCGGGCGCAACTGCGACGGTTGTTCGTCCAGCAGGGCGGTGGCGGCCGGACGCTGCAGGTATTCGGCGTTGCGCAGTCCGCGTTCGAGCAGCTGCTGTTCGAGGTCGAGCATGTGCTGCCAGCTGAAGTAGCCGCCCAGGGCAAATGCCAGAACAGCTGCCGGACCCAGGGTCATCAGCAGAATGCGTGCCTTGATGCCGATATCGTTCATCTTGTGTATCCATCACCGCGTTGCCGGTATCATAGGCCGACTCACTCAAAAGCACAGCCTGGTGTGCGGATCTTCTGACGCAGGCCACAACAAGGGCGCTTGATGAATATCGAATTTCCGACCATCGCCGACTTCATCGGCAACACTCCACTGGTTCGCCTGCAACGCCTGCCGGGCGAGACCAGCAATACGCTTCTGGTCAAGCTCGAAGGCAACAACCCTGCTGGCTCGGTCAAGGATCGAGCCGCCATGTCCATGATTCTGAATGCCGAACGGCGCGGTGAAATTCGCCCAGGCGATACGCTGATCGAAGCGACTTCGGGAAATACCGGTATCGCGCTGGCCATGGCCGCCGCGATCCGCGGATACCAGATGGTGCTCATCATGCCCGACAACATGAGCATGGAACGCAAGGCGTCCATGGCCGCCTATGGTGCCGAACTGGTGCTGGTCAGCCAGCAGGAGGGTATGGAGGGCGCTCGTGATCTGGCACTGAGGATGCAGGAGCAGGGGCGCGGCAAGGTGCTCGACCAGTTCGGTAACGGCGACAACCCTGATGCTCACTATCACAGCACGGGGCCGGAGATCTGGCGTGACACTCGCGGTACGGTAACGCACTTCGTCAGCTCGATGGGCACAACGGGGACCATCATGGGCACTTCCCGGTATCTGAAAGAGCAGAACCCAGCCATTCAGATCGTCGGTCTGCAGCCGATGGAGGGGGCCGCCATTCCCGGCATTCGCCGCTGGCCCGAAGCCTATCTGCCGCGAATTTTCGACGCTTCGCGGGTGGATCGAGTGATCGACATGGGGCAGCAGGAAGCCGAAACGGTGATGCGTCGGCTGGCGCAGGAGGAAGGCATCTTCTGTGGCGTCTCGTCCGGCGGTTCGGTTGCTGCAGCCCTGCGTCTGAGTCAGGAACTGGAAAACGCGGTCATCGTAGCGATCATCTGCGATCGTGGTGACCGTTATCTGTCAACCGGCGTATTCGATGTGTCGCGATGAAACATTCCCGTGGTCGACCGCGCCGGAATCCCGACGCGCCGGCGGCGATCGGCCAGAAGATCGAGCTCGGCCTGCAGCGGCTGACCCACGATGGTCGCGGCATCGGTAGCTGGCAGGGCCGTACCGTTTTTGTCGAGGGTGCGCTGCCGGGTGAGCAGGTAATCGCGCGGGTGACGCGGGCTCGGAGCAAGCTGATCGAGGCGAGGGTCGAGCGGCTGCTGGTGGCCGGGGACCAGCGGGTCCCGCCGCGTTGCCGACATGCCGATCTGTGCGGCGGCTGCAGTCTGCAGCACATGGCGCACCAAACCCAGCTTGGCATCAAGGAGCAGGCGCTGGCCCAGCAATTGCAGCATTTCGCCGGCGTCCAGCCGGAACGCTGGATGCCGGCCCTGACTGGGCCGGCCTATGGTTACCGACAGCGCACCAGGGTGGCCATGCGCTGGCATTCAGCGGAACGCCGTTTGCAGGTAGGCTACCGACAGCGCCACAGCAGCGAGCTGATCGAAGTGGTCGAGTGCCCCATTCTGGTGCCTCGTCTGGAGTCGCTGCTCAAGGCGCTGCCGATTTTGCTGGCGGGGCTCGAGAGTGCCGCAGAGCTGGGTCATGTCGAGCTGTTCGGCGGCGATGCGCCGGGTATGGTGGTGCGTTATCTGGGTAAGCTGCCGGAGCCGGATCTGAAGCGGCTGCAGGGCTTCGCACATGAGCAGGGTGTGGGGCTTTGGCTGCAGGGGGATGACCAGCCTCCGGTCGCCAGCGAGGCGAGCGCAGTCCCGGCATACCAACTGGCCGACCAGCGTCTGCGCTTCGCTTTCGCTCCGGGCGACTTCATCCAGGTGAACGGATGGATGAACCAGGCGATGGTGAACCAGGCACTCGACTGGCTTGCCGTGGCCCCCGGGGACCGCGTACTGGATCTGTTCTGCGGTCTGGGTAACTTCGCCCTGCCTCTTGCCCAGCGAGGCGCGCTGGTGAGCGGTGTCGAGGGTGACGCCGACATGGTCGAGCGAGCAGCAGCAAACGCTCGAGAGAATGGTCTGGATGGGTTGCACTTTTACCAGGCCGACTTGTCGAAGGGGCTCGCGATCCCTGCGCCTGACCAGGGTTACCAGGCGGCACTGCTGGACCCGCCACGCGATGGCGCCGAACGTCTGGTCGCAGGGCTGGCTGAAGCGCAGGTAGGCAGGATTCTCTATGTTTCCTGCAATCCGGCTACACTTGCCCGCGATGCGGGAATACTGGTCGGCAGGGGTTACAGATTGATTCAGGCGGGTGTGATGGACATGTTTCCTCAGACCGCCCACGTGGAAGCCATGGCACTGTTCGTGTCAGGGAAGGATTAGCTAGATGGTACAAGTCAGAGCTGAGCATCCGGTCAACCGTGATGGTCGAGTCAATCTGGACGCCTGGATCGAGCGGATCGAGGCGCGGGTGCCGCTGAACAAGCCGGCCCAGTTGCGTGATGCCTGTGAATGGGCCGAGCGGCTCGAGCAGGAGGCGCTCGCTGCCGAGAACGTCTGGGCCAGCGGTACCAGCAGTTATCGCACCGGTCTGGAAATGGCCGAGATTCTTGCCGATCTGAAGCTCGACCAGGATTCGCTGGTTGCAGCGGTCATCTATCGTGCCGTTCGCGAACGCAAGACCGATCTCGCGGCAGTCCGCGAACGCCTCGGGCCGAGCGTCGCCGCGCTGGTCGATGGCGTACAGCGGATGGCGGCGATCAGCGTATCGCAGAATCCGGCCAAGGCTACGGCCTTCAGTGCCCAGTCGCAGGTCGAAAACCTCCGCAAGATGCTGGTCACCATGGTCGATGACGTGCGTGTCGCGCTGATCAAGCTCGCCGAGCGTACCTGCGCCATCCGTGCAGTGAAGGATGCCTCGGAAGAGAAGCGCTACCGCGTGGCCCGTGAGGTCTTCGACATCTACGCACCGTTGGCGCATCGCCTGGGTATCGGCCACATCAAGTGGGAGCTGGAGGACCTGTCCTTCCGTTATCTGGAGCCGGTGCAGTACAAGCAGATCGCCAAGTTGCTGGACGAGCGTCGGCTCGATCGCCAGCAGTACATCGATGCGGTGATGGCTCAGTTGCGGGCCGAACTTGAAGACGCTGGTATCCACGCCGATATCACCGGCCGTGCAAAACACATTTACTCGATCTGGCGCAAGATGAACCGCAAGGGCATCGAGTTCAGTCAGGTCTACGACGTGCGCGCCGTGCGAATCCTGGTGCCGCAGGTGCGTGATTGCTATACCGCGCTGGGCATCGTGCACAGCCTGTGGCGGCATATTCCCAACGAGTTCGACGATTACATTGCCAATCCCAAGGAGAACGGCTACCGCTCGCTGCACACTGCGGTCATCGGTCCCGAGGGCAAGGTGCTCGAGGTACAGATCAGAACCCAGGCCATGCACGAAGAGGCCGAGCTGGGGGTCTGCGCGCATTGGCGTTACAAGGGCACCGATCTGAACCAGTCCTCGGATGCCTACGAAGACAAGATCGCCTGGCTGCGTCAGGTGCTCGAGTGGCACGAGGAGATGGGCGACATTGGTGGTCTGGCAGAACAGTTGCGCGTCGACTTCGAGCCGGACCGTATCTATCTGTTCACCCCTGATGGCCATGTGCTGGATGTGCCCAAGGGTGCGACCCCGCTGGATTTCGCCTATCGGGTGCATACCGAGATTGGACATAGCTGCCGGGGAGCCAAGGTCAACGGCAGGATAGTGCCGTTGAACTACATACTGCAGACCGGAGAACAGGTCGAGATCATCACCGGCAAACAGAGCGGGCCGAGCCGTGACTGGCTGAACAGCAACCTCGGCTACGTCAATACGCCGCGGGCCCGCGCCAAGATCCAGCACTGGTTCAAGGCACAGGCTCGCGAACAGAACGTGCAGGCCGGCAAGCTGATGCTCGAGCGCGAATTGACGCGTCTGGCCTTGAACGGGGCGGACTACGCTCAGCTGATCGAGCGCCTTGGCATCAACAGCCAGGAAGACCTGTTCGCTGCGGTGGGCTCCGGTGACGTGCGTCTGGCGCATGTGGTGAACGTGGCACAGCAACTGGTGGAGCCGGAGCGCAACAGCGAACAGCTCGAGCTCATCCCCCGGCGTCCGAGCAAGGCCGGTCGACGCGGCGATGTTTACATTCAGGGGGTTGGCAATTTGCTTACCCAGTTGGCCGGGTGCTGTCAGCCGGTTCCGGGGGACCCTATCGTTGGATATATCACCCTGGGGCGGGGTGTAACGGTGCACAGGGCCGATTGCGCTACGGCGATGCAGTTGCAGGAGCGCGGTTCCGAGCGAATGATCGAAGTCAATTGGGGCGGCAAGCCCGTGCAGACCTATCCGGTGGAAATCTTCATTCGCGCCTACGACCGCTCCGGCCTGCTGCGCGATGTCTCGCAGCTGCTTGCCAACGAGAAGATCAATGTGCTGGAGGTCAGTACCCGGACCAACAAGGAAGACAACTGCGCTGACATGCTGCTGA
Source organism: Pseudomonas sp. (assembly GCA_030603065.1). Classification (GTDB taxonomy): domain Bacteria; phylum Pseudomonadota; class Gammaproteobacteria; order Pseudomonadales; family Pseudomonadaceae; genus Halopseudomonas. The sequence goes on from JAUVYN010000011.1 coordinate 25,915, forward strand.
CCGTCGAGGTACCCAATCTGGGCATGCTCGGTCGCCTGCTGGCGCGTATCGGCCAGTTGCCGAACGTCATCGAGGTCTGGCGCAACCGGCAGGAAAATCGCGCGTGACGCGGCCCGCGCCTGCCTATGGGCTGGATGATCTGCTGCGACTGATGGCACGGCTTCGTGATCCGGCACACGGCTGCCCGTGGGATCAGCAGCAATCCTTCGCCAGTATAGTTCCGCACACTCTGGAGGAGGCCTACGAGGTCGCGGATGCCATCGCACAGGGAGATTTTGCGCAGCTTGAAGGTGAGCTCGGGGACCTGCTGTTTCAGGTGGTCTACTATGCCCAGCTCGGCCGCGAGGCCGGGCATTTCGACTGGGATCGAGTGGTTGATGGCATCACTCGAAAACTGATCCGGCGGCATCCCCATGTGTTTCCTGATGGGCGTCTGGATACGCCACCGGGCGCCGTTTCCCTGGCCCCCGAGCAGATCAAGCGGCGCTGGGAGGAGATCAAGGCCGAGGAGCGCGCCGAGCGAGGCGGCGAGCCGCACCAGCTATCCCTGCTCGACGACGTCCCGCAGGCGCTGCCGGCACTCAGCCGAGCCCAGAAGCTGCAAAAGCGTGCCGCCTCGGCCGGCTTCGACTGGCCCGCCGCTGCCCCAGTACTGGAAAAGGTCGCGGAGGAGTTGGCCGAGATTCGTCAGGCGCTCGAGGAAGGTAACCAGCAGGCAGTTGTCGACGAGGTCGGAGATTTGCTGTTTTCAGTGGTCAATCTCGCACGGCACCTCAAGGTCGATGCAGAACAGGCGCTGCGTCAGGGCAACGCCAAGTTCGAACGGCGTTTTCGCCACGTCGAGTCGGCCATGGGCAATTCGCCCGCTAACATGCAGGCGGCAGGCCTGGATAGACTCGACCAGCTCTGGAACGAGGCCAAGCGAAAGGGGCTGTGACCGCTCCCCTCAGTGCTCGGTACCCTGCTGCTGGGCGATCAGCTCCTGCAGATGCCTGCGGCTGAGCTCCAGGTAGCGAGGGGTAGGGCCGGCATCCGAGTACAGCGGATCGCCCATCTCGTCCCAGGCGATTACTTCGTCGCCCTTCTTGTAGGGCAGGCTCGCTTCAAGTTCTTCCAGTGCGCTGGAAAGAAGGTCTGTTATCAGATCCTCTACGCAGCGTCGTGGATACATGTCATGCAGGGCAGCTAGCCGGGCGGCATCCTCCACGGTCAGTCGAACCTGGTAGGTGTTGCGGGTGACGCGTCCTTTTGCGATGCGCTCCCATTCCTGGGTCAAGTCACGGATCTTCATGGTTCCCCTCCAAAAGTGGATCGCTTGTGGCGATGATCGCCGGCTGAGGCGGTCGGTCTCACCTCTTCGGCATGTGCAGCGCGGGGCTTGTCAGCGCGCGGCTCTGGCAGCATGCTGTGGTCTGATTCCAAAGGAGCCGACATGGATATAGACCTACGCCTGCGCGAAGACGTTCATCAGATGGGTGAACTGCTCGGCCAGACCATTCGTGCGCATCTGGGTGACGCGTTTCTCGAGCGCATCGAGCGGATTCGCCTGGGGGCCAAACATAGCCGCCGGGCGGCGCAGGATACCCATGCATCCCTGCTGGCTGCTCTGCAGGATCTGCCAGACGACCAGCTGCTGCCAGTGTGCAGAGCGTTCAACCAGTTCCTGAATCTCGCCAACATTGCCGAGCAATACCATCGCATTCGCCGTCGTCGTGAGCATGACCCCGTGCCCTTTGAGCAGCGCTGCGTGCCGGAGTTGTTGCAGCGCCTGCAGAGTGCCGGCATGGCGGCGGCCGATATTCGCCACCACGTCGAGAATCTGGACATCGAGCTGGTGCTCACCGCCCATCCGACCGAAGTGGCGAGGCGCACCCTGATCCAGAAGTACGATGCCATCGCCGCAGCGCTCGCCCGGCGTGATCACGATGATCTTTCCGCAGAAGAACGCGAAGAGGTACTCGCGGATCTGGCCAGACTGATCAGCGAGGCCTGGCATACCGATGAAATAAGGCGCAACCGTCCCACCCCGGTAGATGAGGCCAAATGGGGTTTTGCGGTCATCGAAAACTCCCTCTGGCAAGCGCTGCCTCGCTTTCTGCGACAACTGGATCGGGATCTGCACGGAGCCACCGGTGAGCATCTGCCGCTGCGCAGCGTGCCAGTCAAGGTGGCGTCCTGGATGGGCGGTGACCGGGATGGCAACCCCAACGTGACAGCGGTGGTAACCCGAGAGGTGCTACTGCTCGGCCGCTGGATGGCAGCAGATCTTTATCTGCGCGATATCGAAGCCCTCAGCACCCAGCTCTCGATGGAAGTGGCCAGCGCCGAGTTGCTGGCACGAACCGGCCAGGTCGATGAGCCCTACCGGGCTCTGCTCAAACGGCTGCGAAGCCGCCTCCATATCACCCGCGACTGGGCGCAGGCTGCGTTGTCCGCAGATCTGCCATCGCCGGACGGCTGTCTGCAGCAGCTCGATGATCTCAGGGAGCCGCTGGAATGCTGTTACCGTTCGCTCTGTGACAATGGCATGCAGCTGATCGCCGACGGCGCTCTCCTGGATACGCTGCGGCGCGTCAATGCGTTTGGTATCGGACTGGTGCGGCTGGATATTCGTCAGGACGCGACGCGCCATGCCGACGCGCTGACCGAGCTGACCGAATACCTTGGCCTGGGACGCTACGGAGACTGGGACGAGGATCGGCGAATCAGTTTCCTGCTGGGTGAGCTGCACAGTCGGAGACCGCTGCTGCCTCCGGACTGGGAACCCACTGCAGAAACGCGGGAGGTGCTCGAGACCTGTCGCGTCGTCGCAGCCCAGCCGGCTGAACTGCTCGGCTCCTATGTGATCTCCATGGCGGCCCGTGCCTCCGATGTGCTGGCTGTCAAGCTTCTGCTCAAGATGGTCGGCGTACGCCGGCCCATGCGCGTCGCTCCGCTGTTCGAGACGCTCGACGATCTGGATAATGCCGCGCCGGTCATTGATCGGCTGCTCTCGCTCGCCGACTACCGCAGCCTGATCGGAGACGAGCAGGAAGTCATGATCGGTTACTCGGATTCCGCGAAGGATGCCGGTGCGCTTGCGGCGGGCTGGGCGCAGTATCGGGCCCAGGAGGCGCTGGTCGAGGTATGTCAGCGGCTCGGCGTGCGGCTTCGCTTGTTCCACGGGCGCGGTGGCACCGTCGGCCGGGGTGGTGCACCTGCGCACATGGCTATCCTTTCCCAGCCGCCCGGTTCGGTGAACGGTCAGTTCCGTGTGACGGAACAGGGCGAAATGATTCGCTTCAAATACGGGTTGCCGGCCATCGCGGTGCAGAGCATGCAGCTGTATACCAGTGCCGTACTGGAGGCCACGCTGCTGCCGCCGCCTGCCCCCAGCCAGGCGTGGCGCGACTGCATGCAGAGGTTGGCGGATCGGTCGGTTGAGCTCTACCGCGGGGTGGTCCGTGAGGAGCCGCGCTTCGTCGAATACTTCCGCCAGGCAACGCCCGAGCAGGAGCTGGCACGTCTACCGTTGGGTAGTCGCCCGGCCAAGCGCCGTTCGCAGGGTGGTATCGAGACCCTGCGAGCCATTCCCTGGATTTTCGCCTGGACCCAGACGCGCATGATGCTGCCGGCCTGGCTGGGCGCCGGCCAGGCGCTCGCCGAGGCGCTGGAGCACGGCGAAGGGGAACGCCTGCAGGAAATGATGGCAGGCTGGCCTTTCTTTCTGGCTCGCATCGAGATGCTCGAGATGGTGCTGTCCAAGGCAGATGGAAACATCGCCCGGTTCTATGAAGAACGCCTGGCCGACCCGGAACTCTGGCCGCTGGGTGAGCGTCTGCGGGCCGCGCTGGAGCAGGCGGTGCAGGTAGTACTGGCGCTGCGCGGTACCAGCGAATTGCTCGCTCACAACCGGGCGCTGGCCGAGTCGGTAGCGGTACGCAACCCCTACACCGACCCGTTGCATCTGCTGCAGGCAGAGTTGCTGGGGCGGACCCGGACCCTCGGCAGTGCGCTGGATGAGCGGCTCGAGCGAGCGCTTCTGGTTACCGTGGCGGGAATCGCCGCCGGCATGCGCAATACCGGCTGACTATGCGCGCAGCCCCCGCGGCCGCGCTCGGTCAGGTTACCGACTATCGTCCAGCTTGTGCCGGCCGGGTTCGGCGTGTATGTTGGACGCCCTTCAGCATGCAGCGGCATGCCACAGTTCCCCGACACCGGCATCGATTCCGGTGGGGCCAGCCCGCGACGAGCAGACGGGCGGCGCAAATTCAAGTTAGATGAGGAGTGCGACAATGCGTGTCATCCTGTTGGGAGCCCCCGGTGCGGGCAAGGGTACTCAGGCCCAGTTCATCTGCCAGCGATTCGGTATCCCGCAGATCTCCACTGGCGACATGCTGCGCGCAGCGGTCAAGGCCGGCACCGAGATGGGGCTGCTGGTCAAGGAAGTAATGGACAGCGGCGCGCTGGTGTCTGACGATCTCATCATTGGTCTGATCAAGGAGCGCATCACCCAGGAGGACTGTGCCAACGGTTTTCTGTTCGACGGCTTCCCCCGTACGATTCCCCAGGCCGAAGCGCTGGAGGATGCCGGTATCGCCATTGACAACGTGCTGGAGATCGCGGTCGAGGACGAGGAAATTGTCGCGCGCCTGTCCGGGCGCCGCGTTCACCCGGGTTCCGGTCGTGTCTACCACGTCCAGCACAACCCGCCGAAGCTCGAAGGCCACGACGATGTCACCGGTGAGCCGCTGATCCAGCGCGACGATGACAAGGAAGAGACCATCCGCAAGCGTCTCGAGATCTACCACACCCAGACCAAGCCGCTGGTAGCCTTTTACAGCAAGCTCGAAGCGGAAAAGGGCGCACCGCGCTGCAGCCGCGTAGAGGGTGTTGGTAGCGTCGACCAGATCACCGCCAAGGTGCTCGCTGCGCTTACCTGAGCCGATAGCTGTCATGCCCGAGCCCGTCGACCCTGGTCGTACGGGCTCTTTTGTCTGATCTTTGCGCTCGTTTCGAATCACGGTTCAAGCCCATGCCCACATTGCTCGCTCTGGATACCGCTACCGAGGCCTGCTCGGCGGCGCTTCTGCATGAAGGTCGTCTTTACTGGCGATTCGAAGTGATACCCAGGCTTCACGCCCAGCGCCTCCTGCCGATGCTGCATGAGCTTCTGGGGGAGGCGGGTATCCGGCTGCCTCAGGTCGATGCGCTGGTGTTTGGCCGCGGGCCTGGCGCCTTTACCGGAGTGCGTATCGCCACCGGTATGGTCCAGGGGCTGGCGTTCGCCACCGGCAAGCCGGTGATCGGCATCTCGAACCTCGCGGCGCTGGCTCAGCGGGCCTGGCGGGAGGAGGGGGCGCAAAGCGTGTGCGCAGCTATCGATGCGCGTATGGACGAAGTCTATTGGGGCTGTTATCAGGTGACCGACGGCGTCATGCGACTTCGTGGCACCGAGATCGTGGCACCGCCGGAACGGGTAACGTTGGCGGCGGGGATGGACGCGCCGGTGGGCGCGGGTACCGGCTGGCAATACGGGGCGCGGCTGGCGGTCAGTGTGGAAAGGAGCTTTCCGGATTACCTGCCGGATGCCCGGGACCTGCTGGCGCTGGCGCTGCCGCATTGGCAGGCTGGTGAACTGCTCGACGCGGCAGATGCCCAGCCGGTGTATCTGCGCGACGAGATCGCGACCCCCAGGGCGGGATAGATCGCCGCCTTGCGTGGTCATAGCACAGACACGTGGTTTCGTCGGCGGGCTTTGCGCCGCCGGCCGAGACCGGTTAATCTGCGCCTTACTAGCCTGGAGTCCTACCCATGCGTCTGGATGGCTTCAATTCCCTCAGCTCTCTGCCCGATCGCGGCCTGCGTCCTGTTGCGCCGGCCAACAGCGAGCCCGTGCGTGCCGGACTCAGTGCTCCCGCTGCGCCGGTGGAGCCGGTCGCTACCCTCGCGCCCCGAGCGGTCAGTGCTCTGGCGCCGAATGCAGAATACATTCCGGCCCGTCGCGAGTCCCAGGAACCGGTATACGGACGCAGCAACGCCGCGCTGGCCAGTTATCAGAGCACTGCGAGCCTCCCGGACCCGGACGCCGAGGGCATCTTCGGTCTCGATCTTTACGCCTGATCCGATTTGGGTGGTCTCTTGACGCTGCCCTCGCTGGCGGTGCTTGCCGCTACCCCTGATCAGCATGCACGGGCTGCGGGTTTGGCCGAGCGCCTTGCTTGCCCCTGCCTCGACGCCTTCTCGTCCGACTACCCGCTGTTGCTGCAATGCGATGACGATGGCCTTGCCCTAAGAGCCACCGGCCCTGACGCCCCGGGCCTGGTGCGGGTCGACTTCGTCGAGGGAGCTCTGGCCCATCGGCGGCAGTTCGGCGGCGGGGCAGGGCAGATGGTCGCCCGTGCGGTGGGCCTGAAGGGTGCACTGCGGCCCTCGGTACTGGACGCTACTGCCGGGCTTGGCCGCGATGCCTTCGTGCTCGCTGCGCTGGGCTGCGAAGTGACACTGCTGGAGCGACAGCCGGTCATCGCCGCACTGCTCGAGGACGGCCTGCAGCGCGCCCTGCAGGCTGGTGGAGAGGTGGCCGAGATCGTCTCCCGAATGCGCTTCATCGAGGTCGATGCTATTGCTGCCATGGATGCCTGGGAATTACCGATACCTCAGGTGATCCACCTCGACCCGATGTTTCCTCATCGGGAGAAATCGGCACTGGTGAAGAAGGAGATGCGTCTGTTTCGCCCGCTGGCGGGTGACGACATGGACGCTCCTGCCCTGCTCGAGGCTGCGCTCCGGCTGGCCAGTCACCGGGTGGTGGTCAAGCGGGCGCGCAAGGCGCCGGCGATCGAGGGGAGGGCACCCACAGCCGAGATTGCCGGGCAGTCCAGTCGTTATGACATTTACGGACTGCGCCGGCTGGCCTGAACCTTCAGCCCGACGAGGTCCGCGCCACCTGTTTGATCGACAGGCGGATTTCGGCGGTCAGGACGCGTTTGGCGGCGTTCTCGGCGATGTCTTCCAGCTCTGCCCGATAATGCAGTCGGTTGTCCGTATCGGTACTGAGCACCTCCATTTCGCCGAGTCGGCTGATGAATTGGCGGAACAGCGTCTTGTCGAAAAACTCTGGGGCGTTCAGCCCGTGCAGAATCGACAGCCGCTGAGCCATCACCGAACACAGGCTCTCCAGTTCCTCCGCGGTAAGGCTGCCGTTGGGGTTGTTCAGCAGCAAGGCTGCGACCATGTAAAACCGTTCCAGAATCTGAATGACGCTGCGCGCCAGGAGACTCAGCAGGACGAACTCACGCGAGCTGGGGTCGGGGCGCAGGACCTGTCCGTCATCTTCTGTAAGCAGCTTCTCGGCGACCAGACCGTCGATCCATGAGTTGATAACCCCCGGCAGCTCCGCTTCGTCCCAGTGCATGAACAGCTCGGCCTGAAGGTAGGGATAAATAGCGGTGATCAGCTTCTCGATGTGCGAACGGGTCATCCGCGAATTGTTCATGAACAGACAAGCGATCAGAGCCGGAAGCGCCACCAGGTGCAGCACATTGTTTCGGTAGTAGGTCATCAGAACGGCCTGGGGCTCGTCCAGATACAGTATTTCCCCAAGGGCATCGGACTGCCGGCCGATCATGTCCATATCTTCGACGTGGCGAATCAGCCCCTGACCATCGAGCTCCGGCAACGTAACGCTGCTGCTGTAGGGCACCCGTCTGAGCAGTCCCATGTAGGTGTCGAGCACCCGCACCAGGGCAGGCTCATCCAGTGCCAGGCGCGGCGTCGAAAGCATCACCAGCGCCACCAGATTGACCGGGTTGGCGTCGGCGGCGGCATTGATCGAGCGGGCAAGCGTGCGGCCAAGCTGGTTGGTCGCATCATTCAGCCAGTCAGGTCGGAACTGCGGGCCATGGTCGGACTGCCGCCATCCGGGCTGTTGCTGATCGAGAAAGCCCGCCAGGGACACCGGTTCGCCGAAATTGACCGCCACCTGCCCGAACCGCAGCTTGAGTGCGGACAATACCCGAAAGATATCGAAAAACGACTCCTTCTTCTTGGCCTGGCCGCGCAGCTCACCGAGATAGGTTCGTCCCTCGAGCACCCGTTCGTAACCGATATAGACGGGCATGAAAACAATTGGGCGGCGGTTCGAGCGCAGGAAACTGCGCAGAGTGATGGCCAGCATGCCGGTCTTGGGTGCCAGCGTGCGTCCGGTGCGCGAGCGGCCCCCTTCGATGAAGTACTCTACCGGGAAACCCCGGCTGAACAGCGTGTGCAGATACTCGTTGAAGACCGCCGTGTAGAGGCGGTTGCCCTTGAAGGTGCGACGCATGAAGAAGGCACCTCCACGGCGCAGAATGCCGCCTATCACCGGCATGTCCAGGTTGATGCCCGCCGCGATGTGCGGAGGCGTCAGGCTGTTGCGAAACAGCAGGTAGGACAGCAACAGGTAGTCGATGTGGCTCCGGTGGCACGGCACATAGATGATCTCGTTGCCCCGGGCGATTTCCTGGACCCGCTCGATATGATTGACCCGTACGCCCTGGTAGAGCTTGTTCCAGAACCAGGACAGCACCACCTCGAGAAAGCGAATGATGGTGTAGGTGAAGTCCGCGGCGATTTCATTAGCGTAGCGGGCCGCTTCGCGGCGAACCTTCTCTTCCTTGATGCCCCGGGCCTGTGCCTCGCTGGCTATGGCCTCGCGTACTGCCGGAGCATGCAGCAACCCCTTTAGCAAGAGGCGCCGATTGGCGATGTCCGGACCGACCACAGCGGCTCGCTGCTGGCGAAAATGCATCCGCAGTAGGCGATTTACCTTGCGGACATTGCGCTCATGGCCGAGGCCTTCGTCGACCAGTTCCCGGAGTGACAGCGGTGGACCGAAGCGTACCCGGATCTTGCGCCCATGCAGCAAAACGGCGAAGAGTTTGCGCAGGCGTCCCCCCATGTCCCAGTTGTAGGCGAACAGGAGCTTGATCGGCGACGATTCCACGTCCGGCGATTGTCCCCAGAATACCGAGACGGGTACCAGCTGCACATCGCCGCGGGCGAAGTCTTCCACCGAGGCCAGAGCACGCAATAGCCGCGGCGACTGCTCCCGCGGATCAGGGCGGGCAATGAACGCGTGCTGCTTGCTCAGGAACACGAAGGATTCGGCCTCCGGAAGGGGTTCGGCCGGCGCCCGCACCGGACGTGGCAGTCCGGCGCGGGTACACTCGCGGTCGACTATCAGCAGATCGGATAGCGAGCGGTAGGGCAGCACATAGATGATCGGCGCGTTCAGGTCCAGCGACTGGACAATACTGGTCTTGCCGATTCGCTCCGAACGGGCCCAGAGATAAAGCAGTCGACGAAGCAGCCCGAAGCGCAGGCGGCCGAAAAAGGTGGAGTACTGGGCGGACATGTCATTCTCTTGTTCGGTAGAGGGCTCGCAGTGCCGATTCTAGCGGTTTTAATGATTGGTTACAGCGCACTCGGCTGCGGCTAGCCTAAGCCTGCCTGCGGCTCTTGAAATGCCCGGCCTCGCTAAATATATTCGGCCTCGACTACGCGGATACCGGTCGCTTGCCAAGGGGCAGACGGACGTGCCTACCGCGCTTTCGCGCGGTCATCAGTTGTTTACGTTCCGCCTGAGCTATCCCCCCTTTGTGCCATCAATCCATGTATCCTTGCGTGTCGCAGGTGACCAGCTGCGTGCACCAGTACCAAGGGGGAAATATAGAAGGCCATGATAAAGATAAACAGCCTCACCAAACGATTCGGCGAGCATGTCGCAGTGGACAACCTGTCCTTCGACGTGCAGCCAGGCGAAGTACTGGGTTTCCTCGGTCCCAATGGGGCGGGCAAATCCACGACCATGAAGATGCTGACCGGGTTTCTGACCCCGGACGGCGGTACTGCCTCGGTTTGCGGGTTTGACATTCAGACCCAGATTCTTCAGGCCCAGCAGCAGATGGGCTACCTGCCCGAGGGAGCGCCCTGCTATGGAGACATGCGCGTCAGGCGTTTCCTGGAGTTCATCGCTGAAGTGCGCGGTCTTGGTGGCAGCGCGAGGCGCAGCGCCGTGGATCGGGCCATCGAGCAGGTCGAGCTGCAGGGCGTGCTCGATCAGAGTATCGAGACCCTGTCCAAGGGCTTCAAGCGTCGCGTGGGCCTGGCGCAGGCGATCCTGCATGACCCCGCTGTGCTGATTCTCGATGAACCAACCGATGGTCTGGACCCTAATCAGAAGCACCAGGTGCGCAACCTGATCAAGCAACTGGCCAGCGGCAGCAACAAGATAGTGGTGATTTCCACGCATATCCTCGAGGAGGTCAGCGCGGTCTGCACCCGCGCCGTGGTCATTGCCCATGGCAAGCTGCTTGCCGATGGCACCCCCGACGAACTAGAAGCCCGCTCTCGCTACCATCAGGCCGTGACTGTCGCCCTGCAGCAACCGGTCGATGGCTCCCCGCTGCTCGCCCTGCCAGGCGTGCTAGAGGTCGAAACACAGCGTGACGGCAGGTTGCTCACCGTACTGGCCAAGCCGGGTGAAGTGATCTTTCCAGCGGTGGGCGAGTTCGCGCGCACCCATCAGTGGCCGGTGCAGGAGCTTTCCGTCGAGCGCGGTCGTCTGGATGAAGTGTTCCGCACCCTGACGGAGAAAGCCGCATGAAAAACCTCGGCGTGATCTTCAAGCGGGAGTTGGCCAGCTATTTCGCCACTCCGCTGGCATTCATATTCATCGTGATCTTCCTGGTGCTGTCAGGTGTGTTCACCTTTTATCTGGGCGGCTTTTACGAAAGCGGTCAGGCGGATTTGAACCCCTTCTTCAACTTCCATCCCTGGCTATACCTGTTTCTGGTACCTGCGGTAGCCATGCGTCTATGGGCCGAAGAGCGCAAGTCGGGCACCATCGAGCTGCTGATGACCCTGCCCGTTTCCCGGTCGGACATGGTGCTGGGCAAGTTTCTGGCAGCCTGGGTGTTCATCGGTATTGCGCTGTTGCTGACCTTCCCGATCATCATCACCGTCAACTATCTGGGGGACCCGGACAACGGCGCCATCTTTACCGGATATCTGGGTAGCTGGCTGCTGGCTGGAGGCTATCTCGCCATCGGCTCGTGCATGTCGGCGCTGACCAAGAATCAGGTGATCGCCTTCATCCTCAGCGTCGTGGCCTGCTTCGTGTTCATTGTCAGCGGCTTTCCGCTGGTACTGGACGTGTTCACCGGCTGGGCGCCCCAGTGGCTGCTCGATGCCATCGCCTCACTCAGTTTCCTGATTCGCTTCGACGCCATCAGCAAGGGCGTTCTGGATCTGCGTGACCTGCTGTATTTCATATCGCTCATGGCGGCCTGGTTGCTGGCCACCGCGATTGTCATCGACCTGAAAAAGGCCGATTGAGGCGAGGAGAAACATCAATGAAACGTATCATGTATTCCGGTACCGGCCTGCTGGTGCTGCTGCTCGCCTTCATTGCCTTCAACATGGCTTCGAGCGTGCTGCTGCCCGGTGCTCGGCTGGACCTGACCGAACAGAAGCTCTACACCATTTCCGACGGCACCCGACAGATCCTCAAGGATCTGGACGAGCCGATCAATCTGTATTTCTTCTTCTCCGACCGTGCCAGCCGCGACATGGTGGTCCTGCGCAATTACGCGCGTCGGGTCGAAGAAATGCTGCGCGAGTACGAGCGTGTGGCCGGCGACAAGCTGCGCCTGCACATCATCGATCCGCAGCCGTTCTCCGAGGCCGAGGACCGTGCCGCCGAGTTCGGTCTTCAGGCCGTCCCGCTGGGGCAGACCGGCGAACAGTTGTACTTCGGCCTCGCCGGGACCAACACCCTTGCCCAGCGGGAAGTCATTCCCTTCTTCGCACTGGAGCAGGAGGGGCTGCTGGAATACGAGCTGAGTCGTCTGGTCAACAGTCTGGCCCAGGAAGAGAAGCCCCAGATCGGTCTGATCACCGGGCTGCCGATGGCCGGCGGTATGAACCCCATGACCGGGCAGGGTCTCCCACCATGGGTCGCTTTCGAGCAGATTCGGCAGATGTTCACGATCCGCAATCTGGAGCCCGACCTGGATGAGATCCCTGAGGACGTCGAGGTACTGCTGCTGGTGCACCCGAAAACGCTGACCGAAGCAGCGCTTTTCGCCGTCGACCAGTTCGTGTTGCGGGGCGGTCGTTTGCTGGCGTTCATCGACCCGATGGCCGAATCGGACCAGAGCCAGGAAGCCATGATGGAAATGATGGCTGATGGCCGCGCGTCGGATCTCGGGCCGCTACTGGCGGCATGGGGGGTCGGCTACGACCCCGAGAAAGTTGTGCTCGATACGCGCCTTGGCATGTCGGTTGGACGGGGCCAGGGGCAGCCGCCTGCTCGCCATATCGGCTGGCTCGAACTGCAGGCGGCTCAGCTGGATACTGATGACACGGTAACCGCGCCACTTAGCCTGCTTACCGTTGCGAGTGGCGGGGCGTTGATTCCGCTTGAGGGGTCCAGCACCCGTTTCACGCCGCTGCTGTCCAGTACGCAGAACAGCGCCTTGGTCGACTCCAGCCGCTTCATGACACTTGAAGACCCGGAAACCCTGCTCAGCGGCTTCCGCTCGGACGACCAGACCTACCATTTCGCGGCTCGGCTGTCTGGTCCGGCATCGACGGCCTATCCGGAGGGTCTGGAAGGGCGCGAACCGGCTGTTCGCTCGGCGGACAACATCAACGTCATGCTGGTGGCGGACACCGACATGCTGACCGATCGCATGTGGGTTCGCGTTCAGGACTTTTTCGGCCAACGTGTTCCACAGCCATGGGCTGACAACGGCGGGCTGCTGATCAACGCGCTGGACAACCTGTCCGGCTCGGAGGCCCTGATCAGCATTCGTTCCCGTGGCGACTTCAGCCGGCCGTTCACCGTGGTCGAGGAGTTGCAGCGGCAAGCCGAGCGGCGTTTCCGTGCCAGCGAGCAGCGGCTGCAGCAGCGCCTGGCCGAAACCGAGCAGCGTCTGGCACAGATGCAGCAGGGTCAGGACCCGACCCAGCTCACCGAGCTGACTCCCGCGCAGCAGGAGGAGATTCAGCGCTATCTGGACGAGAAGCTGGAAATTCGTAAACAGCTTCGTGACGTGCGCTTTCAACTCAACGCCGACATCGAGCGCCTGGGTGCCCGCTTGCGGGTGATCAATATCGCGCTGGTTCCTGCAATACTCACGCTCGGCGTACTGGTCTGGTGGCTGGTTGGACGGCTGCGCCGCCGTTCGGCATCGGCATAAGGGGGGCGGATGAAAAGCAAGGTGATACTGGTGCTGGCGCTGCTCGCTGCAGTGCTGGTTACCATTGCGGTCTGGCAGCAGGGCAGTGACCGAATCGAGGACCTTTCCAGTCGGCCACTGCTCGATGACGGCCAACTGGGAATCATCGGTGGTGCCGAGCGGATCGCCGTGGGCCGCGGCGCCAACAGTGTAGAGCTGGTGCGGGAGGGTGATGTCTGGGGTGTGGCGAGTCACGCGGGCTACCCGGCCCAGCGTGAGCGTATCGCTGCGCTGCTGCATGCAGTGCGTGGTGCGCGCATTGTCGAGGATCAGACTGCCAATCCGGCGCATCATCAGCGCCTGGGACTGGATCAGTCTGCTGATTCGGACAACCCGCCCCTGTCGGTGAGCTTTGCCGGCGGAGAACAGGAGCTGGGCCTGCTCTATGGTAATGAGGTTGGTAGCGGTCAGCTCGTGCGGCTCGTCGGGAATGATCAGGTATGGCTGGTCAATAGGCCTCTGACCATGTCGGTCAACAGTGCCGACTGGCTCGCGCTGGACGTGATCTCGATCCCCATGCAGCAGGCGGCTACGGCGCGCTGGACGCATCCCGATGGGGACGTGCTGGAGCTCGAGAAGAGCGGTGAGGGGGAATACAACTTTCGCGTCGTCGGGCTCGCCGATGAGCAGCAGGCAGGTAACGAGCGCTGGATAAACAGCATGGTACTTGCGCTGATCAACCTGCGTGCGCAGAACGTTGCACTGCGCAGTGATCTGGCTTTGGGTGAGCCGGAACTGCGCATGCATGTCAGCACCTGGGAAGGCGCCGAACTCGAGGCGAGTCTTTACGATCTCGACGGCCGATTCTGGTTGCTCATCGACCGGTTCGAGCAACCGCAAGAGGGCAACCTGGGTGTCAACGCCGATCCACGCTGGGCATTCCAGCTTGGGATCGGGCAGGTCGAAAGCCTTGCCAAGCGCCGCGAGCACATCATTCGCACTCAGGCCGGCAGCGAAGCCGTTGCCGAGTGAGCCCTCCCACCCCGGACGCCTGTCCGGGGTGTCTCTTGCGCTTGCAGGCGCTTTGGCTAGAATCGAAACTGACCTTCGGATAACACAAAGTGCTTCGTGCAGCTGCGGAGCAGGTTGTGTATCACTCATGGGCTTGTAGCCGGTGACGAAGTGTCGGTTGTCGCAGCAATCCGACGCTGCGAGCTGATCAATTGTTGTGGAGATCGAGGGAATGGCCGAGCGCGAGACGGGCACCGTGAAGTGGTTCAACGATGCCAAGGGTTTTGGATTCATCCAGCGGACCTCAGGTCCAGACGTATTCGTTCACTTCCGCGCCATTCGCGGTGACGGACACCGAACGCTGGTCGAAGGGCAGAAGGTCGAATTCACCGTCACCGAAGGCCAGAAGGGGCTTCAGGCGGAAGACGTCGCGAAGCTCTGAACCGCTGGCTGTGCGGACCGGGCGATGCCCGGCCGCTCCAGACTATAGGTGTTGAGCGACCCACTGGCGAAGCTGGGCGGCGGGAAGGGCGCCGGCAATCCTGGCCACTTCCTGACCGCGCCGGAGTATGAGCAGTGTTGGAATGCTGCGGATTGCGTAGCGCGCGGCAAGTGCTGGCTCGTCTTCGGTATTTACCTTCACCAGCCGTACCCTGGGTTCGAGTTCCGCAGCAGCCTGCTCGAACACCGGCGCGAACTGGCGGCACGGCCCGCACCAGGGAGCCCAAAAGTCTACCAGTACCGGCAGATCAGCCTGGGTATGCGCTTCGAATGCCGATGAGCCCAGCGCCAACGGCTTGCCGGTGAAAAGTGGTCGCTTGCAGGCGCCGCAAGTGGGCGCGGCGCTCAATCTATCGGCTGGCAGACGATTTTTGCGGTTGCAGGCCGGGCAGGCCACGATGAGCGCCTGATTCATCTTTGCAATCCTCCGTTCCGGTGAGGTGTTATCTCAAGGTTTCTGCGCCCAGACGAATTCGGTTTCGCCTTCGGCGTTCACTTTCAGCCAGCGGTCTGCATCGGCTTCGCCATCGGATTCGGTCCAGCCGCCGACCGAGCAGCGCACTTCCTGACCAGTGGCGGAATGCACTGCCCGGGCGCATTCCGCGTCGGTCGCCCAGGGTGTATCGGGACTCTCGAACCAGATACTCGCCCACTTGCCCGCTGCCTTGCGCACTATCATCAGCGGTATGGGGGTGGTGGTGGTCAGGATTCCGCGCTGGGTTTGCCCGGCGGGGGCCTGCAGTACAAGCGTGCCCACAGTGCTGCCGAGCCACTCGAGCAGGGCGTCGAGGTGCTCGTTACGCAGGTAGATTTCGATATCGGGTTGGCGCACGGGGTATCCTCAGCTGCGTTGCAGGGTGACCAGACGCATGGCGACCTCCAGGCCAGGCAGACCCTCATCAATGGCCTGTTGCTGCCGGGCGGGGGCACTACGTACTCCGTGCGGGGTCATGCCGATCAGGTTTGCCATGTCGGTCGTGTTCAGGTTCAGAGGATAGCGCAGCGTCTCGTCGCTGACGACACGCAGTGCCTCCGGCAGATCCTTGAGCAGGTCCGGGGTCGGGTGAACCTCGTCATACAGGGCCGCACGTAGTTGACGCAGGTGATCACCGTGAGGGCCGACCAGCAGAAGGTGTCCGCCGGGGCGCAGGGTGCGCAGGCACTCATCCCAGGACCAGGGGCTGAATACGCAGAGCAGCGCATCGACGCTGGCGTTGGCGATCGGCAGGCGTGCGCTGGAACCAACTACCCAGCGAATCGAGCGATCACGCCGGCAGGCCTTGATGATGGCATCCTTGCTGATATCCAGCCCTCCCAGGGTCGCACCCTGCAGTGCTGCGGCCAGGCGGGCGGTGTAATAGCCCTCGCCGCACCCCATGTCCAGCAGCGATCCCGGAGCCAGGCCGCTGAATAGGCGGTTGATCGCTTCGCTGACCGGCTGGTAGTGCCCGGCATCGAGAAATGCCTGGCGACAACCGAGCATGGCCGGCGTGTCCCCCGGCTGACGGCTGTTCTTGTGCTGCACCAGCAGCAGGTTCAGGTAGCCCTGGCGTGCCTGGTCGTAGCTATGGTTGTTCTCGCAGCGCCACTGCGCGCCCTGCTGGCTGAGCGGTGCATGGCATTGGGGGCAGGTCAGTTCCAGCATCAGGCGAGCAGCCGCTTCAGGGTGGCCTGGTAGATGTCGGTCAGGGTGTCCAGGTCCGCTGCCGAGATACGTTCATTTACCTGGTGGATGGTGGCGTTCACCGGCCCCAGTTCGACCACCTGGGTGCCCATTGTTGCGATGAAGCGGCCATCCGAGGTGCCGCCGGAGGTCGAGGGCTGGGTCTGCCGGCCGGTCACCTCGAGAATCGCTGCTGCGACGCCGTCCAGCAGGGCGCCCGGCTCGGTGAGAAAAGGCAGGCCGCTGACTGTCCAGCTCAACTCGTATTCGAGGCCGTGGTGGTCGAGTATCGCTCGGGTGCGGGCCTGCAACGACTCCACCGTGGACTCGGTGGAAAAGCGGAAATTGATCAGGGCTTCCAGTTCACCGGGCACCACGTTGGTCGCTCCGGTGCCGGAATGGATATTGGAGATCTGAAAGCTCGTCGGTGGAAAGAACGCGTTGCCGTTGTCCCAGTTTTCCGCGGCCAGCTCGGCGAGCGCCGGCGCGGCCAGGTGAATCGGATTGCGGGCCAGGTGTGGATAGGCCACATGTCCCTGCTTGCCCTTGATTACCAGGCGAGCGTTCAATGATCCGCGGCGACCGTTCTTGACGATATCACCCACATGCTCGGTACTGGAGGGCTCCCCGACGATGCACCAGTCAACTTTTTCCCGGCGCGCTTGCAGGGTCTCGACCACCCGTACGGTGCCGTCCACGGCGGGGCCCTCCTCGTCGCTGGTGATCAGGAAAGCGATCGAGCCATGGTGATCCGGATGTTCGGCGACGAAACGCTCCACGGCGATCACCATGGATGCAAGACTGCCCTTCATGTCCGCTGCGCCACGGCCATGCAGCATGCCATCGATGACGGTCGGCTCGAATGGCGGGTTTTGCCAGCGTTCCAGCGGGCCGGTTGGAACCACGTCAGTATGGCCGGCGAAGCACAGCACCGGACCTTCCTCGCCACGCCGCGCCCAGAGATTCTCGACCTCGCCAAAACGCATCGGCTCGATGCGAAAACCGCAAGCGGCCAGGCGCTCAGCCATCAGCTGCTGGCAGCCTGCGTCCTCTGGCGTCGTGGAATCGCGGGCGATCAGCTCGCAGGCCAACGCAAGGGTAGGAGAAAGCTCGGTCATGACTCGACTGTCCTGCTGAATGGAAAGCCGCATGATATCAGAGTTGAAACCTCAGGCCGGAGCTTCCGGCGCAGGCCAGCGCGCTTTCCGCCAGGCTCTGCGCTGCCTTTTGTCGAGAAAGGTCCAGGCGACGAAGCGACTGCGCTTGTTGCCCTGCGCCATCGCGATAGTACGCACGTCGCAGGCGCCGAGATGGGTGAGCTGGGTGGTCAGGGACGGCAGGTTCGCCGCCTTGGAGACCAGGCTTGAAAACCAGAATACTTGCTCTCGGCAGGCCACGCTCTGCTCGGCCATGCGAGCGAGGAAACCGGCCTCCCCGTCAGCGCAGTACAGCTCGTTGTGGCGACCACCGAAGTTCAGTATCTCGGCGGCCGAGCCGCGCAGGTTTCGCCATTTGCGCCGGCTGGCGTCGCGGGCCTCTTCTGCGCTGGCATGAAAAGGCGGGTTGCAGAGGGTGAAGTCGATTCGCTCGCCCGGCTGGATGAGACCGTCGAAGATCGCCCTTGGGTCGGGCTGCAGGCGCAGGGAAATCTCGCTGGCCAGTCGCGGGTTTGCCTGGATCAGCTGACGAGCATTGTCCAGCGCTACCGGGTCGATGTCGGACCCGATGAAACGCCAACCGTACTCGGCCTGTCCGATCAGAGGATAAATGAGATTGGCACCGGTGCCGACGTCCAGGCCGAGCAGGCCGGGGCCTTCTGGACGCTGACCATCATGGCTGCTGGCGAGCAGATCGGCCAGCGCGTGCAGATAGTCGGCGCGCCCCGGCACCGGCGGGCATAGATAGCCGTCGGGAATATCCCAGTCGTTTATTCCATAGTGCGCCTGCAGCAGCGCCCGGTTCAGCGCGCGGACCGCGGCAGGGTTGGCAAAATCCAGGGTCGGCTGACCGTGCACGCCCGTGCGCATGTACTTCGCCAGCTCCGGTGCCTGGGCGATCAGGCGGGCGAAGTCGTACTGGCCCTGGTGGCGATTGCGCGGGTGGGGACTGGCTGCGCCGGGTTTACGCGTGTCTGAAGGCGGGCTCGGACGAGGCATGCTGTGTCTACTGCTGTTGGGATGGTGCGCAGTGTCCCACAGCCGCCGCGCGTATCCAACCGGGAGACTTGTGCACAGTTCCGGTGGATGAACCTGTGGATAACCGCAGGATAAGCTCTTCGGGCTGTCATCCAGTCACCGTTGCCGCTCCCTGAGCGGTTTTTGATCAGCCGCGAAGCGGCGCGGCGCTGATATAATCCCCGGTTACTGCATGAGGTAGCACATGGCAACAGATGATCCGCGTTTTGGTGGTATAGCACGCCTGTACGGGCGCGAGGGGCTGGCTCGGCTGCAGTCGAGTCATGTGGCGATAGTCGGTATCGGCGGCGTGGGCTCCTGGGCGACCGAGGCGCTTGCGCGGACGGGTATCGGCCGCATTACCCTCATCGACCTGGACGAGGTCTGCCAGACCAATACCAACCGCCAGTTGCCGGCCCTGCAGGACCAGATCGGACGTCCGAAGGTGGAGGTGATGGCTGAACGGCTGCGCGCGATCAATCCAGCCTGCGAGGTCAGTCCGATCATGGATTTCGTGTCGGAAAAGAACCTCCCCGACTACATCACCAGTGACCTGGACGCCGTGGCCGACTGCATCGACAGCATCAAGGCCAAGGTTGCGCTGATCGCCTGGTGCAAGCGGCGCAAGATTCCGATCGTCACCGCCGGGGGCGCGGCAGGGCAGTTCGATCCGCTGCAGGTCAAGGTGGCGGATCTGTCGAGGACTACCAACGACCCATTGGCAGCCAAGACCCGCTCGATGTTAAGGCGCAATCACAACTTCCCGCGGGCGGAGAGCAAACGCAGTTTCGGCGTGCCCTGTGTCTATTCTACCGAGCAGCTCACCTACCCACAGCCCGACGGCAGTGTCTGCCGGACCAAGGTATTCGATGGCGAGGTGGTCAAGCTGGATTGCGAGGGTGGCCTGGGCGCGGTTTCCATGGTCACCGGAACCTTCGGTCTGAACGTCGCAGCGAAGATCGTCGAGCGCCTGCTGCGCTGAACTTCAGGCACAAAAAAGGTCTGCACGAGGCAGACCTTTTCCGTCACCCAGGTTGCTGGCTCAGTTGTGAGCGTGCAGCATCTCGTTCAGCTGGATCGCACTCCTGTTGGTCTTGCACTCGATGGCGCCGGTCTGTGAATTGCGGCGGAACAGCAGATCGGCCTGATTGGCCAGATCACGTGCCTTGACGATCTCTACAAGGTTGTCTGCATCATCCAGCAGGGCCACCTTGATGCCGGCCGTAATGTATAGGCCCGCCTCTACCGTGCAGCGGTCACCCAGCGGGATACCGATACCGGCGTTGGCGCCGATCAGGCAGCCTTCGCCCACCGAGATCACGATGTTGCCGCCACCGGACAGGGTGCCCATGGTCGAGCAGCCGCCGCCCAGGTCCGAGCCCTTGCCGACGAACACGCCGGCCGAGATGCGACCTTCGACCATGCTGGTGCCCGCAGTGCCGGCATTGAAGTTGATGAAGCCCTCGTGCATCACGGTGGTGCCTTCGCCTACATAGGCGCCCAGACGCACACGGGCGGTGTCGGCGATACGTATGCCCGCCGGTACCACGTAATCGGTCATCGACGGGAATTTGTCGATGCTGTGCACGTTGAGGGTTTCACCCTTCAGGCGCGCGGCCAGCTGGCGCTGTGGCAGCTCGGTGATGTCGATAGCGCCCTGATTGGTCCAGGCCACGTTCGGCAGCAGCGGGAATATGCCGGCCAACACCACACCGTGCGGCTTGACCAGGCGGTGCGAGAGCAGGTGCAGCTTCAGGTAGGCCTCGGGGGTCGAGGTAGGTGCCTCGTCGGTGGCCAGCACGGTGCACACCAATGGGCGGGTGCTGCTGGCCAGTTGGGCCACGACACCGGCCGCCTCGGCGAAACCGGCAGCCTCGATGGCGCTGGAGAGCGCCTCGCACTGGCTGTGACGGAGCTCGAGAGCCTGATTTCCGCCTGCGTAGCCGAGCTGATCCGCGATCACCTTGAGCAGCCCTGCGGCCGGGTGCAGGTGCGGCTGCGGATAGAAGACCTCGAGCCATTGACCGGCGCTGTTCTGGGTGCCGACGCCGAACGCCAGGCTGAAACATTCACTCATGGGGGGTTCCTTGAATACTGTGCATGGATCAGTCGAAAGCTGTGGCATACCACTCGGGTTTGAAGCCAACCAGCCGCTGTGCGCCGGTATCCAGTACCGGTCTCTTTATCATCGAGGGGTTGGCCTGCATCAGCGCGATGGCCTTTTCCGTGTCGATATTCTGCCTGTCCGCTTCGTCGAGCTTGCGAAAGGTCGTGCCCTGGCGGTTGAGGATCTTCTCCCAGCCATGCTCGGCACACCACTGACGCAGCACGCTCGGGTCGATGCCTTCCTTCTTGTAGTCATGGAAGCTATAGGCGATGCCGCGCTCGTCGAGCCAGGCGCGGGCTTTTTTCATGGTGTCGCAGGCTTTGATGCCGTACAGCGTGATCATGTGGGCAATCCTTCTACATACCGGCGAATGCGCCAGGCCGCTTCGATACAGTCTTCCAGAGAGGCCACTAGCGCCATGCGTACGCGACCGGCGCCCGGATTATACCCGTCAATTTCCCGGGACAGGTAACGCCCCGGCACCACCGCAACGTTGTGCTCGGCGAGCAGCTCGCGAGTGAAACGTTCATCGTCGATCGGCGTGCGCGGCCAGAGGTAAAAGCCCGCGTCCGGCCGCTGTACGTCCAGCACGTCGCCAAGGATTTCCAGCACCGCGTCGAACTTGGCCTGATACTGCTGGCGATTGTCACGAACATGGGCTTCGTCACGCCAGGCGGCGGCGCTGGCCAGTTGCGTCGGGATCGGCATCGCACAGCCGTGGTAGGTGCGGTAGGTCAGATAGGGCGCCAACAGGGCCGCGTCGCCGGCGACGAATCCGGAGCGCAGTCCCGGCAGGTTGGAGCGTTTGGAAAGGCTGTGGAATACCACGCAGCGGCGGAAGTCGTTTCGTCCGAGGCTGGCACAGGCCTGCAACAGGCCCACCGGTGCTGGTGCGTCGGGGGCGTGAATTTCGCTGTAGCACTCGTCGGAGGCAATGATGAAGTCGTGCTCATCGGCCAGATGGATAAGTGTCTGCAGTGTTTCGATGGGTATCACGGCGCCGGTCGGATTGCCGGGGCTGCAGATGAACAGCAGTTGGCAACGCTGCCAGACCGACGGATCAATGCTGGCAAAATCCGGGACGAAAGCGTTGTTCTGGTCACAGGCAAGATAATGTGGTTCGACACCGGCAAGCAGCGCGGCGCCCTCGTAGATCTGATAAAACGGATTTGGGCTGACTACCAGTGCGTCGGGTAGGCGTGAAACCGCTGCCTGGGTGAACGAGAACAGCGCCTCACGGGTGCCGGTCACGGGCAGCACGTTGCGTTGCGGATCCAGGCTCCCGGGAGCCAGCTCGAAGCGTCTGATCAGCCATTCGGCGATCGCTTCGCGCAGCTCGGCAAGACCTAGCGTGGTGGGGTATACCGCAGCTTTTTCCAGATTGGCGGCGAGGGTTTCCAGCACGAAGGGCGGGGAAGGATGCTTGGGTTCTCCGATCGACAGCGAGATGGCGCGCAACTGTGGGTTGGGCGTCACATCCGCGATCAGCTGGCGCAATTTTTCGAAAGGGTAGGGCTGCAATCGCTGCAGGTCGTTATTCATTCCCGTTGATCCTCAGGGCCCGATGGAAAGCTGGCTTGGGTTGTTGCTGTCGGCCTGCTGGTCACTGCTGCCCAGCTTTCTGACAATCGTCTGCTGAAGACGCTCGCACAGATCGGGATCCGACAATGGCTGGTTATTGGCATCGGTAAGCACGAACACGTCGTCCACCCGTTCGCCCAGGGTCACGATCTTGGCGTTCTGCACGCTGATGTCGAAATCGAGGAAGATCTTGCCCATGCGGGCCAGCAGGCCCGGGCGATCCGGCGCGCTCAGCTCGAGAATGGTGTGCTGACCTTCGTGGTCGTTGAAGATGGTCACTTCCGGCGAAAAGGCGAAGTGCTTGAGTTGCCGCGGTACCCGGCGCTGGATGATCGACGGATAGGAGTCCGGGTCGGAAAGGGCCTCGATCAGTCCCTGTTTGATCTGTCGAATGCGCTCCGGATTGTCGCCGATCGAGGCACCGTCGGCGTCCAGTACTATGTAGGTATCCAGACTGAAGCGACTGGTCGAGGTGATGATGCGCGCATCCTGAATACTCAGGTTGAGCTGATCCATGGCGGCAACGGTCACCGCGAAGAGGTCGTGCTGCTCTGGGGTGTAAATGAATATCTGGGTAGCGCCCTCGAATTCGCGCTGGGCGGTTTCCTTGATCAGCACCAGCGGCTCCTGCCGGCCTGGATGCTGACAGATCGCCTCGGTATGCCAGGCCACGTCGCTGGCAGTGTGGCGCAGGAAATAGTCGTCGCCGAGTTCGGCCCAAAGCGTCTCGGCGTCGTCTTCGTCGATCCCGCTGCGCACAAGGATATCCAGCGCCGCCTGCTGGGTCTGGCGAATGTGCTCTTCGCGATTGGGCGGGTTGTCCAGGCCTCGGCGCAGGGCGCGCTTGGTCTCGGTATAGAGCTGGCGTAACAGTGACGCGCGCCAGGAATTCCATAGCGTGGGATTGGTGGCGTTGATATCCGCAATGGTCAGTACGTAGAGGTAGTCAAGGCGGACCTGATTGTTCACCCGTACGGCAAAATCGTGGATTACCAGCGGGTCGGAAATGTCCTTGCGCTGCGCGGTCGTGGACATCAGCAGATGCTGCTCGACCAGCCAGGACACCAGATGGGTATCCCAGGCGGGCAGATGATGGCGCTTGCAGAACTCCTCGGCATCCACTGCGCCGAGTTCGGAATGATCGCCGCCGCGGCCCTTGGCGATGTCGTGGTAAAGCCCGGCGATGTACAGCAGGTCCGGCTTGGGCAGACGGCTGAAAATGCGCCAGGCCAGGGGAAACTTTTCCTGATACTCCGGCCGACAGAGCTTGCGCAGGTGCTTGATCAGGTTGAGCGTGTGGGCATCGACCGTATAGATGTGGAAAAGGTCGTGTTGCATCTGGCCGACGATCTTGCCGAACTCCGGAAGATAACGGCCGAGGATGCCGTATCGGTTCATGCGCCGCAGATTGCGGTGGATTCCCTCGCGACAGCGCAACAGCTCGATGAACAGGCTGGTGTTGCGCAGATCGCTGCGAAAGCTGTCATCGATCAGGTGCCGGTGGTCGCGTAGCAGTCGAATGGAATCTGCGCGTACGCCACGGATCTCCGGGTGCTGCGCCATCAGCAGGAATATTTCGAGCAACGCGAAGGGTGCTCGCTTGAATACCTGCGGGTGGGTTACCTCGATGTAATGATTGCGCACCTGAAAGCGGGCGTTCAAGGGGGTGATGACGGCCGACTCGCCGTTGCGCAGGAGGATCTCGTCGAAGTGCTGCATGAGCAGGTCATTGAGTTCCGATAGCGACATGACCACACGGTAATACCGCTGCATGAACCGCTCGACCGCCAGCTTGGCGTCGTTGTCCTCATAGCCGAGCAGGCGCGCCAGGGCACGCTGGTGGTCGAACAGCAAACGGTCTTCGGCGCGTCCGGCAAGGGTGTGCAGGGCAAAACGCACTTGCCACAGGAAAGCCTGACCGGAGACCAGAATGTTGTACTCGGGCTCGTTCAGAAAGCCCTGGTCGACCAGCTTGCGCATGTCGTTGGTGCCGAAGTGGCGGAGCGCAACCCAACCGATGGTCTGGATATCCCGCAGCCCGCCAGGGGAGCTTTTGACGTTGGGCTCGAGGTTGTATTCGGTATCGTTGAATTTGGCGTGCCGGGCTTGCTGTTCGGCGCGCTTGGCCCGGAAGAACTCGGCATCTGTCCACATGTGCGCGGTGCTGATGGACTCCATCATCGCCTGGCGCAGGCTTTCGTCACCGGCCAGGGTGCGCGATTCCATGAGGTTGGTGATCACCGTGATATCGGCTCTGGCCTGCTGCTGACATTCGGTAAGTGAGCGAACACTCTGGCCGACCTCCAGACCGATATCCCAAAGCAGCATCAGAAACTGCTCGATGGAATCCCGATAGCGGTCGGCATTGTCTTCCCGCAGCAGGATCAGCAGGTCGATATCCGAGTGCGGATGCAATTCCTGGCGTCCGTAGCCACCTACCGCCAGCAGAGCTATGCCAGGATCGGTAGCGCAGTCCAGCCGATTCCAGGCGTGGGCGAGGATCTGATCGGTGAACCAGGCCCGCTCTGCGATCAGTTTGCGGATGTCCCTGCCACCGTTGAAACGCGCTTCGAGTACTTCGTCAGCGTGTCGAATGGCCTTCTTGAACGCCCCGATGGGGCTGCTTTTCAGCGCCAGTTCAGCCTGGAACTGGCCTCGATCGAAGAGTTCGTTGTCCAAGTCTCGCCCTCATTCAGGGTAGGCCCTAAGGGCAATACCCTATTACTGGAAGGTTTCTTCCTGGCGCCGGGTCAGGATCTCATAGCCGTCAGCGGTTACCAGAATGGTGTGTTCCCACTGGGCAGACAGCTTCCGGTCCTTGGTGATCGCGGTCCAGCCGTCACCGAGCAGCCGGGTTTCCGGGCGGCCCTGGTTGATCATCGGCTCGATGGTGAAGGTCATGCCTTCCTTTAGTTCCATGCCGGTACCGGCACGCCCGTAGTGCAGAATCTGCGGCTCTTCATGGAACACCTTGCCGATGCCGTGGCCGCAGTATTCGCGTACGACGCTGAAGCGGTTGGCATGGGCATGATCCTGGATGATCTGGCCGATATCGCCCAGGCGAGCGCCGGGGCGGACCACGGAAATGCCCTTGTAGAGGCATTCCTGAGTCACCCGAACGAGGCGTTCCACCCATTCGGGAGCATCGCCTACCAGAAACATCTTGCTGGTGTCGCCGTGGTAGCCGTCCTTGATGACGGTGATGTCGATGTTCAGCGCATCGCCGTTCTTGAGCGGCTTTTCGTTGGGGATGCCGTGGCAAACCACATGGTTGATCGAGGTGCAGATCGATTTGGGGAAGGGCATGCGATCCGGCGCTCCACCGTAGTTCAGAGGCGCCGGAATGGCCTTTTGCACATTGACGATGTAGTCGTGGCAGATGCGGTCCAGTTCCTCGGTGGTGACGCCCGGGCGTACGTGTTCGCCGATCATTTCCAGCACTTCGGCGGCCAGGCGGCCAGCTACGCGCATGCCGGCGATGTCTTCAGGAGTCTTGATCGTCACGCTCATCTGTAGGGCTCTCTCGTTGCGGGTTCGGCCGGGCATGCCCGGCCTACTGGACTGAACAGGCGATTCTACCAGACAAGGCGGCGCCTGTTGAGCGCCGGCTGGAAGCTCCGTCGGGCATCTCGAACTTTATTCGTTTCGAGCGATGTGGTATAAAGCGCCGCGCCTGAAGGAATGCCCCCGGCAATCCGGATGGCGAATACTGAAACCGCACACGTATCGACACATTGTCCTGGGTGCCCCACGGGGTTGGACTCTGGGATGCGTGGAGGCTCAACCCGACCATATTTGGAGCTCTCATGACTCAAGTATCAATGCGCGACATGCTGAAGGCCGGCGCGCACTTCGGCCACCAGACCCGTTACTGGAACCCGAAAATGGGCAAGTACATTTTCGGTGCTCGCAACAAGATCCACATCATCAACCTCGAGAAGACCATGCCGATGTTCAGCGAAGCGCTGACCTTCGTCGAGCGTCTGGCCTCGGGCAAGAACAAGCTGCTGTTCGTTGGCACCAAGCGCGCTGCGAGCAAGATCATCGCCGAAGAAGCTACCCGCGCCGGCATGCCCTATGTCGACCACCGCTGGCTCGGCGGCATGCTCACCAACTACAAGACCATCCGCGCTTCCATCAAGCGTCTGCGTGATCTTGAGACCCAGTCCCAGGACGGTACCTTCGCCAAGCTGACCAAGAAAGAAGCTCTGATGCGCTCGCGCGATCTGGAGAAGCTCGATCGCAGCCTGGGCGGTATCAAGGACATGGGCGGCCTGCCAGACGCCATCTTCGTGATTGACGTAGAGCACGAGCGCATCGCCATCACCGAAGCCAACAAGCTGGGCATTCCGGTCATCGGCATTGTCGACACCAACAGCAGTCCGGAAGGCGTCGATTACGTCATCCCTGGTAACGACGACGCTATTCGCGCGATCCGTCTGTACGCTGCTGCCATGGCCGACGCCGTGCTGCGTGGCAAGAGCAACGGTGGTGCTGCCGACGAGTTCGTCGAAGAAGCACCGGCCGAGGCTACCCAGGGCTGATAGGTCCCCGGCGCTGTTCGATGCCGTAACAAAAAGGGGGCCTAGCCCCCTTTTTGCAATATCTTCACAGCAACACTGATATGGCTGTTCGAGCTCGGCTCACAACAGTCCAAAATCAAGCATTCAGAGGATCAATCTATGTCACAGATTACTGCAGCCATGGTCAAGGAACTGCGCGAGCGTACCGGCCAGGGCATGATGGATTGCAAGAAGGCGCTCGAAGCAGCAGGCGGTGATATCGAGAAGGCGATCGACGACATGCGTGCTGCTGGCGCAATCAAGGCCGCCAAAAAGGCTGGCAACATTGCCGCCGAGGGCTCGATTGCCGTCAAGGTGTCCGATGACGCCAAGGCCGCCGTGATCATCGAGGTCAATTCCCAGACTGACTTCCTGGCTCTGCAGGACGACTTCAAGGGCTTCGTGAACGCCAGTCTGGACAAGGCCTTCGAGGCCGGCTACACCGACGCTGCTCCGCTGATCGCCGATCAGGAAAGCGCCCGCGAAGCGCTGGTCGCCAAGTGTGGCGAGAACGTCAACATCCGTCGTCTGACTCGCGTCGAAGGCGATGTGGTAGGGGCTTACCTGCACGGTCATCGCATTGGCGTGGTTGTCACCCTGACCGGTGGCGATGTCGAGCTGGCCCGTGATGTGGCCATGCACGTCGCAGCCAGCAACCCCGCTTTCCTCGACCCGTCTCAGGTGTCCGAAGAAGCGGTTGCCAAGGAAAAGGAAATCTTCCTGGCGCTGAACGCCGACAAGATCGCCGGCAAGCCGGAAAATATCGTCGAGAACATGGTCAAGGGCCGTATCAACAAGTTCCTTGCCGAGTCCAGCCTGGTGGAGCAGCCCTTCGTCAAGGACCCGGAAGTCAAGGTCGGTGATCTGGTCAAGAAGGCCGGTGCCAAGATCGATTCTTTCGTCCGCTTCGAAGTGGGTGAGGGCATCGAGCGTGCCGAGGTCGACTTCGCTGCCGAAGTGGCCGCACAGGTTGCTGCATCCAAGCAGTAATCCCGCTGCCTTGCCGGTGACTGCAGACGCCCGTCTCGGCGAACTGTAGTATGCCATCGGAGAGGTCTGCCGCGCCCTGTGTGGTAGGCCTCTTTTCCAACGGAAGCACTGAACAAGTCAGCACCCGTATTGTCTTGGTGGGACTTGTTGAGTTTTTCTCCACACACAGCAGGAGAGTGAAGCATGGCCCAGGTACCCAGTAGCCGTCAGCCCAAGTACAAAAGGATCCTACTCAAGCTCAGCGGCGAAGCCCTCATGGGTACCGAGGATTTCGGTATTGACCCTAAGGTCCTGGACCGTATGGCGCTGGAAATTGGCCAGTTGGTTGGCATTGGTGTCCAGGTCGGCCTGGTCATCGGCGGTGGTAACCTGTTCCGCGGCGCAGCACTCAGCGCAGCGGGTATGGATCGAGTCACAGGTGACCACATGGGCATGCTCGCCACCGTGATGAACGGCCTGGCCATGCGAGATTCGCTCGAGCGCTCCAATATCCAGACACGCGTCATGTCGGCCATTACCATGGAGGGCGTTACCGAGCATTATGATCGTCGCAAGGCGATGCGCTATCTGGCGGGCGGGGACGTGGTGATCTTCTCCGCCGGTACCGGCAATCCGTTCTTCACCACCGATACCGCTGCCTGCCTGCGCGGCATTGAAGTCGATGCTGATCTGGTGCTCAAGGCAACCAAGGTCGATGGCGTATATAATGCCGACCCGATGAAGGACCCCAATGCGGAACGCTTCGACAAGCTTACCTACGATCAGGTGCTTGACCTGAAGCTGGGTGTGATGGATCTGACGGCCATCTGTCTGATTCGCGACCACAAGATGCCGTTGCGGGTCTTCAACATGAACAAGCCGGGCGCGCTGCTCAACGCGGTAGTGGGAAGCGCCGAGGGAACACTGATCGAGGACTGAACGATGATCAATGAAATCAAGAAGGATGCGCAGGAGCGCATGAAGAAGTCGGTCGAGTCGCTGGACCACGCCTTTGCCAAGATTCGCACCGGTCGTGCTCATCCGAGCATCCTCGATAGCGTTATGGTGTCCTATTATGGCGCCGACACCCCCCTGCGCCAGGTAGCGAACGTTACCGTGGAAGATTCACGTACCCTGGCGCTGACCGTATTCGACCGCAGCATGATTCAAGCTGTCGAAAAAGCCATCATGACCTCAGATCTGGGGCTGAACCCGTCGTCAGCCGGTACTACCATTCGTGTGCCCATGCCTGCCCTGACCGAAGAAACCCGCAAGGGCTTCTCGAAGCAGGCTCGCTCCGAGGCGGAGAATGCTCGTGTTGCGGTCCGCAACATTCGCCGTGACGCGCTGGGTCAGTTGAAGGATCTGCAGAAGGAAAAGGAAATCAGCGAAGACGAGGAGCGTCGTGCCGCTGACGAGATTCAGAAGCTCACCGACAAGTTCATCGCCGACATAGACAAGGCCCTGGAAGTCAAGGAAGCGGATCTGATGGCCATCTGAGGCCAGGCTCCCCGGGTCACCATGAGAGAAAATTCAATCAGCGGCTGCTCGCAGTCAATGCCTCGTCACGTTGCCATCATCATGGATGGCAACAACCGGTGGGCGCGCAAGCGCCTGATGCCTGGCGTTGCCGGGCATCGCTCCGGCGTCGAGGCGGTCCGGGCAGTGATCGAGGTGTGCGCCGAGTCCGGCGTCGAAGTACTCACGCTGTTCGCCTTTTCCAGTGAAAACTGGAGTCGGCCGGAGGATGAAGTCGGTGCGCTAATGGAGCTTTTCCTGCGCGCTTTGCGCCGCGAGGTTCGCAAGCTCTACGAAAACGATATCTGCCTGCGAATCATCGGCGACCGCTCGCGCTTCGCCCCCGACCTCCAACAGGCTATGGCCGCGGCCGAGGCGCTTACCGCGGACTGTCAGCGGATGACGCTGGTAGTAGCGGCAAATTACGGTGGCAAATGGGACATCGCTCAGGCCGCGCGCGGGCTGGCGGCCGAAGCTGCTGCAGGCCGGCTCGATCCTGGCACCATTTCCGAGCAGGCTTTCGAGGCTCGCCTCAGCACGGCGGAGTGGCCGTTGCCGGATCTTTGCATACGTACCGGCGGTGAACGTCGAATCAGCAATTTCCTGCTTTGGCAGATGGCCTATGCAGAGCTGTACTTCTCCGATCTATACTGGCCTGACTTCAAGCATGAAGCGATGCGTGAAGCGCTGGCCGATTTCGCCCGTCGCCAGCGTCGTTTTGGCAAGACCAGCGAACAGGTAACGGTGGAATCTTCCTGATGTTGATGCAAAGGGTCATAACCGCAGTCATTCTTGCTCCGCTGGTCATCGCAGGTTTCGTCTGGCTGCACGGGCCCTGGTTCGCTCTGTTCGTCGGGGCGGTCGTCACGCTCGCGGCATGGGAGTGGGCGCGTCTGGCAGGTCAGACCAGCCAACCTGGCCGCATTGTCTACGCCCTTGTCGTTGCGCTTGTTCTTGCAGGGCTCTACCACGCAGGACTGCCGGCGCAATATGTCTTCATCCCCGCCTTGATCTGGTGGGTCGCGGCGCTGGTGATGATTTCGCGATATCCGGATGTTCGAGGCGTCTGGGCTGGCACCGCGGTGGCTCAGCTGTTCGGCCTGCTTGTGCTGCTGCCCGCCTGGTACGGTCTGGTTTGGCTCAAGGGGCAGCCTGGGGGCCTGTGGCTCATCCTCGCCGTCATGGTGCTCGTCTGGGCCGCCGACATCGGTGCTTATTTTGCCGGTAAGACCTGGGGCAAGCGCAAGCTTGCCCCTCGCGTCAGTCCGGGCAAATCCATCGA
Source organism: Pseudomonas sp. (assembly GCA_030603065.1). Taxonomy (GTDB): domain Bacteria; phylum Pseudomonadota; class Gammaproteobacteria; order Pseudomonadales; family Pseudomonadaceae; genus Halopseudomonas. The sequence goes on from JAUVYN010000011.1 coordinate 56,488, forward strand.
AGGGTTGCTGGGTGGTATCGTCGTCACTCAGCTGTTGACCTTCGGCGCGCTGATGTATCTGGGCTGGGGGGCGTTCTCCATTTTCCTGGGCCAGCTCGGTGCCTTGATGGTGGTGCTGTTCTCGGTGGTGGGTGATCTCACGGAAAGCATGTTCAAGCGCGATCAGGGCATGAAGGACAGCAGTAATCTGCTGCCTGGTCACGGTGGAGTGATGGACCGCATAGACAGCCTCACGGCCGCCATTCCGGTATTCTCGCTGTGCTGGTTACTGTTCGGGAGCCAGCTCGGGTGACCCGTAGCCGCCTTTGCATCCTCGGCGCAACCGGCTCGATCGGCGTCAGTACTCTCGATGTGATAGCGCGCCACACCGATCGCTACGAAGTGTTCGCGCTTAGCGGGCATAGTCGGATGAAGCTGCTCGCCGAGCAGTGTCTGGCCCATCGGCCGGCGTACGCGGTAGTCGCCGATGCTGACCAGGCCCGGCAGCTCGGCGGTCAGCTGCGCGATGCGGGACTGAACACCGAGGTGCTTGCCGGAGCCGACAGCCTTGCCTGGGTCGCAGCGCACGAGCGTACCGATACAGTCATGGCCGCAATCGTTGGGGCCGCCGGTCTGAAGCCGACCATGGCAGCGGCGAGGGCGGGCAAGAAGGTGTTGCTGGCCAACAAGGAAGCGCTTGTCATGTCCGGCGCGTTGTTGATGGAAGCCGTCAGGGCCGCCGGTGCCCAGTTGTTGCCGATCGACAGCGAGCACAACGCTATTTTTCAGTGCATGCCCGGCAATTACGCGAGTGGCCTCGATCGCGTTGGTGTCAGGCGCATTTTGCTGACTGCCTCCGGCGGACCTTTCCGGGAAATGGATGCGGCTGCGCTGGTACAGGTTACGCCGGATCAGGCTTGTGCTCACCCCAACTGGTCCATGGGCCGCAAGATTTCCGTTGATTCGGCGAGCATGATGAACAAGGGTCTGGAGCTGATCGAGGCCTGCTGGCTGTTCGATGCCCACCCCGATCAGGTGGAGATCGTCGTGCATCCCCAGAGCGTGGTGCATTCGCTGGTCGACTATACAGATGGTTCGGTGCTCGCGCAGCTGGGTAATCCCGACATGCGCACCCCCATCGCCCATGCCCTGGCCTGGCCCGAACGGATCGATTCGGGTGTCTCTGCGCTTGATCTGCTCAGTATTGCCCGTCTCGATTTCCAGCGCCCCGACCCGGAGCGCTTCCCCTGCCTTCGGCTCGCCCGAGAGGCGGCCCTCGCCGGAGGTACTGCATGTGCCATCCTGAACGCCGCCAATGAGGTTGCGGTCGACGCCTTTCTGCAGCAGCGCATTGGCTTTACCGCTATCCCTGTTATCATCGAGCATGCGCTCAACCGGCAGGCCGCGGAGCCGGTCCGGGATCTGGAGCATGTGATGCAGGCTGACACCGTTGCTCGCGAACACGCGAACAGCTGGCTCGCCAGCAGAGATTGAAAGAAGAGGGCGGGGCAAACCCGTCCTCGAGCGAGGCGTTAAATGGATCTGCTTTTTACCCTGCTTGCTACCGTTGTCGCCCTTGGCCTGCTGGTGACCATTCACGAGTATGGGCATTTCTGGGTCGCCCGGCGCTGCGGCGTGAAGGTTCTGCGCTTCTCGGTGGGCTTTGGTTCGCCCCTGGTACGTTGGCATGATCGGCATGGTACCGAGTTCGTCATCGCGGCTATTCCGCTCGGCGGGTACGTCAAGATGCTCGATGAGCGCGAAGGCGAAGTTGCGGCAGAGGACCTCGATCGGGCATTCAATCGCAAGGACGTCAAAAAACGTATCGCCATCGTCGCTGCCGGTCCTGCCGCCAACTTTCTACTCGCCATAGTCGCCTTCTGGCTCATCGCCGTATTTGGTATCACCACCATCGCACCGGTCCTCGGGCCGGTTCAGCCTGACAGCGTCGCGGAACGGGCCGGTTTGGTGCCGGGCCTGGAGGTCGTGCAGGTGGATGGCGTCGATACACGCAGCTGGCACGAGGTGAACCTGCAACTGATACGCCGGCTGGGTGAGAGCGGTCAGTTGGAGATTCTCGCCAGAGAAGGACAATCAGCGCCCCGCGCCTATACGCTGGAGTTGCGTGACTGGCTGAGGGGGGCGGACCAGCCCGATCCTATCGCTGCGCTGGGACTGACCAGCTGGCAGCCTCAGGTTGAGCCTCGAATCGGGCAGCTCTCGGCCGATGGTGCGGCAGCGGTAGCCGGGCTGCAGGAAAACGACCTTATCACCGAGATCAATCAGCAGCCCGTGAATGACTGGGTCGGTCAAGTGGTCCCGATGATTCAGGCCAGTCCAGGCGAGCCGCTCGTACTTGGAATCGAGCGTGAAGGGCGGCGTCTCTCGGTGACGGTGGTGCCGAACTCCCGCGAACAGGATGGCCGCGCTGTGGGCTTCATAGGGGCTGGCGTTGCCGCATTCGAGTGGCCTGATCACATGATTCGCACCATCGAATACAACCCGTTGGTGGCTATTCCAGTGGCGATGCGCCAGACGTGGAACATGACGGCGCTGACACTTGAGTCGCTGAAGAAGATGATCACCGGTCTGGTGTCGGCAAAAAACTTGAGTGGCCCGATAACCATTGCTAAAGTGGCGGGCGCTTCTGCCAAGTCCGGTCCGGAAAGCTTCCTGAGCTTCATTGCCTACCTGAGTATCAGCCTCGGGGTGCTCAATTTGCTCCCCATTCCCGTGCTGGACGGTGGTCATCTGGTTTATTACGTCGCCGAATGGGTTCGCGGGAAGCCGCTCTCGGAGCGGATTCAGGCCTGGGGGCTTCAGATAGGCCTGACCCTGATCGTCGGCGTGATGGTCTTCGCGATTTACAACGATATAAGTCGCCTGGGCGGTTGATGGCGAGCGATACGTTAATTAGAGAGCTGTCGCCCGCGACAGGAACCTACAACAGTCAGTCAGAACGGATTTCATGAAACGTTACCTATTGCCTGCGCTACTGATGATGCTGATGGCGTCGGACGCCTTCGCCGATGCCTTCCGAATCTCCGATATACGTGTCAATGGGTTGCAGCGTGTGTCCGCTGGCAGCGTGTTCAGTGCGCTTCCTCTGAACATTGGCGACGAAGCGACCGATCAGCGTCTGGTCGAGTCCTCTCGAGCCCTGTTTCGCACCGGCTTCTTTCAGGATATCGAACTCGCCCGGGAAGGGAACGTACTGGTCATCACGGTCGTTGAGCGGCCGGCGATTTCTTCGATCGAACTCGAGGGCAACCGAGCCATCAAGACCGAGGATCTCATGAACGGTCTGCGTATGGCGGGGCTGGCTGAAGGCGAGATCTTCCAGCAGGCGACGCTTGAGGGCGTTCGCAACGAACTGCTTCGCCAGTACGTCGCTCAGGGCCGTTATTCTGCCGATATCCAGGCCGAGGTGGTTCCTGAGCCTCGCAACCGGGTGTCCCTGCGGATCACCATTGATGAAGGTTCTGTCGCTTCGATCAAGCACATCAATATCGTCGGAAATACGGTTTTCGACACCGATGATCTGCTCAACCTGTTCGAGTTGAGCACTACGGGCTGGTTCTCGTTCTTCCGTAATGATGACAAGTACTCTCGCGAGCGGCTTTCGGGTGATCTCGAGCGGTTGCGTTCGTACTATCTGGACCGCGGTTACATCAACATGAATGTCACCTCCACCCAGGTGTCCATCACGCCGGACAAGCGCAACGTCTACATTACGGTCAACGTCAACGAGGGCGAGCAGTACACAGTTTCCGACGTGCGGCTTTCTGGTGACATAGTGGTCGACGAAAGCGAAATCCGTGGGCTGCTGCTGGTCGAACCTGGCCAGGTTTTTTCGCGTCAGGTCATGACCTCGACCACCGAACTGATCACCCGCCGGCTTGGCAACGAAGGTTACACTTTCGCCAACGTCAACGGCATTCCCGAGATCAATGAGCAGGACCGCACCGTCGACGTCACCTTCTTCGTCGATCCCGGTCGGCGTGCGTACGTCAACCGCATCAACTTCCGTGGCAATACCAAGACCGACGACGAAGTACTGCGCCGTGAGATGCGCCAGATGGAAGGCGGCTGGGCCTCTACCTACCTGATCGACCAGTCCAAGGTTCGTCTTGAGCGTCTGGGGTTCTTCCGTGAGGTGGATGTCGAGACGGTGCCCGTGCCCGGTGCCGAGGACCTGATCGACGTGAACTATACCGTTGAAGAACAGCCCTCTGGCTCGGTGACCGCCAGCGTCGGTTTTGCCCAGGGTACCGGTCTGATCCTCGGCGGCTCGATCAGCCAGAACAACTTCTTCGGTACCGGTAATCGCGTCAGTTTCAGCGCCAACCGTTCCGAATACCAGACCGCGCTATCCTTCGGCTTCCTCAATCCGTACTTTACGGTCGACGGGGTTAGCCTGGGTTACAACGCATTCTATCGGACCACCGATTACGATCGACTGAACGTCGACGTGTCGAGCTACGCCGTGGATTCCTATGGGGCAGGCTTCAATATCGG
>JAUVYN010000069.1 GCA_030603065.1 Pseudomonas sp.
GGTCGGAACCGCGGCCAGCTCGAGCGTGGCAGTGCCCTGATTGCCCATGACCGACAGGGTGTCACGCTCGACGGCGTCCAGGCGGCTGGCGACGCGTCGGCTGTAGGTCTGCCCGGCTTCGGTGAGCTTCACGCCGCGGCGTGTACGGCGAAACAGCTGAACGTCGAGAAACTCCTCGAGATTGGCGATCTGCCGGCACACCGCGCTCTGGGTCAGAGACAGTTCTTCGGCCGCCTTGGTAAAGCTTTCATGGCGTGCTGAAGACTCGAAGCAGATCAGTGCCTGGGTCGGCGGGATCTTGCGGCGCATGGGTAGCGGACCTACTGTGGCGTTTTCGGAGTTCCAAAGTAGCACAATAGGCTGCAAAAAACGCGTTTGCGGTCGCGCCCTTCGGCAACTAGTCTTAACGCCACTCTTTGACGCGCTGCGTCTTACTCATAACAACGGAGCTCCCTCCCATGGCCTCATCCAAAGCAAGCTTCAACTGGGCAGACCCCCTGCTTCTCGACCAGCAACTTACCGAAGAAGAACGCATGGTGCGCGATTCCGCCGCCAGCTACTGCCAGGAAAAGCTCATGCCGCGGGTGCTGAATTCCTTCCGCAACGAGCAGACCGATGCGTCGATCTTCCGTGAGATGGGCGAGCTCGGCCTGCTGGGTGCGACCATTCCCGAGCAGTACGGTGGAAGCGGCCTGAACTACGTCTGCTACGGCCTGATCGCCCGCGAAGTCGAGCGCGTCGATTCCGGCTACCGCTCGATGATGAGCGTGCAGTCCTCGCTGGTCATGGTGCCGATCAACGAATTCGGCTCCGAGGAGCAGAAGCAGAAGTACCTGCCCAAGCTGGCCAGTGGCGAGTTCATCGGCTGCTTCGGTCTGACCGAACCGAACCACGGCTCCGATCCGGGCTCCATGGTTACCCGCGCGCGCAAGGTCGATGGCGGCTATCGCCTCAAGGGCGCCAAGATGTGGATCACCAACAGCCCGATCGCCGACGTTTTCGTGGTCTGGGCAAAGACTGAAGACGATGTCATCCGCGGCTTCATCCTGGAGAAGGGCTGGGAAGGCCTGAGCGCGCCGGCCATCAAGGGCAAGGTTGGCCTGCGTACCTCCATCACCGGTGAAATCGTGATGGAAGACGTGTTCGTGCCGGAAGAGAATCTGATGCCGGGCGTCACCGGTCTGAAGGGTCCTTTCACCTGCCTCAACTCCGCCCGTTACGGCATCTCCTGGGGCGCGCTGGGCGCGGCCGAGTTCTGCTGGCACACCGCTCGCCAGTACACCATGGACCGCATGCAGTTCGGCCGCCCGCTGGCGCAGACTCAGCTCGTACAGAAGAAGCTGGCCGACATGCAGACCGAAATCACCATGGCATTGCGGGGCTGCCTGCGCCTGGGCCGCATGCAGGTCGAGGGCACAGCTGCGGTGGAAATCACCTCGATCATGAAGCGCAATTCCTGCGGCAAGGCGCTGGACATTGCCCGCGTTGCGCGTGACATGCTCGGTGGCAACGGCATCTCCGACGAATACGGTGTGATCCGTCACGTGGTGAACCTGGAGGTGGTCAACACCTACGAAGGGACCCATGACGTACATGCGTTGATTCTGGGTCGTGCCCAGACCGGTCTGCAGGCGTTTTTCTAAGCCTCGAGCAGGCTGATCGACAAAGGGCTGGCTGGGAAACCGCCAGCCCTTTTTTGATCTGTGAATGTGGCGTTTCGGTCTGGATACGGTTTTAGCTCTTCTGGCCGCCGGCCGCCGGCCGCCGGCTGCAGGCCGCTATGGCAGGGAACGGGAGCGGGCAGATCAGACCGTGGGCGCCCCGGACGGGCGCCCCCGAGCCCCCATGGATGGGTTTACGGCGTGTCTGAGCTGACCGGTCCCGTTTCCGACGCACGGAGGCCCGGTTGGTGCGGGTGAGGGGAGGCGGCATTGTCCCACCCCGCAGCTGGACACGCTGCAAGTACATCCCTGTAAGCTCGGCGGCGCCCGTCCGGCCGCCATGGATGGCGGAAGTGTCGAAAATGCAGGAGCATTTTTCGACCTGGGCGCCGACGGTCCATCTGCGGGGCAGGCCAATACCGCGAGTGGCTTCGGTGTTGCTCGACGGAAAAACAAAGGCTGCCAATTTAGCTGAATCTCAACTCGGAGGACTGATGACTACCGCACTCGAAGGCCTGAAAGTTCTCGACCTCTCCCGCGTCCTCGCCGGCCCATGGGCTGGTCAACTCCTGGGCGATCTTGGCGCTGACGTGGTCAAGGTCGAACGTCCGGGCACAGGCGACGATACCCGAGCCTGGGGGCCCCCCTATCTCAGAGACGAACAGGGCGGGGATACGTCTGAAGCGGCGTATTTTCTCTCGGCCAACCGCAATAAGCGCTCCGTCGTCATCGACTTCACCCTGCCCGCCGGGCAGCAACAGGTGCGCGAACTTGCGGCGAAGGCCGATGTGCTGATCGAGAACTTCAAGGTCGGAGGGCTCAAGGCTTACGGGCTCGATTATGAGAGCTTGAAGGCGCTCAATCCGCGGCTGATCTACTGCTCCATAACCGGCTTCGGTCAGACCGGGCCCTACGCTCAGCGGGCTGGTTACGACTTCATGATCCAGGCCTTGGGAGGAATGATGAGCATTACCGGGCGTGCTGATAGCGAAGACGGCGCCGGCCCGGTCAAGGTGGGCGTAGCTGTGACTGACATCCTGACAGGACTGTATGCCAGCAACGCGATTCTTGCAGCGCTGGCCGAGCGCGAGCGTAGCGGGCTGGGGCAGTATATCGATATTGCCCTGCTCGACGTACAGGTGGCCTGCCTGGCCAACCAGGCGCTGAATTACCTTACGACAGGCCAGGCACCCCAGCGGCTTGGCAATGCTCATCCGAACATCGTGCCCTATCAGGACTTCCCGACAGCAGACGGAGATCTCATCCTGACGGTGGGTAACGACGGCCAGTTTCGTCGTTTCTGCGAGGTGGCAGGCAAACCGGAATGGGCCGACGATGCGCGTTTCTCGACAAACGCTGCGAGGGTGGCCAATCGGGATGTACTGGTTCCGCTGATCCGTCAGGTGACCGTGTTCCGCTCCACCACCGAGTGGGTCGAGTTGTTGGAACAGGCGGGTGTACCCTGTGGCCCCGTGAATGATCTGCAGGCCGTGTTCTCGGACCCGCAGGTGATTCATCGCCAGTTGCGGATCGCCATGGCGCATCCGGCAGCAGGGGAAGTGAACTTGGTTGCGAGCCCAATGCGGCTTTCGAGAACCCCGGTTTCCTACCGCGCTGCGCCGCCCTGCTTGGGTGCGGATCAGAACGAGGTGATTCGCGACTGGCTGGGAAGCGCCTGACCTGGCAGTGAGGTCAGGCGCTCTTCTGCCAGCTAGCTTGACGGAACCAGCAGTACCGGTTGGCGGCATTCCCGCGCGATGCTTTCGGCAGTGCTGCCAAGCATCAGCTCGGAAATCGGTGTGGAACCGCGCTTGCCGACGATGACCAGTGCTGCCTTTTCGTCCACTGCAGTCTGGTTGATCTGGTCTGCTGCACTGCCGCGAAGACGGCGTGCGGCAACATTGGGATGGCGCGCAGACAGGTCGGTCAGGATGCGGTGGGCCGCGTCTTCATCATCATGCGAATCGGCATCGACCCAGACCGCCAGCCCATGGCGACCCTGCTTTACCAGTTCCTCGAAACACCGGCGAGCGGCATTCCCGCTGGGGGATCCATCGGTAGCGAAGACGACAGGCGCATCCGGCGCAACGATGTTGCCATCGCTGGACAGGATTACCAACGGGAGACGACTCATGCGGGCGAGGTTCATGGAGATATTGCCAAGGAACAGTTCTCGCCCTGCCGAGTGGCTCCTGTTGAGCGTAATCACTGCGTCGGCATGCTGTCGCTTGGCAACATCGAGCACTTCCGAGGCGGCGAACCCGCTACGCACCTGGAAATCGACCGTGACGCCGAGCTCGTCTCGGATGCGGCTCGCCAGCTCCTTCAAATGACCCTGGGCGCTCGCTTCGCTGTCCTCGATCCGGCGTCTGCGGTAGGTTTCCACCACATACACCAGCGTCAGCTGCTCGAACCCCAGGAGCGGCTTGATGGCGGGCAGGTAATCCAGAGCCTTGTCCCATTCGGAGGAATAGTCCACGGCGAGTACGCAATGTTTGAACATGTCGATTCTCCATCCCTTTGTTGACTCGCAGTCTGGCCCGCCCGTGAATTGGGGGCCATGACCTGAATCAATTGTAGGACGAAGGAGGCGGCTTGGCAGCCTCAGGGCACGATGAGAAGTGGGTTGCGCGCCTTGCGCGCCAGGCCTTCTGCCGTGCTGCCTGCCATGAGGTCGGCCAGCGGGGTGTGGCCACGTTTGCCGATGATGATCAGGCCTACTTCTTCCTGCTCGCCAAAGGAGGCCAGCTTCTCCGTGGAGTCCCCGGTAATGCGACGTGCTTCTACTTGCCCGTAGGTTTCCTCGAAGCGGTGCAGGATGGGTCGGACCCTCTCCTCATCGTGGTCGTCGTCATGATCGCTTTTCACCCAGACGATATAGCTTTTGGCCGTTTCACCCAGTAACCTTTCGAAAAACTTTTCCGCATTGCGTGCAGCTTCTGAGCCGTCGGTTCCAAACAGCAACGGCGAGTCGGCGCTGCGCGGTTGTGCATCGGAGGGGATGATGATCAGCGGGACACGCGCCACCCGAGCAAGGTTGACCGCAACGTTGCCCATGAAGCTGTCACGGGTAACCGAGTGACTGCGGTTGATCGCGATGATGCCGTCAGCCTTGATTTTGCTGGCCAGACTGGAAACTTCGGAGGCGGGAAAACCATGACCGATATGCAGTTCGACCGGCAGGCCGAGCTTGTCACGCAATTGCTGCTGAAGTTTCTGCAGACGACCACGTATCGCGTCGTCGCTGTCTTCGAGGCGTCGCCGCCGATGGAGCTCGACGACGAAGGCGAGGGTGATCTGGGTGATGCCCAGTCGGGCGACAACTTCCGGTAGCAGATCGAAGGCGCGCTCCCACTCCTCCGAATAGCCGACAGTCAGGATGCAGTGCTTGAGCATGAAAGGTCCCCTTGGCGTTGGTACGGGTCGTACTATCAGTGACCCATCGACGCCGGCGAAATTCAATGCCGGCATTGCCCTGAGCTAGGTGGATGGTAATGCCCGGCGCTGCGCCCGGGCGCGGCGCTGGTCCTCCTCACGGCTTTGTGCGAGCACGTCCTGAACATAGTCGATGTGGTCGCTGGCGCAGCGGCGTGCGTCCTCGGCGCGACCTTCGACGATAGCGCGGTAGAGCGCTTCATGCTGTTGCATGAGCATCTGCCGGGTTTCACCGCGTAGCGCATACATCCCGCCGATATTGGTGACCACGTTGCGTTTGAGCAGATCGAAAAGTCCCCGAATGGTGTGCAGTAAAACCATGTTGTGGCTGCATTCGGCGATTGCCAGATGGAAGCGTGCGTCGGCTGCACCTTCCTCCGCGCGGCTGGCCCTGGCGTCATCCGGCCTGTCGCGGGTGTAGCAGGCCTGAAGCGCTCTGTAAGCTTCGGTCAGGCGCTCAAGGTCGAGATCAGTAGCACGCTGGGCTGCGTAATAGGCGCAGGCGGCTTCGAGCGTATGGCGCAGTTCGAGCAGATCGCGATGGGCTTCCGGACGGTGTTCAAGCAGTGCCAGCAGGGGGTCACTGAAGCTCGAGCCAAGTGACTCGGCAACATAATTACCGCCGCCCTGGCGGCTGACCAGCAAGCCGCGCGCAACCAGTTTCTGAATCGCCTCGCGAAGTGATGGCCTGGACACGCCAAATCGTTCGGCAAGCAGGCGTTCCGCGGGCAGACGCTCTCCGGCGGCCAGCGTGCCCTCGAGAATCATGGCTTCCAGTTGCTCGACGATGGTGTCGGAAAGTCGTTGGGGACGTATCGCTCCTGACTGCACGGCTGTTTCCTTGTAAGACCAATCGATCTGATGTTTCGGTTCGCAGCGTACTCGCTCGGAGCTGACGTTTCCAGTTCCAAGACGAGGGGGCTACAGGCGGATAAGACCAAAGTAGCAGTTGGCTCGATTGACAGCCTGCTTCGACGAATTTAGGCTGATCATCGTCCAATGTAAATTGGTATTACCAATTATCGCTAAGTTTAAAAACAAGATAGCGGAGCGTATGTCATGTCCCCTGGCTTTCTGGCGTTGCTGGCCTTTACTCCGATCCTTCTGGCCGGGATCCTGCTGATAGGGCTGCGTTGGCCTGCTCGGATCGCCATGCCGGTGGTGTATCTGGTCACCGCCGGGATCGGCCTGTTGGTCTGGGACATGAGCTTCAACAGGATTCTCGCCTCGACCCTCCAGGGGCTGGTGATCACCATTGGACTGCTCTGGATCATCTTCGGCGCTTTGCTGCTGTTGAATACGCTCAAGCATTCAGGCGGCATCACGGCTATTCGCGCCGGCTTCACCACCATCAGTCCGGATCGGCGAATCCAGGCGATCATCATCGCCTGGCTGTTCGGCTGTTTCATCGAGGGTGCTTCCGGGTTCGGGACCCCTGCGGCGATCGCTGCGCCACTGCTTGTCGCCGTTGGCTTTCCGGCCATGGCAGCGGTGCTGATGGGGATGCTGGTGCAGAGTACGCCGGTGTCCTTCGGTGCCGTGGGCACGCCGATCATCGTCGGTGTAAACAGTGGCCTCGACAGCGCCAGCATTGGTGCCGAGCTCGCCGCGCGCGGTTCGAGCTGGGAGCTCTACCTGCAGCAAGTCACCACCAACACTGCGCTGGTGCACGCCCTGGTCGGCACCGTAATGCCGATGGTAATGGTGCTGATGCTGGTACGTTTTTTTGGACGCGAAAAAAGCTGGAAAGCCGGCTTCGAGGTCCTGCCTTTCGCATTTTTCGCCGGCCTGGCCTTTACCGTACCCTATGCTCTGACAGGTGTGCTGCTCGGCCCCGAGTTTCCCTCGCTACTGGGTGGCCTGATCGGCCTGGCGATTGTGGTGACGGCTGCGCGGGCCGGTTTCCTGGTGCCGAAGAATACCTGGGACTTTGCCCCCCGCCAGGAGTGGCCCGCGGAATGGCTGGGCACCATTGAAATGAAACTGGGAGAGTTGACCGCCAAGCCCATGGGTACCTTTCGCGCCTGGCTGCCCTATCTGCTGGTGGGACTGGTGCTGGTGCTGAGTCGCACGGTGCCGGAGGTCACGGCGGCATTCAAGTCGATCAGTTTTAGTCTGACCGGTCTGCTCGGCGAGGCGGGCATCAATGCCGGAATCGAGCCGCTGTATCTGCCCGGCGGCATCCTGGTGATGGTGGTGATCGCCACCTTCTTCATCCATCGTATGCATCCGGTCGAGCTTGGCCGTGCGGTGCGGGAGTCGAGTAGCGTACTGTTGAGTGCAGGTTTCGTTCTGCTGTTTACCGTGCCCATGGTGCGTATTCTGATCAATTCCGGGGTCAACGCCGCCGACCTGCCTAGCATGCCGATTGCCATGGCGCGCTTTGCGGCGGACAGTGTTGGCAACATCTACCCGCTGGTGGCTCCGGCGATCGGTGCGCTGGGCGCGTTTCTGGCTGGCTCCAACACCGTCTCGAACATGATGTTTGCGCAGTTTCAGTACGGTGTGGCCGCCAATCTCGGGCTTTCCACCGCGCTGATCGTCGCGGTGCAGGCGGTAGGCGCCGCCGCCGGCAACATGGTTGCGATTCACAATGTGGTGGCCGCCTCGGCGACTGTCGGTCTGCTGGGGCGGGAGGGGCTGACCCTGCGCAAAACGATCTGGCCGACCCTGTACTATGTGCTTGCTACCGGACTGGTCGCCCTGTTCGCGGTATACGTACTGGGGGCCAGTGATCCGCTGATGGGCGGTTGAGAAAGGTTTCATGACGCCCCGGGTTCCCGGGGTGTTGTGCTTTTGAAGAGTTAACGGGACACACATGATCATTTCAGCTTCCACCGACTACCGCGCCGCCGCCCAGCGCCGACTCCCGCCGTTCCTGTTTCATTACATCGATGGCGGGGCCTACGCAGAGCACACGCTAAGGCGCAACGTAGACGATCTGGCCGATATCGCACTGCGCCAGCGGGTGCTCAGGGATATGTCGGAACTGAGCCTGGAAACCAGGCTGCTCGACGAGACCCTGGCCATGCCGGTGGCCCTGGCGCCGGTCGGATTGACCGGCATGTACGCGCGTCGTGGCGAGGTGCAGGCTGCACGCGCTGCGGCGGGCAAGGGCGTACCCTTTACCCTGTCCACCGTATCGGTCTGTCCCATCGAGGAGGTGGCGCCGGCCATCGACCGGCCCATGTGGTTTCAGCTCTATGTGCTCAAGGATCGGGGCTTCATGAAGAATGCTCTGGAGCGGGCCAAGGCCGCCGGGGTGACCACGCTGGTGTTCACCGTCGACATGCCGGTGCCGGGTGCCCGCTACCGGGATGCGCATTCCGGCATGAGCGGTGCCAATGCAGCGACGCGCAGAATGCTCCAGGCCGTGACCCATCCGCGCTGGGCCTGGGATGTGGGTCTGAACGGAAGGCCGCATGATCTTGGCAACATCTCCGCCTACCGCGGCAATCCGACCGGGCTGGCGGACTACATTGGCTGGCTGGGCGCCAACTTCGATCCGTCGATTTCCTGGAAGGATCTGGAGTGGATTCGCGAGTTCTGGGATGGCCCCATGGTAATCAAGGGCATTCTCGACCCTGAAGACGCCCGGGATGCGCGCAGCTTCGGTGCCGACGGCATCGTGGTTTCCAACCACGGCGGCCGCCAGCTGGACGGTGTGCTTTCCACCGCCCGGGCACTGCCGGCGATTGCCGATGCGGTCAAGGGGGACCTGAAGATACTGGTCGATTCGGGCATTCGCACCGGGTTGGACGTGGTGCGTATGCTGGCGTTGGGCGCGGACTGTGCGATGCTCGGCCGCGCCTTCATCTATGCGCTTGCGGCGGCGGGTGAGGCCGGCGTGGGCAATCTGCTTGATCTGATCGAAAAGGAAATGCGCGTGGCCATGGTACTGACCGGCGCCAGGTCGATCAGCGAAATCAACGCCGACCTGCTGGTCCGCGACCTTAGCTGACGGAGTACCCATGAGCCTGCCTGCCGACTTCCTCTCTGCGACCCGTCAGCTCATCCCTGCCGAGCGACTGTTCGATGACCCGCTGTCGACGCTGGCATTCGGGACCGATGCAAGTTTCTACCGGCTGATACCCAAGCTGGTGGTGCGGGTCGAGAGCGAGACCGAGGTCGTCGGGCTGCTGCGTCTGGCGAGCGCCCATCGCGTGCCGGTCACCTTTCGCGCAGCCGGCACCAGCCTCTCCGGACAGGCGATCAGCGATTCGGTGCTGATCGTGCTGGGCGATCATTGGAATGGGCGGGAGGTTCGTGGCAACGGGCTGCAGATTCGCCTGCAGCCAGGTGTCATTGGCGCTGCCGCCAATGCGGTCCTGGCGCCGCTGGGGCGCAAGATCGGCCCGGACCCGGCATCCATCAATGCGGCAAAGATCGGTGGCATCGTCGCCAACAATTCCAGCGGCATGTGCTGCGGGACAGCGCAGAACAGCTATCACACCCTCGCCGGGATGCGCCTGGTGCTGGCTGACGGAACGGTGGTGGATACCGAAAGTCCGGCCAGCGTGACGGCCTTTCGCACGAGTCATGGCCATCTGCTTGGCCAGTTGGCGGAGCTGGCCCGACGGACTCGTGCCAATGTCGATCTGGCCGCGCGCATTCGCCACAAGTATCGGCTGAAGAACACTACTGGGTTTTCGCTCAATGCACTGATCGACTTCGACGACCCGCTCGATATCCTTACCCACCTGATGGTCGGCTCCGAGGGCACCCTGGGGTTCATCAGCGCCGTTACCTACGACACTGTCGTGGAGCATCCGCACAAGGCCAGTACTCTGCTGGTGTTCCCGGATGTGGAAACCTGCTGCCGCGCCGTGCCGGTTCTCAAGCAACAACCTGTCTCGGCGGTCGAACTGCTCGACCGTCGCAGCCTGCGCTCGGTGGAAAACATGGCCGGCATGCCGCCGTGGGTGCGTGAACTTTCGGGAGCAGCCTGCGCTCTGCTGGTGGAATCCCGCGCCGCCAGCGATTCGCTACTCGGCGAGCAGCTTGAGCAGATCATGGCCTCGATCGGCGATTTTCCGCGGGAGAAGCAGGTCGATTTCAGCAGTGATCCGCAGATCTACAACCAGCTCTGGAAGATCCGCAAGGAGACCTTTCCCGCGGTCGGAGCCATGCGCGCCACCGGTACCACTGTGATCATCGAGGATGTCACCTTCCCGGTCGAGGCGCTGGGCGATGGCGTGAATCGGCTTATCGAGCTGTTTGATCGGCATGGCTACAACGAGGCGATCATCTTCGGCCACGCGCTCGAGGGCAACCTTCATTTCGTCTTCACGCAGGGCTTCGATGATCCGGATCAGGTCTCGCGTTACGCGGCCTTCATGGGTGACGTCGCGCAGTTGGTGGCGGTCGAATTCGGCGGCGCGCTCAAGGCCGAGCACGGTACCGGACGCAACATGGCGCCCTTCGTCGAGCTGGAATGGGGCACTGATGCCTATCAGCTGATGTGGTCGATCAAGCGACTGCTCGATCCAGAGGCCATTCTCAATCCGGACGTGGTCCTGTCCGAGGACCGTGAGATTCACCTTCGAAACCTCAAGCCGCTTCCTGCTGCGGACCCTATCGTCGACAAGTGCATCGAGTGCGGATTCTGCGAGCCGGTATGCCCGTCCAACGGCCTGACCCTCACGCCCCGGCAGCGCATCGTCATCTGGCGCGACATCCAGGCGCGGCGCCGGGCGGGTGTCGATACCCGTGAACTGGAGAAGGCGTTCGCCTATCAGGGGGTGGAAACCTGTGCCGCCACAGGCCTCTGCGCCCAGCGCTGCCCGGTGGGCATCAACACCGGTGAGCTGGTGCGCAAACTGCGCACCCAGGGCGCCGTGCACGGCGGACGTGCCGACTGGCTGGCGCGGCACTTTGCAACTGCACTCAACGGCATGCGGCTGACATTACGCGTGGCGGGCGCAGCCCAGCGCCTGCTCGGTGCGCCGCGCCTGGAGCGCCTAAGTGATGCCGGACGACGCTGGTCGGGTGGCCGACTTCCGCAGTGGACGGAGGCCATGCCGCAGGCAGTGCGCTTTTTGCAGCCTCAGGCCGGGGAAGAGGCTTCCGGCGCGCCGGCAGCGTCCGAGCGGAACCAGCGCCCTCGAGTAGTCTACCTGCCGGCCTGCGTGTCGCGTACTCTTGGCCCGGCGCAGGGCGCTAGAGAGCAGATGACCCTGCTCGACAAGACTCGCGCGTTGCTGGAAAAGGCTGGATTCGAGGTGGTTTTTCCCGAAGGACTCGATCAGCTGTGCTGTGGCCAGCCGTTCAGTTCGAAGGGCTATCCAGACCAGGGAGACGCCAAGCGAGAGGAGCTATTGCGGGCGCTGCGCGAGGCCAGCCGGAACGGGCTCGATCCAATTTATTGCGACACCAGTCCCTGCACGCTGCGACTGGTGCAAGGGGATGCAGGTGCCGGACTGAGTCTGTACGATCCGGTCGGTTTCATCCGTACCCACCTGTTCGACCGGCTGGACTTCACCCCGCAGGATCAGCCTGTCGCGGTGCACGTGACCTGCAGCACGCAGCATCTGGGCGAAGCGCAGGGACTGATCGATATCGCCCGGCGCTGCAGCACCCAGGTAGTGGTGCCGGAAGGCATTCACTGTTGCGGCTTCGCCGGCGACAAGGGTTTCACTGCACCCGAGCTGAACGCCAATGCGCTGAAGGGGCTGCGGCAGGCGGTCCAGCACTGTACGGAGGGTATTTCCACCAGCCGGACCTGCGAGATTGGGCTCAGTAGCCATAGCGGTATCGATTACCACGGGCTGGTTTACCTGGTGGATCGGGTCACTAAGAGGGGAGTAGCGGTGCCCTCCGGTGCCGACGACAGCGTTCTGTGAGGTGACGAATGGCAGAATTCGGGCGAGTGTCAATATAATATCGACGTGATATTATATTGCGTATTGTAGCCATAAACTTGGCTAGATTACGCGCAGGGATTCGCAGTGACAATTTGTTCAAGAAAATCCATGTTGGCAGCGGTCGTCGCGGCGCTGCTTTCGTCGGTGACCCAAGCCGAAGCCGTCGGCGATCAGGTGCTCTATTCTTCGCTAATTGAAATGGCCCGGCGGGGTGATCATACGCCAGCCCTTGCTTACTTGCGCAGCTTGTCTAGTCCCTCACTCCAGGAACAGGCAGACCACATTCTGATTGCGAGCTGGGCTGGTCTAGATCGCGAAGTTCTTCGATTGGGTGCCGATGCTCCTCCTTCGCTTCGAGCAGACCCGTTGATTGTGGCCGCCATGGCGCGGGCCCATCGCAACCTGCAACAGTGGTTTCCTGCCCTCGAGAAGTATCGCTCACTGCTTGCCCGCTCGCCAGGCCAGGCAGATATTCGTCTCGCTTACGTAATGACTCTTGCCGACTCAGGTGAGGTCGCATCCGCCGTGGAAGAAGCGCGTGCCTGGATCCGAGAATCCGATTCCGCAGATGCTCGCCTCGCTAGTGGGTATTCCGAAATGCGTGCAGGCCGGCGTTTTGCGGCGCTGCACGAGTTCGATGCTGCAAAAGGATGGTCGCCGGAGCGCGCCGATGTTTTACGTGAATACATAACGGCACTGCAGCGAGCGGGTCTTTCCGGTAACGCCTTGGCACTCGCGCAGGCGACCCCCGGAATAGTCGACCTCGCCGTCCTGCGGAGTTTGCAGGGTGACGAGGTCGCCGAACTCGTGCGTCTTGCTGACCTCGAGGCGCGTGAAGAGTCGAGCCGCTTCGCTATTGCCGATAAAGCGCTGTCTGCAGCAGACGAGTTGATAACCGCCTGGGCCGAAACGCCCGAGGCTCAGCTGGATCTGGTACGCGTGCGAATCGATCGCCTGGGCGCTCTGTACGTGCGGGCGCGCATGGAGGAGCTGGTCGAGGAGTATCGACAGCTCGGAAAACAGGGGATTACGTTGCCGCCCTATGCGCAGCGGTGGGTGGCTGGAGCGTTGCTGTATACACGTGAGCCGGAAGAAGCTGTACAGCTGTATCGCAGCGTAATTGCTGCAGGAAACGACCAGGATCCTGACTGGATGGCGGATCATCAGGGATTGTTCTTTGCACTGATGGAAGCCGAGCAGCGCCAGGCCGCGCACGATCTTGCTATCCAGCTCGCGGCAGGGCAGCCCTCTCGCCGCTACCCTGAGGGGGTGTCCGGCGGCCTGCCGAATCCTGACTGGGAAAGGGCGCAAAGCCTCCTCGCAACCTCCTATTTCTTCATGGACGATACCGTGCGGGCGCAGGCGGCGATGGAAGCCCTGTCTGACGCCGCGCCGAACAATAGCTGGCTGAGGATGGATCGAGCGGCACTCTATCGTGCCAGAGGCTGGGCTCGGCGATCGGAGCAGGAACTGAAGGTAGTCGAGAATTCGCAGCCTCATGGTCTGGGCGTCATAGTCGGTCAAGGTGAAACGGCTCTAGCATTGCAGGAGTGGCGCCAGCTGGAAGAGCTAGCGGATGCGGCTATCTCGCGTTATCCGGAAAACCTCGGGGCGCGTCGTCTGGACAGGCTCAGGCGGGTGCAGAGAATGTCCGAAATCGAACTCACCGGCTATCGCGGCCGGAGCGATGGCGATAGCGTTGGAGGTACAGGGGACTTTGGGCTCGAGACAGTCTACAGGACTCCACCTGTTCATCATGATTGGCGCGGGGTTGCCGGCTTGGGCTACGGTCGCGGCGATTTTATCGAAGGTAGCGGCTCTCACACCTGGCTCAGGGCAGGATTCGAGCGCCGGGTTCGCGATCACGCGCTCGATGGAGAGCTTTCAACCCATGACTATGGGCATGGAACCCGTTTTGGCGCCCGGGTGGCTGCAAGCTGGGATTTCAACGACTACTGGCGGTACGGTGGATCTGCGGAGCTGCTTTCATCCAGTACGCCTCTCAGGGCGCTGAACTCGGATGTAGATGCCGACGGCGCCTCGGTCTTCCTCCGCTGGCGGGGCAGCGAGCGCCGCGAATGGCAGTTATCGCTGTCACCGCTGTGGTTCAGCGACGGGAATCGTCGATTCACTGGCTCCCTTGTCGGCCGGGAGCGCCTGCGCACTACGCATTCATCCACCCTCGATCTGACGATGGAAGCTTCCACCAGCCGCAACACCCAGGGCGGCGAGGGCTTCTACTTCAATCCGAAAAAAGACACCAGCGGTCTTGCAAGGCTCGACTTCTCCAAGATCCTCCGACGTCACTACGACATGACCTGGAGCCACAGTGTTCAGCTCGGTGCTGGCGTCTATCAACAGGAAGGTTTCGGTACTTCGGGTATGGGTTTGCTTGGTTACAGCCATCGTGTGCGACTGCACGATCAGTTTGGTGCGGGAGCCGGCATTTCCTTGTTCAACCGCCAGTACGATGGCGAACGCGAGAGCAACTATCGGCTCGTGTTCGACCTGCAGTACCGATTCTGAGGACTTCCTATGAAAATTATCGGTATGCTGGCCATCGCCCTCATAACCCTGGCCGGATGCTCGCAACAGCCAGTTCCATTTCAGTCTCCGGTCGATCGACCACTTGCTGCGCGCGAGCTTCCGTGGCCCCCCGGCCAGGTGCTCGCCCTGGCTTATCATGATGTCGAAGACGTTTCGGCTGATAACACCTTCATGTCGGTCCGCACTGCCAACCTGGTAGAGCAGTTTGCCTGGCTACGTGAAAATGGCTATCAGCCGGTCTCGGTTGATCAGATTCTGGCTGCCCGCAATGGGGGGGCCGAACTGCCACCCAAGGCGGTACTGCTTACTTTCGATGACGGATTCAGCAGCTTTGCCGAACGCGTGTTACCCATACTCAAAGCCTATGGTTGGCCAGCGGTACTGGCTCCAGTAGGTGCCTGGCTGGATGCGCCGTCGGATCTACCTGTTGATTTCGGCGGTACTCCAGTCCCCCGGTCACGCTTTGTCAGTGCGGATCAACTGCTCGCAATACACCGCTCTGGATTAGTCGAGATCGGGGCGCACACTTACAACCTACATTTCGGTGCACAGGCGAACCCTCAGGGAAACGTTCAACCGTCGGCCGCAGTCCGTCTGTTTGACCCGGAAACAGGCCTGTACGAAACCGAGAAGGCATACCGCGAGCGTATTGCCGCGGACGTCAAAGCAATCACTTCTCGACTCGAACAGATCACTGGTAAAGCGCCCAGAGTATGGGTTTGGCCCTATGGGGAGGCGAGTGGTAGTGCACTGCAGATCGTGGACGAAAACGGATATGAAATAGCGCTGACATTGGTGCGCGGATTGAGCTCAATGGCCACTCTCACCAATGGCCACCGGATTCTCATTGATGGGGATCCGGATACCAGACGGTTCGCTTCGAATATGGTTTCCGTCCAGGAGCGTCCGGAAAAGCGCGTGGCGCACGTTGACCTCGACTATGTGTACGACTCCAACCCGGAACAGCTCGATGCCAATCTCGGATTGCTGGTACAGCGAATCGCGGATCTGCGAATCAGTACGGTGTTTCTTCAGGCGTACGCCGATCCCGAGGGAGATGGAACGGTAAGAGAGCTTTATTTTCCCAACCGGCACCTCCCAATGCGCGCCGATCTTTTCAACCGCGTAGCCTGGCAGTTGAGGACACGCGCTGGTGTGGAGGTTTACGCGTGGATGCCGGTTCTCAGTTTCGATCTGGATCCAGCGCTGCCTAGGGTGGTGCGGCTTGATCCGGTGACCGGAGCCTCAGGCATCGATGGTGACCAGTACGCTCGGCTCTCGCCCTTTAATCCGGAAGTTCGTCGGCAAATCGGGGAAATCTATGAGGACCTGGCGGGGCATGCGATATTCGCAGGCATTCTATTCCACGATGACGCGTTGCTCTCCGATTTCGAGGATGTGGGTCCCGATGCGCTGGCAGCTTATCGTGCGGCCGGCCTGGGCGATGACATTGTCGCCATCCGCAGTGACCCGAATGCCTTGCACGCATGGACGCGGTTCAAGAGTCGGTACCTTGTCGACTTCACGATGGAATTGACCAGCCGGGTCCGTGCGGTGCGCGGACCCGAGGTCAAGACCGCGCGTAACATTTTCGCTCTTCCCATCCTTCAACCGGAAAGTGAAGCCTGGTTCGCTCAAAATCTCGACGATTTTCTAGAGAGCTACGATTGGACGGCCCCCATGGCAATGCCGTTCATGGAGGGAGTCAAGCAGAGGGATGCGGACTCCTGGTTGAGCTCCCTGGTCGCAGAGGTGGCACGGCGCCCCGGAGCGCTTGAGCGCACCGTGTTCGAATTGCAGGCGCGCAATTGGAGAACGGAAGGTCATGAACCTATCGATTCTCATCTGCTTGCGCGCTGGATGCGTGTGCTGCAGTGGAACGGGGTGCGGCATTTTGGGTATTACCCTGACGACTTTCATCTTGACCAGCCAGCTCTGGAAGTCGTAAGGCCGATCCTGTCGAATGCATGGAGTCCGATCAAATGAAGGATCGCATGATCGCTCTGGGTTTGCTTGCAGCGGTACTCGCAGGCCCCCTCGCTTTTGCCTTGGCCCTTACGGGTGAGCTATTGCTCAACTTCGTATTCTTCTATCCGTTGCTCATGTCTGCGCTGTGGATAGCCGGCGGTACCTATTTCTGGCTCCACTGGGAGCGACACTGGGAGTGGTCGGCAGACGCTGAGGGAGCGGCTCCCTTGCTTGAAGGTAATCCGCTCGTTTCGATAGTGATCCCCTGCTTCAACGAAGGCGAAAACGCGGCGGAAACCATAGGGGCGGCACTGGCGCAGCGCTACACCAACATCGAAGTCATTGCCGTCAATGACGGGTCGAGGGATGCGACCGCTCAGGTACTAGAAGAGTTAGCTCGGGACGAACCGCGGCTTAGAGTGATACATCTGGCGCAGAACCAAGGGAAGGCTATTGCGCTGCGGATGGGTGCCCTGGCCGCTCGCAGTGAATACCTCGTATGCATTGATGGTGATGCATTGCTTGCACCGGACTCGGTTGCATATCTGGTGGCGCCGCTCATTGCGAACCCCAGAGTGGGCGCAGTTACTGGTAACCCACGCATTCGAACTCGCTCCACGCTTATTGGCCGGATACAGGTCGGTGAGTTTTCCTCGATCATCGGTTTGATCAAGCGCACCCAGCGAGTGTACGGACGAGTATTCACTGTTTCCGGAGTGGTTGCCGCTTTTCGGCGGACTGCTTTGAATCGGGTCGGCTACTGGAGTCCTGACATGATCACCGAAGACATCGATATCAGCTGGAAGCTGCAGCTTGATCATTGGTCGATCTTCTATGAGCCGCGCGCCTTGTGCTGGATATTGATGCCAGAAACGCTCCGAGGGCTGTGGAAACAACGGCTGCGCTGGGCTCAGGGCGGGGCCGAGGTTTTGGTAAAGAATATTCGCAGCATATGGTTATGGCGGTTTCGCTACATGTGGCCGTTGCTCATCGAGTTTTCTCTTTCCGCACTCTGGGCGTTCACCTTCGCACTAACCATTTTGTTCTGGGGGATCGGTCTGTTCATAGATATGCCCGAAAATCTCCGTGTCCTATCGATTGTGCCGCCTGGATTCACAGGCTTGATACTGGCGATGGTCTGTCTGCTTCAATTCACGGTCAGTTTGATCATCGAGCGTAGATACGAGGGTGGACTCCGAGGCGCGCTGTTCTGGATCATCTGGTATCCGGCGGCGTTCTGGATGATCACCATGTGTACGACCCTGGCGAGTTTTCCCAAGGTCATGTTGCGGGCCCCCCGCGGGCGGGGGCGCGGGGCCCCTCCCCCAAGGGGGCGAATCACGGGGCGGGCCATGTGAAAAATACCA
>JAUVYN010000123.1 GCA_030603065.1 Pseudomonas sp.
CGGCGCGCGGAAACACTCTGCGCGCCAGCGGACCGGGTGCCTCGACAGGCGCCCGGAACACGACAAGGCAGACCGCCTCAACTCAGAGAGGGCGAGTACGCCCCCCTACCAAGGCAGAGTAAGTATCATGAACAAGAGCAGAGCCGCTGGATTCACGTTGATCGAAGTGATGATCGTCGTAGTGGTTATCGGCATTCTCGCTTCGATCGCGTACCCAAGTTACCGAGAATACGTGTTGCGTGGCAACCGAGCGGAGGGGCAGGCCTTTTTGTCAGAGGCGGCAGCTCGGCAGGAACGCTACTATGCCCAGTACAGCAGCTATGTCACCACAAACTCCGACCGCGGAAAGCTACAGATAAACGAGGCCAAGTATTCTCGCCTGTACGATTTGGCTGTGAGTTCTGTTAACGGGGACGGTGGGTATACGCTGACAGTGACCCAGAAGTTTTCGGACACAGATTGTGGAAACCTCACGCTGAACGCCAGAGGCGTCCGAGGGCGGAGCGGAAGCGGCAAAACAGTCGATGAGTGCTGGCGCTAGTTGAGCAAGGAGAAGCGATCCGGGTCTCAAAGAGCTTGGGCTTTTGGTCGAAACTTGAAGTCACATCACCTTCGCTGAATCTTTCGTGCTTTTTCCTAAGAGAGCCAAGGTAAGCTTATCGAAATTTGCATACTAAATAGGGCCTCCCTGCTGTAGCCCCACTACTGCCGAGAGACCCTGTGCGTCTGGAAAAAGGCTTCACCCTCATCGAGTTATTGGCAGCCTTGCTTCTGCTTGGCATCCTCATCACTCTCGGTATCCCCGCCTTCAGCTCAACCCTCGACCGTCAACGCATCGACGGCGCGGTCAATTCCCTTGCCGGCGGCCTCGCCTATACTCGGCTGGAGGCGGTACGGCGCAACCGGGTGGTGACCATCGCGCCGGTGGGGTCGGACTGGAACGGGGGGTGGCGGATCTTTATCGATGCCAACGACAATGGCATCTACGACGCAGGAGAAGAGTTGCTACGGCAGGACTTGCCATCAAAAGTGGCATTCATTCATGCGAACGCGCCGGTGGCGAGCTTCGTGCGGTACAACCCAAGGGGCGAGACCATCCTGCTGAACGGCGCCTTTCAGGCAGGAACCTTTCGGTTCTGCCCCAGCCAGGCGGGTACTCAGGGGCGGATAATGGTGTTGAATCGGGTCGGCAGGATACGTACCGCGCGGGAAACGATCGCCGAGGAATATTGCCCAGGCTAGGCTAGGATCGGCAGGGTGCCTGGCACCCTGCCGAGTTAGGATCAGGTGCGGTATTCGGCGTTGATCCGCACGTACTCGTGGGACAGGTCGGTGGTCCACAGTGTTTCACTGCAGTCGCCACGTCCCAGCTCGATGCGAATGGTGATTTCCGCCTGGGCCATGATGCGGGCGCCCTGCTCTTCCCGGTACTCCTCGGCGCGCCCTCCGTTGCGGGTGATGCACACTTCATCCAGATAGACGTCAATTTTCTCCACATCCAGATCAGGGACGCCGGCTCGCCCGACTGCAGCAAGAATCCGCCCCCAGTTGGGGTCGGAGGCGAACAAGGCGGTCTTGATCAGGGGTGAATGAGCGACGGCATAGCCTACATCCAGGCATTCGTTGCGATTGCCGCCGCCGTTGACCTGGACGGTGACGAACTTGGTCGCGCCCTCACCGTCCCGGACGATCGCCTGAGCCAGTTCGAGCATGACCGCCTTCACTGCTTCGGCAAGCGCTTCATAGTCCGTGCCGCGGGCTTCAGTGATCTGTGGGTTACCGGCCAAGCCGGTGGCAATCAGCATGCAGCAGTCGTTGGTCGAGGTGTCGCCATCGATGGTGATGCGGTTGAAGGATAGATCGCTGCTTTCGCGCAGCAGCCCTTGCAGAACCTGGGCGCTCACGCTGGCGTCAGTGGCGATGTACCCCAGCATGGTGGCCATGTCGGGCTTGATCATTCCAGCGCCCTTGGAGATCCCGGTAATGGTGACCGTTTTGCCACCCAGGGTAATTTGCCGACTAGCGCCTTTGGGCAGGGTGTCGGTAGTCATGATGCCTTCGGCCGCCTGGGCCCAGTGGTCTTCGCCGAGGTTTTCCAGGGCGGCTGGCAGGGCGCCTATGACCTTGTCCGCCGGCAGTAGCTCACCGATGACGCCGGTACTGAAGGGCAGCACCTGCTCGGTAGCGACACCGGCGAGACCGGCGAGCGCCTCACAGGTACGGATTGCAGCCTGCATTCCCGGTTTGCCGGTGCCGGCGTTGGCATTACCGGTATTGACCAGCAGATAGCGGGGAGAGCTCGGCAGGTGCTGCTTGGCCAGGGTCACTGGGGCAGCGCAGAATGCATTGCGGGTGAACACCCCGGCAATGGTCGATCCTTCGGCCGCTTCCATGACCACTATGTCCTTGCGGCCGGCTCGCTTGATGCCAGCGGATGCGATGCCCAGGCGAAAGCCGGGAACCGGGTGGAGGGTCGGTAAGGGGCCGAGTCCGACTGCCATGGGATTTCTCCTATCAGTTATGCCTGTTAAAAAGCCCCGCACGGGCGGGGCTTCTGGTCGTGCCGGGCCGGATCAGATCTGGCCGTGACAGTGCTTGTATTTCTTTCCGGACCCGCAGGGGCAAGGGTCGTTCCGGCCTACCTTGGGGCCATCACGGGTGATGGGGGCGGAGGGCTGGCCGGCTGGCGCCTGCTGCGGTTCTGATGGCTCCGGCTCAGTTCCGACCGGAGCTACCTCGTCATGCTTGAACTGCATCCGCTTGGCCAGCTCTTCGGCCTGGCGCCGCATCCGAGCCTCTTCCTCTGCCGGATCCTCGCGACGCACCTGTACGTGACTGAGGATGCGGATAGTGTCGTGTTTGACAGAGTCCAGCATTTCCTGGAACAGGGTGAAGGCTTCGCGCTTGTACTCCTGCTTCGGATTCTTCTGCGCGTAGCCACGCAGGTGAATGCCCTGACGCAGGTGATCCATGGTCGCAAGATGCTCCTTCCACAGATCATCCAGTACACGCAGCAGCATCTGCTTCTCGAAGGTACGCAGGGCGTCGGCGCCAGTCAGTTCCTCCTTCGCTGCGTAGGCCTGGACCAGTTCCGCCAGCACGCGCTCGCGCAGTCCTTCCTCGTGCAGCGTATTGTCCTCATCCAGCCATTGCTGAATCGGCAGTTTCAATGCCAGCTCGGTAGAAAGATGCTGCTCCAGACCCGACACATCCCATTGTTCCGGAAGGCTCTGTGGCGGTATGTACTGGCTTATCGCAGCATCGACCACGTCCTTGCGGATCGCCTGGATGATCTCACGCACGTCCTCGGAAGCGAGGATGGTATTGCGCTGGGAATAGATGACCTTGCGCTGCTCATTGGCGACATCGTCATACTCGAGCAGCTGCTTGCGGATGTCGAAGTTGCGACCCTCGACCTTGCGCTGGGCCTTCTCGATGGCGTTGGTGACCATGCGGTGCTCGATGGCTTCGCCCTTCTCCATTCCCAGGGCCTTCATGAAATTCTTCACCCGATCAGAGGCGAAGATGCGCATGAGGCTGTCTTCCAGCGACAGGTAGAAACGGCTGGAACCAGGGTCGCCCTGACGGCCGGAACGACCACGCAACTGGTTGTCGATACGGCGTGATTCATGGCGCTCGCAAGCGATGATGTGCAGGCCGCCGGCGTCCAGTACCGCCTGGTGCCGCTGCTGCCATTGGGCCTTGATCTGGGCTATCTGTTCCGGATCGGGCTCTGCCAGGCTGGCGATTTCCGCCTCCCAGCTACCACCGAGAATGATGTCGGTGCCACGGCCAGCCATATTGGTCGCAATGGTGACGGCACCGGGGCGGCCAGCCTGGGCGACGATTTCCGCTTCTTTCTCGTGGAATTTGGCGTTGAGCACCTTGTGCTCAATGCCTTCCTTCTTGAGCAGGTTGGATACGACTTCAGAAGAATCGATCGAGGCGGTGCCCACCAGCACCGGGCGGCCGTTCTGCATGCAGTCCTTGATGTCGGCAACGATTGCCGCGAACTTTTCTTCGATGGTCAGGTAGACAAGGTCATTGTAGTCCTTGCGGATCATCGGCTTGTTGGTGGGGATGACCACTACATCCAGCCCATAGATCTGCCGGAACTCGAAGGCTTCCGTATCCGCCGTGCCGGTCATCCCGGCAAGTTTCTTGTAAAGACGGAAGTAGTTCTGGAACGTTGTGGAAGCGAGCGTCTGGCTCTCTGCCTGAATCTGCAGCCCTTCCTTCGCCTCGATGGCCTGATGCAGACCCTCGGAGAGGCGCCGACCGGGCATGGTACGACCGGTATGCTCGTCGACCAGCAGTACCTGGTTGTTCTGCACGATATATTCGACGTTGCGGTGGAAGAGAACGTGCGCGCGCAGCCCCGAATGAACGTGGTGAAGCAGGGTCAGGTTCTGCGCCGCATACAGGCTGTCGCCCTCGGGCAGCAGGCCCTCCTTGACAAGCAGTTCTTCGACGAATTGATGGCCCAGCTCGGTCAGTTCGACCTGGCGAGTCTTCTCATCAAGGAAGTAATGCCCTTCGATCTCTTCCTGCGCCTCGGTCGCGGGCTCACCACGCTTGAGCAGCGGACTGAGCTTGTTGATCAACAGGTATAGGCGCGAATTGTCTTCGGCAGGTCCGGAAATGATCAGCGGAGTTCTGGCTTCGTCGATCAGGATCGAGTCCACTTCGTCGACGATGGCGAAATTCAGGTCGCGCTGGAACTTGTCCTCGAGCCTGAACGCCATGTTGTCGCGCAGGTAATCGAAGCCGAACTCGTTGTTGGTACCGTAAGTGATGTCGCAACGGTAAGCGGCGCGCTTTTCTTCCGGATCCTGAAAAGGCACCACTACCCCGACGGTGAGGCCGAGAAACTCGTGCAGGGGACGCATCAGGTTGGCGTCGCGACGGGCGAGGTAGTCATTCACGGTAACTACGTGCACACCGTTGCCGGACAGGGCGTTGAGATAGGCCGGCAAGGTCGATACCAGTGTCTTGCCCTCGCCGGTCTTCATTTCGGCAATCTTGCCCTCATGGAGGACGATACCGCCTATCAGCTGGACATCGAAGTGACGCATGCCCATGACACGCTTGCTGGCTTCGCGGACCAGCGCGAATGCTTCCGGCAGTATCTGGTCGAGAGTTTCGCCCTTGGCGACGCGCTCTTTGAACTCTGCAGTCTTCGCCTTCAACTGTTCGTCGCTAAGAGCGTTCAGGCCTTCTTCGAGGGCATTGATCGCATTGACCATGCGACTCATCCGCTTCAACTCACGCTCGTTCTTGCTTCCAAACAGCTTCTTCAATAAAGGCGCAAACATAGTCGACTTCGATATCCGTTTGATGGTTGGCAGGCGCGTCGGAGGACGTGGCGTCACCAGAAGAGAGGCATTCTACTCCGATTCCGGCGAGACAATAAACCGTGGTGGCTTTTAGCGTTCCGTGCTGCCTGATGGCTCACAGTTCGCATGGTCAAGCCGGCCCGTGGCGCGCCGGGCGCGCCGAGCGGGCTACTTGAGGGCGATATAGCGGGCGGGATTGACCGCCATGCCATTACGAAAGACTTCGAGGTGCAGGTGAGGGCCGGTGGAGCGACCGGTGCTGCCGACAGTGGCGATTTCCTGGCCCTTCTGGACCAGATCACCCTTGGCCACCTTGAGGGTGTGGGCGTGGGCGTA
Organism: Pseudomonas sp.; assembly: GCA_030603065.1. Classification (GTDB taxonomy): domain Bacteria; phylum Pseudomonadota; class Gammaproteobacteria; order Pseudomonadales; family Pseudomonadaceae; genus Halopseudomonas. The sequence continues at coordinate 5,673 of JAUVYN010000123.1, forward strand.
GCGCGTCTTGTAGCCGCCACCATGGGTTATTTCCACCACATTGCCGTACGCGCCGTTGCGGCCGGAGAAAGTTACGACCCCGGCGCCGACTGCATAAATCGGGGTGCCGGTCGGCGCCGCAAAATCCAGTCCGGTATGCATGGACATGCGGCCGCTTATGGGGTCAACCCGGCGGCCGAAGCCGGAAGATATGTAACCTTCCTTGACCGGCATGAAATCGAGCAGAGCGTTGGCATCGGTATGACGGTTGAGCAGCATCGCCTCGAGCAGGCGTAATTGCTGGGTACGATCGTCTATACGCGCGGCCAGGTTTTCGATGACCGACTCAACGTCCGGACCTTCGTGGCGGGAGCTGTCCTTTCTTAGCTCCGGACCACCCATGCCGGGATCGGCATTGAAGTCGAACTCGCCATCGGAGAGATCCGCCAGCTCGGTAAGGCGCTCACCCAGGGCATCGAGTCGGCTCAGGCGCGCCTGCAGCCGCCCCAGCTGCTGGGTCATGCGTTCGAGCTGCGCCTGATGGGAATTATCGCGCTCTTGCGCCTCCCCGATCAGACCAGATTCTTCCCAGGGCTGATCGTATTCCATCACCAGTGCGTTGTCGGCGCGCTCGGGCGCGAGCGCGCGCCAGGTAATGAGCGCGGCGACTGCCGGCATGGCCAGGATGACCACCAGACCCAGCACCACCCATGGGGTGCTCAGGGTAAGGGTCTTCGCGGCCCCGTGTCGGTCCGTAAGAATAATGATGTTCACGCCAATTTCCCCGAAGCCGGCTATCCCTTCGATCTGCTAGGATGCCGGTATCCATTCAACTCGGTTTGCGATCCAATGGCCTTCAATCCGCTGGATGCACGTCGCCCGGGCGACCTCATCCGCAACCACTCGACCCTCAAGGGCCTGTATGCAAAGGCTCGTATCATCGAGCGCCTGCAGATTCTGCTGGAAACCCAGCTGGAACCTGCGGCGCGCGAGCACTGTCGTGTAGCCTCCCTGCGCGAAGGCGTCCTGCGGCTGATCGTCAGCGATAGCCACTGGGCTACCCGGATGCGTTACCAGCAAAAACGGCTGATACGCCAGCTACAGGCCTACACGGAATTCGCAACCTTAACCAAAATACACTGTCGAGTTCAACCGCAACCGCACGCAAATGAGCGCCCTGCCCGCCAGATGCGCCGCTCCGAGGTAGCCGCGGAGACGCTGCGCGAAACCGCCGAACAGGTCGGCGACAAGGCGTTGAAGGCGGCGCTTGAGCGCCTGGCACGGCATCACTCGGGCACGGGCGACCCGAGTTGAGGACAGCGCGGGTCAGCCGAGACCGTTCGTCGGCAGGGACCGAAGCTACTGACCACCCGGCCCAACGATTTATCCAGTATCCCCAGGTTTCATGACAAACGGTTGTCAGCGCAAAATCGGCATAGGGGCGGTCAGCATCGCTGGCCGTTCCCCTGCCACACCACCCGGCATGCGGGTCCGCACCGGGCGGTTCGAGAGATTGAGGTCATGAGAGCCGTGGCACCCCCAGCCGGTCGAAGTGAGCAATGGTCAGTA
>JAUVYN010000083.1 GCA_030603065.1 Pseudomonas sp.
AGCAGCCGACGTTCACGCATCATCAACTGATCGAGCTGGTCGAGGTAGTAGGCGAAGGGCTCGGCGATGCGCCGCAGTTCTGCTTCCTCGAAGTCTACTGGAAAGCGGCGCTCGGCATTTATAGGCTGTCCTGGCACCAGCCTGTCGACCGCTCTGGCCAGGCGCGCCAATGGCCTGGCGATGCGCCTTGCGGTGAGGTAGGCAAGCAGTACCCCGATAGCCAGCACCAGGACTACGGTCACTGCCAGGGTGATGTGAAAGAGCGCTTCCCGCCGCTCGAAGAGCGAGATGTCCTTGGCCAGATAGAGGGTGCCGTCATTGAGGCGTTCAATATGGACCAGATAGGTTCTGTCACCGCGTCGCAGTTCCCCGAGATAGGGCGCAGGCAGGCCTTCGAATACGGTTGGAATGGTCGAGCTGGTCCCATTCGGGATGAAGAGCGCGTCGAGCGTTGCGGTTTCCAGATGGTTTCCGTGCAGGTCGAGATGTGCAAGAAAGAAGGCTTCCTCGTCGGAAAAAACCAGGTTGAGCATGCTGCGTTCCAGGTCTTCGTAGGCGAAGTAGACCACCAGCGACATGAGCAATGCTGTGGCGACTGCAACCGACGCGACGCCGACGAAGATTCGCCTTCTGAGGGAGTTGATCACTGTTCGTTTCCGTCGGGCGCGACGAGACGATAGCCCCTGCCGTAGGACGCCCGAATAAGCGCAGGATAGCCATGATCTCTGAGCGTTCTGCGCAGAGCGGAAACGTGGGTGCGCACAGCGTTGGCATCGGGTGCTGCATCACCCCACACTTCGCGGGCAAGCGCTTCGTGGCTGACCAGACCGGGCCAATGGCGCATCAGAACCTGGAGGATGCGGGCAGCGGAGGGTGGCAGTTCGAGTGGACTATCATCGGCCCACAGGCGCTCCTGCTGTGCGTCATAACGTAGCGGCCCGACCTGCAGGAGGGGTTGCCGGTTCGTCGAGCGCCTTTGCAGCGCATTGATCCGGAGCTCCAGCTCCATCATCGCAAAAGGCTTGACCAGATAGTCATCGGCCCCTGCTACGAAGCCCTGGGTCTTGTCCTCAAGGCCGTCTCGGGCGGTGAGCAGCAGCACCGGGACCATGCATTTGAGGTCTTCTCGGATACGCCTGCAAAGGGTGAAACCATCGATTCCGGGAAGCATCACATCCAGAACGACCACGTCATACTGGCGCGTGGCAAGCAGGTGCAATGCGGTTAGCCCATCGGGCGCGTAATCGAGCTCGTACTGCTGCTCGCCGAGGTAATCGAATACGTTTGCCGCAAGTGCCGCGTGATCTTCGACCAGAAGAAGCCGCAAGGCGCCCACACCGCTCCGTTCCGTTGCCTGCATCGTACATCCCCAGCGCAGATTGACTCAGTGGGGCTTGCGCAGCAGCCAGTAGATTTCTCCAGGCCAGCCGGGGAAGCGGGCGCCGAATGCCAGATTCAGGCGCCACCACCAGGTGTGATCTTCCAGGAAAAAACCCTTCTTGCGCATCATGAACGCCCCGGACAAGAACTCTACCTCCAAGCCGGCCCTGGTCGCCATACTTTGTACGCGTTGCGGTGAGAAGGCGCTGACGTGCCCGAATGGCTTGGCTTTCTTGCGCAACTGGCGTTCCCGCAGGGCGCGAAATGGCTCGGGGGTCACGGGAAAGCCGCCGATCACGGCGCCGCCGGGCTTGAGGAATGGCGTCAGTCGCTCCAGCGCTTCTTCCGGGTTGCTCAGATGCTCCAGTACATGCAGGAGGATCATGAGATCGTAATCCCCTTCAACGGCGGGAGACTCCTCCGAGATGTTGGCAGATACCAGGTCGGTGTAGCCGTGCTGGCGCAGAACATCTTCCCGAAGCTTGCAGTCAACCGCGGTCCACCGCGCCCAGGGCTTTTTCGCCATGCTGGCGCAGGCGGCCTGGGTGAAATAAAACATCTGGCCCCGGTCCACCCCGATCTCGCAGATGTCGAGCGGTCTGCCGGCGTCCCTGTGCTCTCGCATCAGCAGGTTGTGGGTGAACCAGTAACGCATGATGCGAAATGGATAGGAAACTCGTTTAGTGCGTTCGGGGATACCAAACTCCGGTGCACGCAACTGGTCACTTTGGGCAATGAAATCGACATTCCAGGCAAGCTGTTCGGGATTCATCGGACTTTCCGCCTACGGATGTTGGAAGTCAGATGCTAGGCAGCGAGGCGGCATGAAAAGCTAAGGAAAACATCAGGAAAACATCAGGACGACCGACAGATGTTTCGAGATGCTTCGGCTGTGAATGCTGCACACCCGGCGTAGCGGATGTGTCAGGTCGGCTTATCAGTCAGGCAGGTGGCCAGGGCGAAGCCTATTTGTCCGTCACGGCGCCTTCCGATGCGCTGGACGCCAGCCTGGCGAACTTGGCCAGTACACCACGGGTGTAGCGCGGAGCCGGTTTTCGCCAGGCCTTGCGGCGGTCACCGAGCTGCTCGTCCGAGAGGGCCAGGGTGATCTGCCGCGCTTCGGCATCGATACTGATCCGATCACCGTCCTCGACCAGTGCCAGGGGGCCACCGTCCACCGCTTCCGGGGTGATGTGACCGACCACGAAGCCATGCGAACCGCCGGAGAAGCGCCCGTCGGTGATCAGCGCCACCTTCTTGCCCAACCCCTTGCCCATGATGGCCGAGGTGGGTGAGAGCATCTCACGCATGCCGGGCCCGCCCCTGGGACCTTCATAGCGAATGACCACGACGTCGCCGGCGACCACCTTGCCGTCGAGAATCCCCGACAGGGCCGCCTCCTCACTGTCGAAGACCCGCGCGGTTCCGCTGAAATGCAGCCCCTCCTTGCCGGTGATCTTGGCTACCGCGCCTTCGGGCGCAAGGTTGCCGCGCAGGATCACCAGATGCGAGTCGCGCTTCACCGGATTGGAGAACGGCCGAATGATGTCCTGCCCGCCAGGATAATCCGGCACCTCGGCGAGATTTTCCGCGAGCGTCTTGCCGGTAACGGTAAGCGCATCGCCATGCAGCAATCCGGCATCGAGCAAGCGCTTCATCAGTGGCTGGATGCCGCCGATCGCGACCAGTTCGGACATCATGTATTTGCCGCTCGGGCGCAGATCAGCCAGAACAGGTGTGGTTTTGCCGAGTTCGGTGAAATCGTCCAGGCTCAGTTCCACATCCACCGCATGGGCCATGGCCAGCAGATGCAGTACCGCATTGGTCGAGCCGGCCAGGGCGATGACCACGCGAATGGCATTCTCGAAGGCCTTGCGGGTCATGATGTCGCGCGGCTTGATGTCCAGCTTCAGCAATTCGACCACCTGACGGCCGGCGTTCTGGCAGTCGAGTCGCTTTTCATCGGAGACCGCGTTCTGGGCCGAAGAACCGGGCAGCGACATGCCCAGCGCCTCGATGGCCGAGGCCATGGTGTTGGCGGTATACATGCCGCCACAGGAGCCGGGGCCTGGAATGGCGGTTTCCTCGATCTGACGAACCTGGATCAGGTCCATGTCGCCCTTGGCGTGGGCGCCCACTGCCTCGAATACCGAGATGATGTCGGTGTGATTGGCGCCCGGGAGGATGGTGCCGCCGTAGACGAAGATCGAGGGCCGGTTAAGGCGAGCCATGCCGATCAGGCAGCCTGGCATGTTCTTGTCGCAGCCTCCGATGGCCACCAGCCCGTCGAAGCCTTCGCAGCCTGCCACGGTTTCGATCGAATCAGCGATCACCTCACGGGACACCAGCGAGTACTTCATGCCCTCGGTGCCATTGGCGATGCCGTCGGAGATGGTGATGGTGTTGAAGATGACGCTCTTGCCACCGCTGGCATCCACGCCCTGTCCGGCCTCCTCGGCCAGCTTGTTGATATGCATGTTGCATGGGGTGACATTGGCCCAGGTCGAGGCGATGCCGACCTGGGGCTTGGTGAAGTCTTCGTCGGTGAAGCCGACGGCTCTGAGCATTGCCCTGGCGGGCGTGGCCTCGATGCCGTCCACTACCTGCGAGGAATGCTTGCGGGTGTCGCTCATGTGGCCTCCAGCGTTCTGATCTGACTTACACACTAGTCCACTCGTGCGCTGTCGTTAGCGCTGAAAATACTCCAGTTCCATGGGTTCGCCGCCTGGGCCACGGCTGAAGTCCAGCCAGCCTGCGGGCGGTTGCTGGGCTACTCCGGGTCGACTCCAGTCACAGACCCCACGGGGGAATATGGTTGCGAGGCGTTGCTGCTGCTCAGGTGTGAAATCCGCACCACCGTATTCAGGGCTGCCCCAGTCCAGCGGCTTTAGCTGGCATTTGATGACGTCCTCACTCACCGGCCCCCCGGCGACCTGCCTGGGCGACTGGCCGAAGCGTACCGGGCAGGCGTCGGAGAACAGGCCAACGTCGGCTCCGCCTACCAGACACTGATCGGTAACCGGCCGGTTGTCTGCAACTTTCTGCTCGAGGCTCGCTGCACTAGTATCGGCCTCGATCGCTGCAAGCCAGGCGTCCATGGCCTCGAAGGCTTCACGCGATGGCGAGCTGTTACCGGCATAGGCCCAGATCACGTGATTGTCATGCTGACCATTGGCCTGCAGTAGCCGTTCACGCAACGACAGGGCGCGCCAGTTAAGGTGAATGTCCAGATCGCTTTCGTCGTAGCGCACGTCGATGATCGGTGTTCGGGCCAGGTAGCGTCCATTGGTCACCATGCCCGAGCGATAGACCCTTTCCACCTGTTCTGTGGAGGCGTTGTAGCGCTGCGGACCGCTGATGCGTTCCTGGTCCAGATCATAATGGCCGATCTCTTCATTTAGCCGGACGAATTGCTCGGTGCTGATCGTTCCGGACGCCAGCGCACCCAGGCCATACTGAACACCCTCGTTGTCCATGCCATGGAAGGTTCGTGGCACTCCATCCGTACCGGTCGTCTGGCCCAGCAGATTACGGTTGTGATCGGCGAAGGAGCAGCGCACGCCCTGAGGGTTCGAGCTGCTGTATACCAGCTCCTCCGGGAACCCGGCTCCGCAGTTGAGTGTGCGGCCCGGATCAGCCAGCGGCAGGAAGCTGAGCACCCATGCCGCGCACTGGGTCAATTCGCGGTGGCCGGAGACGGCGGTGATCTGGCTTGGTGTCCAGAGGATATCGGCCCGCGGGAGATACTCCGCAGAGAACAGCCCGCAGTCGGCGATCTCAAGTGACAGGGTCAGAGCGTCGGGGTAAATCATCGAGGGGATCAGCCCATCGAGCAGGCCCGGATAATTTGCTGCCATGCTGATCTGAGTGATCGCACCGCCCGACCCCCCTGTGCCGATGGTGTAGCGAATTTCGCCGTAGGTATCGGTGATCAGCTCCTTGAGCATCATGACTGTCTCGGCGGCAATTGCGGGGTTGGAGTTGATGCCGTGGTCGGTCAGCGATGTGACCGCTAGCATGTAGCCCTTGCGTAGCGCCTGTTGGTTGATGAAGGGTGAGCCGGCGGGGGTCTGAAAACGGCTGCCGCCAGCACTGCCGCCATATTCCATGACCAGTTTGCCATTCCAGCCCTGCTGCGGCTCGGTGGGGTGGTGCGGGGCCTGCGGGTCGTGAAAGGTGACCAGCGAATACATACCCCGATTGAGCGTGCCACGCTGCACGGCAAGGATGCTACGGACGGTATCCCCGCGATCATTGGTAAACCGCGCAATATCCCCGTCGCCCACCGTTTCCGGGTCGTAGGGTAGGAAGCAGGGGTTGTCGCCATCCATGTCGAAGCGGCACTGGTCCGCCGCGCCGGCTGGCTGGTAGTAGTAACGGACCTGCGGCGGAGCGCTACAGGCGTCGTCTGACGGCTGGTCCAGTCCGCTTTCCCGTGACAGTGTTGTCGCGCTGCGTCCGGTTTGTGGGTCGCTGAGGGTGACTGGGCTGCGCGTCGGTTGCGCACAGGCCCAGGGCTCCAGCTGTGGGCCGGAAAAAATCGGGCCACTGAGTGGGTGATTGACCATATCCAGCCGAGCGTCGCCGTTCCCTCCGCGTACTACCAGGGTGTTCTCGCCCGGCGCCATGCCGGTCAGCAGGCCGAGCACGCGGCCATCACGACGCACGGCGAACTGGTCACTGACATCCTCGCCGTTGAGCAGCATCTGAGCGTCCCCCACAGAGGCGGAATCGCTTAGCACCAGTTCGATCAGGACGTCACCGCCTGATAACAGGCCAGGCTCTCCGGAAAGGCTGCGGATCTCGAGAATCGCGGGGCCAGCATCAGGACCCTGGCCGGGCGCCTCGGGACCGTCGTCGGATGAAGATGATCCGCTATTGCAACCCACCAGCGTGGCAGCGATGGCGAGCGTTACGATGGCGAGCCCTGAACTTGAGCGAAGCATTGGCGGTTCTCCGGGAAATTTCAGCGCTGCAGGACGGCTCGACAGGCGGTGGGCAGGGTGCGTATGGGACTGGGATCGACGCCGGTCCGGGGAGTCGGGACCAGATTCCGACAGCCTTCGCCAGGCGGTGGCTCGGGCTGGTCTACGCAGGCAGGGGAGTCTGCGGGGCAGCGCAAGCGTACGTGCAGGTGTTCGTCATGGGCTGACCAGGGGCGCACCTGGCGTAGCCAGGAACGATCGTCCCACTCGCGCTCGCAGAGATCCTGCTTGACCGCAGCGTCGACAAAAATCCTGGCGACGCGCGGATCGTCCGCAGCCAGGCGGATTAACTGGGCATGGTCGTCGGTCCAGCGATTCGGGTCCATACGGCCGGTGTCGGGATCGACCAGGATCGGCTGGTCGAGGTTTTCCCGTTCGCTGCGATCCAGCAGAGGCAGGTCGAGGCGAAACCAGATATCCACATCCAGTCCGCTTTGATGACTGACGTGCCCATAGCTCATCGGGCCTCCGCGAGGCTGCGCCAGATCGCCCACCAGCATCGGCCCGAAACCGGCATCGGCAATCTTCTGCCCGAGGCGCTGAACATAGTCGATCAGCTCCGGGTGTCCGTAATAGCGGTTGCGCTCAAGATCAACCGCCTGGTAGCCGGGGCCTTCCGGCGGCAGGGCTTCGGCACCGATGATGCAGGCAGCGCCATGATGACCGAAGATCTGAGGCGGGCCGGGGAGCGGATCGGCTACCGTCGACCAGTCCGGCTGGGCTTGCGCCTGGGCCAGGCCGGCGGCAAGCAGCAGGGGCGCCAGCAGCGGGCGCAGACGGTTGGGGCGGGTGAGACTAGCAGGCATTGAGTGCGTTCTCCTCTTGGTCAGCGTTGCTGGCGGTTCAGCCAATCGAGTCCGGGGCGATAGAGCATGTCGTGGTCCCCATCGAACAGGACCAGTTCGATGTCGCCGGAGCGTAGGTACAGTTCGATATCCGCGTTGGCCGCGGCAAAGCCTGGCATGTTCGCCTCGTCATTCTGGGCGCGCTCGCGCAGGGCAGAAGGTATCTCGCGGGACTGCATCAGTTCCTCGATGACCGATTCGGCAATGCGGTCATCTTCCTCGACCAGATCGTTGAAAGCCTTGAGCGCGTGGGAGGGCGGCACGGTGTCATCGTGTATGCCGTGGGCCAGCAGAATCGGCATCTGCCCCTTGAGATCATCGGCGTGGGAACTGGGGCTACGTTGTTGACACTCGTCGTGCGCCGCTGAGCCGGATTCGGGGACGCCACCGCACGCCTCGGCTATTTCTTCGGCATATTTTTCACCGCGGCTGGCATTCCACTGATACCAGTCGGGCAGATCGTAGACGGGCACCCAGGCTGCTACTCCGGCGAACACATCCGGGTTGCGGCTGGCCAGATGCAGCGCGTTCATCGCCCCGCCCGAATAACCCAGGACATAGATTCTCGAGCTGTCCACGCTGGCATTTTCCCGTGCATATTCGAGGGCGTCCTGCATGTCGGATATCACCTTGTCCGAGGCCGTGGTATCAGGGTTGCCGTCGTTGGCACCGCGAAAATCCGGGTGAATGAACACCCAGTCGTTGGCCACCGCAAATTGTGCAAAGGGGATGTCGATGTTCTGCGTGTAATCGATGCTCCAGCTGTGCAGAACAATCAGTAACGGCTTCTCCTCATCCGACCCCGAGTCGTAGAAGAAGGCGCTCTGGCTGCTGCCGTCGGCCGAGGAGTCGATCTCGATCAGCTCGGCCTGGGGCACCTTGTCGCGCCAGTTATCCACGTCGCCGCCGGCGACGCCGCCAGGAAATTCCGATGCCTTGAGGTACTCGCTGGGGTGTTCGAGGTCACTGGCAACCAGCGCAGGCGCGGACAATGCAAGGCCCAGCGACAGAACGATCCGGCTGGCCAGGTGGTGCCACACTCGGCGAACCGGGGAGCTTGCGGCAGGGTGGGGGCGGTGGATAGGGCACGAGGCCTGGTGCTGGAGCGGTTTCATTGGCAAACCTCCCGGGTGGGTGAGGTCATCCTGACCGGGTCATCCAGATCGGATTATTCGCGCGGCGAATAGGCCGCATTAGTCTCTGCGACCCCCCGCGCGTCACTAATGTTCCAGCTGATCCGACCGGGCGCAGGCGAAACGCTGAAGCATCTTGGCGATATACTGGGTCTTCATGTGAGAGCCCCAGATGAGAGCGTTCCATGCAATTGCTCAAGCGCATCACCCGATTGCTCAATCCCGAACCTGATCCGGATCTGGCGACTGCCTTCGAATATAGCGAAGACCATCTGCCGACCCTCTGGCTGCTGGGCAAGACCGGAGCCGGCAAGTCGTCGCTGATCCAGGCGCTGACGGGACTGGACCAGATCGAGATCGGTCAAGGCTTTCGGCCGTGCACCATGACCTCGTCTCGCTATGTGTTTCCCGAGCGAACGCCGCTACTGGCGTTTCTCGACACCCGGGGCCTGGCTGAAGCCGGCTACGACGCGAAGGAAGACATCAGCTTCTGTGAGAGCGCCAGCCATGCGCTGATCGTGGTCATGCGGGTGGATGACCCAGAGCAGACCGATACGCTCAACGCCCTGCGTCAGATCCGGGCATCCGGCCGCATCCGTAGCGCGCTGCTGGTACATACGGCGATCGAGGAGATCCGTGATGGGGTCGAGCGCCAGCGCTGCGTCGACCACAATCAGGCCCAGGTCGAACGCATCTGGGGGGACATCGACAGCGTGCAGGTCGACCTGGTCGGCCGTGACGGGCAGCCAGTCAATCTGCCTGTGCTGGTGAGCCGGCTCGGTGACCTGCTGCCGATCGTCGCCGAACTGTTCGAGCGCAAGCGGCACGATTCGGCAGAAGAGGCCAACTTTCAGAAGCTCAAACCTGAGGTCATGTGGTACGCCGGCGCCGCCGGTGCAACCGATGCGGTGCCCGTTCTTGGTCTGGTCACGGTGCCGACACTGCAAACCAAGATGCTCCACAGCCTCGCCAACCGGTATGGGCTCGCGTGGAACCGGCGGTTACTCGCCGAATTCGGTAGTGCCATGGGCATGGGTTTCGGGGTTCAGTACGCTTCGCGGTTGGGTCTTCAACAACTTGCCAAACTGATTCCGGTTTACGGACAGACCGTTGGAGCAGCCTCGGCGGCGGTCGCCAGTTACTGCTTCACCTATGCCCTGGGTCGGGTGGCCTGCATGTATTTCTATCGTAGAACCCGGGGCGAGGATGCATCGCCTGAAGAGCTCAAGGCAAAGTTCCGCCAGGCCTTCGATCACATTTTGCCGGTAGCCAGAGATGACGCTCAAAAGAACCCTTAGCGGCTTTCGTGCACTGACCCGATTCTCTGACCAGCTCCGGCCATTTCTGGTCGTTACGGCAGTGGTTCCCTTGCTGGTTCTGGCCGCGTTCGGGCTGTATGCGGTGCTCCGGCACAACTATCTGTTGCCCTTCGTCATGGTGCTGGTGGTGGCGAGTATGCTTGCCGCTGTGCCGTTCTGGGTCGGGCGCAGGAGATTGCTCAAGGCCGCGCCGAAGGTCGAACAGTCGATTGCCTCCTCGCTTGCTCCACCGCCTTACTGGACTGCTCGCGACAGGGCAATCCAGCAGCTCGCGGTGCCGAAGGTGGAGCAGTTGCTGGCGGCCAGTCCGGGCTGGAAGAGCATGCCTGACAACGCGCTGGCGGTAGCGCGTTTCGTGGCCTCGCAGTATGACGAAGGGCGCTATGCCGAGTGGGCCTTTACCCCGGTACAGCTTCTGTCGATCAGCGAACAACTGAGCCGCCGTTACCGGGGCGTGTTGAAAGAGTATGTGCCCGGGGCCGAGCATCTGCGTATCTCCCATTTCCTCTGGCTGGAAGACAAGGCCGGCAAACTGCAGCCTGCGGTCAAGCTGTTCAACGTTTACCGCAAGGTCCGCATGCTTACCCCGGAAGGGCTGATGGCTGAATTGCGGGCGCAGTTGTTCGATCAGACCTTCGGCAGCATGAATGACGATCTGCAGGCCAAGTTCAAGTACCGGGTGCTGCTCGAGGCGGTACAGATCGCCATCGACCTGTATGGCGGACACTTTCGTTTCGAAGACGTCGAGCTCGCGCAAAGCAGTGCCAAGGAAGAGGACGACGAACGTCAGTCGGCGCCGCCTGAGCCGATACGCATCACACTGCTGGGGCAGGTCGGAGCAGGCAAGTCGTCGGTGGTCAACGCATTGCTGGGCGCCATGCGCGCGGAGGTCAGTGCCTTGCCGGCGACTGACCGCGGGCAGGTCTACGAATGCGAGGTGGAAGGCACCCCGGTCCTGCGGCTGGTTGATCTCCCCGGCCTAAACGGGGACCCGGCGGTGGAGGAGCGACTGTTCGAGGAGATCACGCGCAGTGATCTGGTGCTCTGGGTGCTGAGGGCCAATCAGCCAGCTCGTCGCCTGGATCAGGCGTTTGGCGAACGTCTGAAAAACTGGCAGGCGCAGGAGCGCAACCGGCAGGTGGAGCCGCCGGTAATGATCGGCGTGCTCAATCAGGTTGATCGGCTTGGCTCGCAGCGGCCCTGGCAGGCGCCGGCCAGCCTCGATGACGAGTCTGCGGTTGCTATCACCGTTCGCGAGGCGATTGCCTATAATCGCGAGCTGCTGGGCCTTGAAGACATGTTGCCGCTGGCGGTGGGTCCCGACCAGCCGCATTACAATCTGCAGGCGCTGCGTGAACTGCTCGCCGAGCGTTATGACAAGGCGCTCAACGTGCAGCTCAATCGGCGCCGTCGGGAGGCAGGCGGGCTGAAGTTGCCGCGGGAGTTCAAGCGCATGAAGCGGGCCACCGGGCTACTGTTCGACACCCTGACCAGCCAGCGCGCTGGAGCGGAGCGGAGTTCGGACGGCTGAGACCTATGCAGGCCGGATCAGCCAGCGCTCGAGCTGCTCGCGCAGGGGCGCGGGGATTGGCGCGGGGCGATTGCTCGCCGGATCGATCACTACCATTACACTCTTGGCGCAGGCCTGAAGCTCTCCCTTGTGCAGCGCGCAACCGTCAAAGACGAAGGAACTGTTGCCGATGCGCGATATGCCTGAAGCAAGTTCGAGCGGTTGCCAGCCCGGCAGGTAGTTGGCGAAGCTGATATCGGCCTGGGCGATGAGAATGCCCAGCCCGCCCATGTCCAGCTGGCGAATGCCGCCGAAACGGGCCTGTTCCATGTAGCGCGCCAGCGCGGCTTCACTGCGCTGGCTATCCGCATCAAGATCGCCATAGCGCGCGGTGATCTGCTGGTGCACCGCAAGCATGGGGATATGCTCGAAGCTGTTGCGGTAGTCGGCCTCGGGCATCGGACCGAGATCATCATTGGGGCACACCCACTCCTGCAGCACCGCAAGCGTCTCCGCGGGCATCGCTACTGGCCGGCCCCGCTGGAAGGCACCCATCAGACAATCCTGCGTGCCGACCAGTTGCCCATCCTGGAACAGCTCGCTGAAAACCCGGTAGCCGTCTGCCGAAACGTCGACCACCCGCACCCGGGCTTCCACGTCCCGGGCGAACCAGGTCACCTGGCGGTAGCTGGTAATCGCTCGCAGCGGTCTTAGCCGCACGCCGTCGGAAAACCATGCATCCGGACCGAACTGCTGCAGATGCGCTAGCAGCCGTGCCTCCAGATGCATCTCGTAAAGCCGGGTGTTGTTGACGTGCCGCCAGGTGTCCAGATCGGTGTAGCGGGGAGTGATACGGCAGGTGAAGGCACGGTCGGCGAGTGCGTTGCCAGGCATCGGGCGGTCCTTGATTGGTTCGGGTCAGTTTGCAAGCATGCGCACCGCGGTCGATCCCTGCAACCTTGCGCGGCCCCAATAGGCCACGCAAATGAGCCATCCCAAGCGGGGGTGTTGGCCTGGCCTGTAAAGCATGAACTCTCCTGGTTAATGCCAGTCGGTATAGGTAGACCACAAGACAGGAGGTATCCCATGCTGAAGTTCCTCGCCAGTACCGCCGGCATCATTTTCCTTATTGGCCTTGCCGTAGTCATAGGCATTTTCAGCCTGATTTTCTGATTCGTCCGGGCCTGCTGGCTTCTCGGGCATCAGGCCCGGGAGCCACTGGTCCAGCCGGTAACCGGCCGGCATTGTTGCGATGGCGCCGGCCGGCCCGTGTGCAGCGTTCCGACAGGCGGAACGGCTAGCATCTGGCTTTCAAAATCAAATATTTCAATGTGTTACCAAGGGTGCCGGCCAGATAATCTCATCATGGTGGCGCTTTTTGACCCGTCTCGCTGAACTTCCCTGTCCCGCTGGGATCAATTTCCCCAGGCTGGGGCCGCCAAGGGCGTGCCCCGATACCCGAAATTCCCCGCCTCTGGCGCAAGGAAAGCTCCGAATGAAAATTCTCGTACTTGGTAACCTGGGCTACGTGGGTCCCGCCGTCGTGCGTGAGCTGGCGTGCCGCCACCCCTCGGCCATGATCGATGGCTTTGATAACGCCTATTTTGCACATTGTCTGACGGGTGCAGTCATGTTGCCCGAGCGGCATTTGCGGCGACAGTTTTACGGTGACGTGCGGGATATCACCGCTGAGATGTTGCAGGGTTATGACGCCGTGGTGCAGTTGGCGGCTGTCTCCAATGACCCGATGGGCAATCGCTTCGAAGCCGTGACCGAGGCCATCAATCAGCGCGCCAGCGTCGATATCGCCCGACTCGCTTCGCAGGCCGGGGTGCAGCGGTATGTTTTTGCTTCAAGTTGCAGTGTTTATGGCGTTGCCGAGGGTGGTCCGCGCCGTGAGAGCGACCCGGTTGCGCCCATGACCGCCTATGCCCGTTCCAAGATCGGCACCGAGGAAGAGCTCGCCGTGCTCGAAACCGACATGGTGATCACCTGCCTGCGCTTCGCTACGGCGTGCGGCATGTCAGACCGCTTGCGTCTGGATCTGGTTCTCAACGATTTCGTAGCTTGTGCGCTCAGTGAAGGGCGTATCACCGTGCTCAGCGACGGTTCACCCTGGCGGCCGCTGATCGACGTGGCTGACATGGCTCGTGCGATCGACTGGGCGGTGCAGCGTCCGGCCGATCAGGGAGGCCGTTTCCTGCGGGTGAATACCGGCTCCGATGTGCGCAATCACCAGGTGCGTGACCTGGCCGAAGCAGTCGCCGCCGCAGTTCCAGGAACGACGGTGAGCATCAATACCGATGCACCGGTCGACAGCCGCTCCTACAAGGTCGACTTCAGTCTTTTCGCCGAACTGGCGCCGCAACATCAGCCTTTGCAGACCCTGGATGACTCGATCCGCGGGCTGATCGAAGGACTGCAACGCATGCATTTCAAGGATTCCGATTTCCGCGCTTCGCCGTTGATGCGCCTGCAGGTATTGCAGGGCCATATCGCCGAGCGTCGCCTGTCGGAAGATCTGCGCTGGCAGGCTGCCTGAGCCTGGCGCAATTAAAGGAGGAAAGAGAATGAAGGTTGCAATATTTGCAGGTGGCTTCGGTACCCGGTTGAGCGAAGAAACGTCAGTACGGCCCAAGCCGATGGTGGAAATCGGTGGCCGACCGATCATCTGGCACATCATGAAGATGTATGCGGCGCATGGGCTCAGGGAGTTCGTGGTGCTGGGCGGTTACAAGGTCGATTACATCCGCGACTACTTCCTGAATTATCGAGGTACGCGCTCGGACTACACCATCGATCTGGCGTCCGGCGCGGTGCAGTGGCATGACGATAATCTCGAAGACTGGAAGGTCACCGTACTGGACACCGGTGGTGACAGCATGACCGGAGGGCGCCTGCGGCGCGCCCGAGCGCACCTTGGTGATGCGCCTTTCTGTCTGACCTACGGCGATGGGGTCAGTGACGTCAACATCTCCGCGTTGATCGACGCGCACCGTAAATCGGATCGCTGGTGCACCCTCACCGCGGTGACGCAACCCGGCCGCTATGGCGCCTTGCGCCTGAGCGACGATCGCAGTCACGTCGAGGGTTTTCGCGAAAAGGGCGCTGCGGACGGGGGACTTATCAACGGCGGCTTCTTCGTCTGCGAGCCGGAGGTTTTCGAGCTGATCGATAGCGACCAGACAGTGTGGGAAAACGAGCCAATGGACCGAATGGTCGAGCTGGGCAAGCTCGGCAGCTTCGCTCACGACGGCTATTGGCAAAGCATGGACTCGCTGCGTGACAAGGTGGTCCTGGAAGAGGCCTGGGCGGCCGGAGCACCCTGGAAGGTCTGGAAGGACTGACGCGGCAGACGATGGAGTAACGAGATGATAATTGTGGATACGGCGCTTGCTAGACGCCAGGCTGAAGGACGGCCAATTCGGGTAGGTATGGTCGGAGCTGGGTTCCAGGCAAGCGGCATCGCCCTGCAGATCATGACCAGCACACCTGGTATGGAGCTTTGCGCCGTAGCGAACCGGAATATCGGTAGCGCCGTTGGGGTATTCGACCAGGTTGGCGTTCAGCCGGTGCGTTGCGAAACCCGCGAGGAACTGGAGCGGGCGATCGCCTCCGGCCGGCCGGCCGTAACCGAAGACGCCGAGGCGCTGGCGAAGGCCGAGGGACTGGACGCGATCATCGAGGTGACCGGATCGATCGAATTCGCCGCAGCGGCTGTGCTGGCGGCGCTGGAAAGCGGCAAGCACGTGGTGCAGATGAATGCCGAGCTCGACGGCACCATAGGTCCGATTCTCAAGGCCAAGGCGGACGCTGCCGGGGTCATCTACAGTTTTTCCGACGGTGACCAGCCTGGCGTGCAGATGAACCTGCATCGCTTCGTCGCGGGCATCGGTGTCAAGCCGGTACTGTGCGGCAACATCAAGGGTCTGCATGACCCTTACCGAAACCC
>JAUVYN010000012.1 GCA_030603065.1 Pseudomonas sp.
ATGCGCCGTCTATTGAGTGAAGCAGGCAAACCAGACAAGCCAGGGCTTTATATCAGCCGCCACTGTGCGTACCTGTGGGAGACGCTGCCAACGCTTGCCAGGGATCAGAAGCGAGTGGAGGACGTGGACAGCACAGGGCCAGACCACGGAGCTGATGCTGTGCGCTACGGGTGCCTGAGGAGAGAGATAGCACGAGCCATTAAGATGCGTTTTGCAGTCTGACCATCTGTAGGTTTTGTAGGTAAGGCATGGACGCCTTTTCAGGAATTACGGTGGAGTTGGAAGGGAGTAGAATGCATGCGAATTCGATCAACTCGAACGGAAAAAAGAGCAGCCGAAATAGCCCGGAATTGAGCCCAGCAAGCGGCACGGTGTATCCCTTGGTGTATCCCTTGGATATTGAACCTGCCGAATACCGTTATATTTCATATACTTAGCCATTCTGTTCAATTGATGCTGGGCCCACCACTCCTCCTTCTTGAAATACCTTCCCGTTTGCATCACATGCACCAGCGCGAACTGAACAACTCGCTGAACCTCGGATTTTTCCGGTAGTCGCAGAATCAGTACCCAGCGACCATAACCGGAGCCTCTCATGACGTTTTCCGTGGCAGCCCGTTGTCAACGTACCGGCCAGATTGGAATCGCCGCGACCACCGCCGTGCAGTCGGTCGGCAAGTTGGCCTGCCATGCAATTCCCAACGTCGGTGCCTTTGCCTCGCAGGCGCTGCTCAATCCCTACCTGGCATACGACGGACTGCGTTTATTGCAGGCCGGCGCCAGCGCACAGGAAGCGCTTGATCGGGTAATAGCGGTTGATCCGAACCCAGAGCAGCGGCAGGCAGGAGTAGTGGACAACCAGGGACGTGTAGCGGCCTGGACGGGGCAAAGGAATATCCCTTGGGCCGGGCATCGTTCAGGTCGCCATTTCACTGCCCAGGGCAATCGGCTCGTTGGCCCGGAGGTGCTGGATCGCGTGGTAGACAGCATGCACGCAACCGAACATCTGAGCCTGGCCGAACGACTTGTGATTGCGCTCCAGGCGGGCGCTGCGGTCGGCGGGGACAGGCAGGGCGAGCACTCGACCAACGTCATGGTTTTCGGCAACGAAGAGTATCCGCTGTGCGATATTCGGATCGACGAGCACCGCGATCCAATGGCAGAGTTGCGCAGGCTTTATCGACTCTACGAGGAGGAAATTCTGCCTACCGTATTGAAGTTGCCCAAGCGATCCGAAATGCCACGGCCGGACAGCAGCGGGCTCTCGGGCGTGAAACGGAAGAGCGTTC
This sequence comes from Pseudomonas sp., assembly GCA_030603065.1. Classification (GTDB taxonomy): domain Bacteria; phylum Pseudomonadota; class Gammaproteobacteria; order Pseudomonadales; family Pseudomonadaceae; genus Halopseudomonas. The sequence continues at coordinate 1,290 of JAUVYN010000012.1, forward strand.
GCTGAGAAGAACGCCTGGCAGTGTCAGCAGATGAGTGTGACGCATACCCTATCAAAGGTTAACCTAATAGCTACCGTGCTGCCCGGAGTGCCCATGAAACCCATGAAGCCCATTGTGACCTTACTGCTGAGTCTTTCGGTTATGGCCTTTTCCCACGCCGAAGAGCGCGTCGATCGAGTCGAACCCTGGACACTGAACGATCAGTTCGACCAACCCTACCGTTTTGATGCGAGCGAGCGCGTCCTGTTGATCGCCGCCAGCAACGGAGCAGCCAAGCTGGTGGATGATGCCATAAAGAACAAACCCCAAGGCTGGCTTGCCGAGCGGCAGGTGACCTATGTTGCGGACATTACCCATGTGCCACGGCTTGTCGCCAATCGGGTGCTGGTGCCTTCCATGAGATCCGCAAGCTACCGCATCCTGCTTGATCGTGAAGGCGAGGTGGCCAGCCGCTATGTCGAGGATCGCAAGCCGGTGCTCTGGCTTACCCTGGACAACGGTCGGATTGCCGAGCGCCAGCGGTTCGACTCTTCAGACGCGTTGCGCCTGTCGCTCGAATCTCTGGAGCTTGACGCGTCCCGGGCTCACCCACAGACTGCGACGGATTGACCCTGCCCTGGGCAGTCCTAGCAAGCTAGAATGCGGTCAAGTGACCCGGAGGCCTCGGCATGAGCCTATTGACCAACGCTGCAGTGTTTCTCGCTACCGTGGCAGGGATGGAAGTTTTCGCCTGGTGGGCACACAAGTACGTAATGCACGGTTGGGGCTGGGGCTGGCACAAATCTCACCACGAACCGCGTACCGGCCTGTTCGAGAAGAATGATCTGTACGCGGTGGTGTTCGCCGGGGTCGCCATCATCCTGATCGCGCTGGGCACCGCCGGATGGCATCCGCTTGAATGGGTCGGCGCCGGCATGACAGCCTACGGCATGCTGTATTTCCTGGCCCACGACGGCCTGGTGCACCGACGCTGGCCGCTGCGCTATGTGCCCCGCCAAGGCTACCTGAAACGCCTGTACCAGGCCCACCTCATGCATCATGCCGTGCACGGTCGAGAAGGCTGCGTGTCATTCGGCTTTCTTTACGCCCCCTCGGTAGCCACGCTGCGACGCCAGTTACGCGAACTACATGATGGCCGTCTCGCTCGAAGCGACGAGCTCAGTACGGACGCTGGTAAAGGTCCGGGCGCGGCCTAGGCTCCCGCCTGCGCGCCGCCAGCACTTCCCAGCTTCCGCGCGCCGCCAGCCGCAGCTTTTCGGCGCGGGTAGTGAACGCCCGACTATCCCAGGCCCGAGCGCCCCGCTCGACGACCTTGATTCCGATCTGTCTATAAACGCCATGAGCGGTCGCAACAGCCCAGGCCGAGCGGAACGGCAGCGCAGGCAACCCATCCAGCGCAGAGGTATAGTAGGGTTCGGCCAGGTCGACCAGCCGTCGCGCCAGGATGGCGAGCGCTCCGCGATGCTGTTCCGCAGCGAGCCCCGCCGGCGCAATACCGAATTCATCGAGCCACTCGGCAGGCAGATAGCAACGTCCAATGGCTGCATCCTCGACGATATCCCGCGCGATGTTGGTCAGCTGAAAGGCGATACCCAGATCGCATGCCCGGTCCAGGGTTGGGGCGTCGCGTGCTCCCATGATGATCGCCATCATCACGCCCACCACGCCGGCAACGTGATAGCAGTACTCAAGGGTGTCCTCGATGCGCTGATACTGGCGACCCTCCACATCCATCGCAAATCCACGCAAGTGATCAAGCGCGTAGCGCTGCGGAATGCGGTGCTTCAACACCACCTCCTGGAACGCGGCGAAAGCGGGTTCGGAAACCGGCTTTCCGGCAAAGGCGCGGTGGGTCGATGCCTCCAGTTCCGCCAGCAGCTCGCTCGCCGGGCGCTGAATTTCGGAGCGCCGCTCCATACCCAGCAACTGCCCATCAATCACGTCATCGCAGTGCCGGCACCATGCGTACAGCAACACTGCGCTGCGCCGGGTATCGGGCTCGAACAGCCTCGACGCGGCGGCGAAGCTTTTCGAGCCTGCGCGAATGGTTTGCGTCGCATGCTCCGCCAGCGCCTGCGACATCAGCCAAGCTCCTTGAGCATCAGCCCGGCGGTCGCCTTGGCAGAACCTACAACTCCCGGCACACCGGCACCCGGATGGGTTCCGGCGCCGACCAGATACAGATTGCGGATCACCTCATCCCGGTTATGCGGGCGAAACCAGGCGCTCTGAGTCAATATCGGTTCTAGTGAAAAAGCGGAACCCAGGTGCGCGTTGAGTTCGTCCCGGAAGTCTGCCGGGGTAAAATGTCTGCAGGTCACCAGGTTGGCCCTTAGATCCTTGATGTAATGCTGTTCAAGATAATCGAGGATGCGATCCCGGTACCGCGGTCCCTCGACTTCCCAGTCGATAGGGGCGTTACCCAGGTGGGGCACCGGTGCCAGCACGTAATGCGCACTCCCCCCGGGCGGCGCCAGGCTGGGGTCAGTTACACACGGCGCATGCAGATACAGCGAGAAATCATCGGCCAGGGTCTCGCCCTTGAAGATCTCATCGATCAGTTCCCGGTAGCGCGGCCCAAAGCACACCGTATGGTGCTGCAGGTTTTCCGGCACCTTGCTCAGACCGAAATAGATCACGAACAGCGACATGCTGAAACGCTTGCGCTTGAGGGCGTGAGCATTGCGCGGCCCGCGGGGGTGCCCCTTGAGTAGCTGACCATAGGTGTGCACGACGTCGGCATTGGACGCCAGCGCGTCCAGTTCGAACCGGCGACCGTCCTTGAGGGTGACCGCGCGAGCCAGATCATCGCGCGCCTCGATATCCGCCACTTCGGCATTCAGCTCCAGCTTGCCGCCCAGGTCCTCGAAGTATTTCACCATACCCTGAACCAGCGCGCCGGTTCCGCCTCGCGGGAACCAGACCCCCCACTCTCGCTCCAGCGCATGGATGAGGGTATAGATCGACGAGGTCGCGAAGGGATTGCCTCCAACAAGCAGCGAGTGAAAGGAAAAGGCCTGACGCAGGTGGGGATCCTGAATGAAATGCGAGACCATGCTGTAGACACTGCGCCAGGCCTGTAAACGGGCCAATTGCGGCCCGGCGCTGATCATGCTGCGAAACGACAGGAAAGGCACCGCGCCGAGCTTGATGTAGCCCTCCCGGAAGACATCCCTCGAGTAGGCCAGAAATCGTCGATACCCCTCTACGTCGGCGGGGTTGCGGGCAGCGATCTGGCGGTCCAGCTCGGCCTGATCGTTGGCATAATCGAAGGCTGGGCCATCTTCCCAGCACAGCCGGTAGAACGGCGCGACCGGGAGCAGTTCGACATATTCGTCCATCCGCTTGCCGCCCAGCGCGAACAGCTCTTCCAGCGCCGAGGGGTCGGTAATCACGGTGGGGCCGGCATCGAAGACGAAGCCCTGATCTTCATATACGTAGGCGCGACCGCCTGGCTTGTCGCGCTTTTCCAGCAGAGTCGTCTGATAGCCGCCGGCCTGCAATCGAATAGCCAGAGCCAGTCCGCCGAAGCCGGCGCCGATGACGACGGCGCGCTTGGTTGCCTTCATTCTCGAATCCTTATCTGCTGTGGTGTCACGGATATCGCCGCCCTGGCTGCCGCCAGCAAGGGAACCGGAGGCTTACCGGTAAGAATGCGCAACTTGTCCGGCATGGTAAGGCGCCCGGCATAAAAGCGCTGAATGAGTCCAGCGGAAAGGCCATAGAAGCGCTGCATGACCTGCCAGCGGTCCTGCGGACGACCAGCAAGGAAGAGCATCCGGTTAAGCAGCCTGAAAAAGCCCTGGCGCCGCCAGTCCTGCTCGGCGTGCTGCATTATCAGCCGGTACAGCTCCGCCGCATTCAGGGACTGGGTCGTAGCGATCTGATCGGCCAGCCGCACCGCGTGCGGCAGGGAGTATCCGGTCGTGGCATGAAACAGACCAGCACGCAAACCGCTGCGCGGTTGTCCCTTCGCAGCACGCCAGAATGCGGCGAAGTCGCCGGCCAGGGTAATGGGTAGAACGCCCTGCTCTTCCCGCAGCACCTCTGCCACAGCCCAGCCCTGGGAATCGGCGTAGGCACTGATGTGCGCTCGCAACTGATGGCTGTCGACCCTATCGTCGTCAATGTAGTGAGTATCCTCGATCAGCAGGCGATCTTCGGCAAAGGGCAGAACGTAGACGAAGCGGTAACCCTCGCCCTGACTGACGGTTGCATCCATCAGGATCGGCCTCTTCAGTCCATGGGGTTCGCCCAGACGAACCTCTTGCCCGAGGAAGGCCTGATAGCCCAGCGCGATATCCGGACTTGGCGCAGCCCCCCGCCCGTCGATGACCGCTCGCGCTTCGATGCGGGTTCCATCTTCAAGAAGCACCCAGTCCGGGCCGAGACTGGAGAGACGGCAGTTAGTACGCAGGCTCGGCCCTAGTGACTCGCCGATGACCTCAGCAAAGCGAGGGGAAAAAATGCTGCAATAGGCGCTGTCGAAATGACGAGAGCGCCCGGGGAAGCGCACCTCGTAGCCTGCCCAGCGAGCCCCGATCAGCGGCTCAATCCAGGCCAGCTCCGTCGAGGACAGATCCGAGGCCTGGAATGACCAGGTATGGTTGCCGCCCGGATCCCCCCCCGCCTCAAGCACCAGCAGGCTCAACTCCGGCCTCAACTGCGCCAGCCGCCAGGCGATCAGCCCGTTGGCCAGTCCAGCTCCGACCAGTATCAGGTCATACCGTTGCGTCATGCCGCGCACCCTGGCTTGGCACTCTGACGCGCACAGACCGCGCGTTCAACAATATCAGCGGCTTCACGGGTGCCCCCTGCTGCAAGCACTTCGCCGCGTAACCGCTCGAGGCCGGGCGTGAACTCGCTGCCTTCGATCAGCCGCTCCAGTGCCCTGCACAGGGTCGCAGAGCTGGCGAACTGAGCCGAGGCTCGCAACCCCAGTCCAGCATACAGCACACGCGCCGCAACCCCCGCCTGATCGAAAGCGATAGGCGTAACCAGCATCGGGGTTCGGGTAACCACCGCATCCAGCACGGTATTCATGCCGCCATGAGTCACCACCGCATCGGCACGCTCGAGTACCGCCTGCTGGGGTGCGAAGCCGGTAACCCAGGTCGCGCCAGCCCGGCGAAGCCGCTCGGCCTGGCCCGGACTCAGTCCACCGCAGTGCGCGAGCAGCAGCTGAACCTCCAGACTGGCACAGGCTTTGGCGATACGCTTGAACAGCCCGAAGCGCTGCCCCTGCAGAGTGCCTAGCGAGGCGAAGACCAGCGGCCTGTCGGGATCGACCTCGACATCCAACGGACGCGCCACTTCGGCCGCCGAGCGCATGGGTCCGACGTGATGAAAGTGCGCGGGCAGCTCGCGCCTGGGAAACTCGAAGCCCGGCAGCGTCTGGCTGATCTGCGCACGGGGCGACAGGCACTCGTGCAGCCCGTCCCGGGGGCTGAGGCCGAAGGCACGCGCGTGGCTCGCCACCATCTTGCGGTGTGGTCCCATCAGCCAGTCGTAGACACGGGTGCTACCCTGATAGATCTGCCTGGCCCGCTCGCTGTCTTCAAAGGTCATCGGCATCACCGGCAGCGGAACGCCTGGCTCGCGGTTCACCGGCAGGGCGCAGGCAATCGAAACGAATGAACGCCCGGTTGCCTCCGCAACCAGACCGCCAGCCGCCTCCATCTGGTCGCAGAGCATGGCATCGACCTGGAGCGCGTCGAGGCGGGCTGGTAACTCACGGCAGAGCATATCGGTGGTCCGCGCCATATCGGCGATCAATCGCCGCAGCCCCAGAGGCCCGCCCGGATTGGCCGCGCACCGCAAGGTCGCGGCAAGGCTACCGGGCGGGTGGGAGTCTGCACCTACCACCTGGAAGGCAATACGCGGGTCGTCCAGCCAGGCGGCCGCATCCGCCTGATGAAAAAAGGTAACCCGGTGCCCCCGTTCGATCAGCTCCAGGCCCAGGGCCTGGAAAACGCGGAAGTGACTGGGAAACGCCGGCGCGATGACGGCGAAATGCGTCACGTCCAAGGCTCCACGAGCAGGCCCGCACGGTGGATTGGCGCACGCCGCAGCGCTGAAAGGTTAGCGCTGCCGGTACAGAAACAGGCGATTCGCAGTTGCCGAATCAGCACTTGAAAGTGGCTTACCACGGCTTCGGTCGACTCGGTGGCACTTTGCAGCACGGCGGCCGCCTGACCGACGAGGTCCGCCCCCAGGCGAATCGCCTTGGCGGCATCCACACCGTCACGGATCCCGCCCGAGGCGATCAGGGTAGAACGTGGCAGGGCACGACGGCTGGCCAGAATGGCTTCAGGAGTCGGGATACCCCATCCGGCAAACGCTTGGGCTACGCGGCGGTCCGCCTCGCTGGCCGCCCGAGCACCTTCCACTGCAGCCCAGCTGGTTCCACCGGCGCCAGCCACGTCTATGACCGCCACACCCGCATCCTCCAGCCTGGTCGCCACGCTGGCGGAGATTCCTGCCCCTACCTCCTTTACCACTACCGGTATATCCAGCTCACGAACGACGCGAGCGAGACTGTCGAACACCCCGATCCAGTTCCGGTCACCGCCTTGCTGTACGGCTTCCTGGAGAGGGTTGAGGTGCACGATGAGCGCATCCGCATCGATCATTTCCACCGCGCGCCGCGCCCACTCGATTCCCTTCGGCTCCACTAGTTGGGCTGCGCCGATATTCGCCAGCAAGGGTACACTCGGCGCATGGGCCCTCAGCTCCCGGGTAAGTCCATGATCGCTACCGGTCTGCACCGCCACGCGCTGCGAACCAATGGCAAGGGCGATTCCGAGCTCTTCAGCCGCTTCAGCAAGGTGCAGATTGATGGACCGCGCCCGCTCTGCTCCGCCCGTCATCGAGCTGATCAGCAGCGGAGCGCGGAGCATCCGTCCAAGAAAGCCGCGACTAAGATCGATGGCATCGAGATCGAGCTCCGGCAGCGCGCAATGCTCGAAGCGGTAAGCGGTGAAGGGGTTGTCCAGCGGAGAAATTGCCCGCTCGGGGTCCAGAACGATATCAAGATGGTCGTTCTTGCGCTCAACCAGCTCTCCATGGGACATGGCCACTCCTTAGGGACGGATATTTTCGCGGACGCAGCTGTCTCTGCAATGCAAGGGAGTTTCCGGCGCCTCATGACGGGGATCAGCAGGCCTTGTAGACTAAGCGCGAACGTCGACTCTGAACAGTCTTTTGACTCCCGTTCAGGCTGTCAAGTGCCGCGACCGAAGGAACGCCGACCGGAGTTGAGTGATTATGGATACATTGTCAGTGACCGCGGATCACAGCACGCTGCTGGAGCTGCGTTCGATCAGAGAGGCCGTCGACCATCGTCTTGGCGAATGGCTGCCGGAAGATCCCACCGGGCGGGATCAGATTGGCAACGCCATGCGCGACAGTGTGCTGCCCGCCGGCAAGCGGGTGCGACCGTTACTGCTGATACTGGCTGCGCGCGGCCTGGGCTCAAGCTCGCCGTCCGTGATAGATCTGGGATGTGCGGTGGAGATGGTTCATGCCAGCTCGCTGATAATCGACGACATGCCATGCATGGACAACGCCGAACAGCGTCGTGGCAAACCGACCATTCACCGGGGCTATGGGGAGGATGTCGCGGTACTCGCAGCCATCGCTCTGCTGAGCAAGGCGTTCGGATTGATTTCTTCGTTACCGGATGTTTCTCCCGCCCTTCGCGCGCAACTGGTCGGCGAGCTATCCGATGCGGTCGGTATGCAGGGCCTCGTACGCGGCCAATACAAGGACTTGCGTGAAGGGACCGGCGAACGTTCCGCCCAGGAGATTGCGACCACCAATGAACTCAAGACCGGTGTGCTTTTCGGAGCGACCCTGAGCATGGCGGCCCTGGTGGCTGGCGCAACGGAGACGCAGCGAAGAGCGCTGGCAGTGTTCGCGCAGGAGTTGGGTCAGGCGTTTCAATTGCTTGACGATCTGCGCGATGGTGCCGCCGATACCGGGAAGGACCCGCTCAAGGATAAGGGCAAGTCGACCCTTGTCGCGCTGCTCGGGCCGGACGCAGCCCGCAAGCAGCTGGTTCGCCATATTGCGCAGGCTGACGCCAACCTGGCGACAGTCTACGGCCCGAACCAGACCGTCAGTCGCTTCATGCATCAGCTCTTCGATCAAGCGCTGGAGAACGGCTGATCTTCAGTAGCCGGTCATCTCCAGATAACCTCGACCACCGTGACTACCCTCGATCCTGACCGGCCCTTCCCAGTAGGGAATGCCGGTTCCCATCCAGGCCCGCTCGTTAAGAGCGCGCGCCGTCACATCAACCCCCAGCGAAGGTATGGCAAGGCGCCAGCGGGTCGGCACCTTGCGCCCAGCAACGGATGTCTCTGCCTCCGGTTGCATCAGGATCTGCTCGGAGGTCAACGTTTGCTGGCGGCCCTCGGTGTCAATCCAGCTACCTGAATGGAAATGGCTACCATCGGAACCGCGTAACCGGAACATCATGAGCTTTTCGCCGCCGTCCAGATGCAAAGAGAACCAGTCCCACCCTTCCTGGTTGGCTGCCAGCGGCTGACTGCTCCACTCCCGGTCGAGCCAGGCGAGCCCCGATACCTGGAAGCGCTTCTCGCCCCAGAGGATTTCTCCACTTGCACGATAGAAGGGCTGGCTATAGTAATACGATGCCTGATCGCCATCCGACTTGCGGCTATAGCCGCCTTCCCCGTGAAATACCAGCGGACGGTCACTTTCCAGCGCGAGCCGATAGGCAAATCCTTCGCCGCCGGCACTTACCTGTACGGAATCCAGGTTGTCTCCTTCACCCATCAACGACCAGTTATCGATCCAGGCTTCAAAGGGCGCTGCGCGAACCCCGGCCTGCCCAACGCCGCCCCGCGCCAAACGGTCGGCATGGCGGTGGCTGTCAGCGCGCGTAACGGCAGCATGTCCAAGCCAGACCTGCGCGCTGTCCCAGCCAGCTTCAGCCTGCTCGGCAGTCTGTGGCTCGAGAGCCTGACGGAACAGGGTCCACTGAATCCCCCACTCTTGGCCGGTGTCATCTGTCAGATTGGCCGTTACGTACCACCACTCGATCCGGTACTCGGGGTGCGAGGCATGATCTGCCGGAAAACTGAACACCGGTTCTGGGCGCACTTGGGCGAAGCCGTCCGCCGCCTGGCCAAGACCGGCGAATCCGCCCTGCTCCGGCGGCATCGCCGGCTCGCAACCAGCCAGAAACAAAAGCAGAATCAAAACCCCACTTTTAGCTGTCATTGGCGAACCTTCTGAGCAAGGCAGAGGTACCCGAGTGCAAAATGCGCCAGAGGGGCCAGGTGCTTGCAAGCAACACTGCGAGCAAAGCCATTACACCCAGCTGCAACCACTGCATCGGAAACCAGTAGAGCGGCAGACGCCAGCCAAAAGCCTGCACATTCACCACGTCGACCAGACACCAGGCCAGTAGCTTGCCCAGAGGAATCGCCGTTAACCAGGTGATGATCGCGAGCAACAGCATCTGAGCCAGACTCAGGCCGGCCAGGCTGGACGACCGCAGCCCCATGGCCCAGAGCGGGGCCAATTGACCGAGCCGGGCGTCGGCCAGGCTAAGCAGGCTGGTCAACAGGGCCACTGCAGCCACACCCAGGGTCAGCGTATTGAGTGCGGACGTAGCAGCGAAGGTCTGTTCGAAGACCTGCTGCGAATAGGTCTTCAACGCGGCCTGATCCAGCACCCGGTTGCTCCCAAGCCCAAAGCGCTCCTGCAGCACTTCGACCGTGTCGGTGACGGCGCCGTCGGCGACCAGTATGCCCAAGCTGCTCAGTTCCAGCCCCGGCCAGCGCGCCTGCAATGCTCCGGCTGACAGCAGCAGTTGTCCTCGCGGATTGCCGTAGTCGGCGTACCGCCCCCCCACCTCAAGCATCCAAGGACCGGTTGGCGTCATCAGGGTAACCTGATCACCGACCCCGATACCCAAGCTATAGCCGAGCTGCTCACTGATCAACGCCGATTCTCCGCGAAAGAGCGCCTCCCACCCCTCCGCTTCGATTTCGAGCACCGGCCAAGTGCTGCGGTAGAGCGGGTGGTCCTGAATTCCGCTGACCTCAGTCGGCCAGCCTTCGATCCGGGTCTGCACCTGCCAGCTCGGCAACACGCTTTCGACTTCGGGGCGCGAGCCGAGCCAGTCAAGAATCTGGTGGCCCTGCTCGGGGTGCTCGGGCCTGAGGTAAATGTCAGCAGCCAAGCGCTGGTCCAGCCAGCCGTTAAAGGTCAGCCGAAAACCCTCTGTCATGCTACCGACTCCGATGTTGGTGGCCAGTGCGAGCAACAGCGCCATGAAGGCCAGACTCAGCCCTGAAAGCTGTTGTTGCGCATCCGCCCAGAACCATTGGGAAACCGGCCCGCGGGCAAAGCGCTGACCGATGTCGAGCAGCATTCGTAGCAGTAGCGGAAGTAACCATGCGGAACCCAGCAATACCGCGGCAAGCAAGGCAAAGCCCGCCAGGAGTCCGTCGCCAGCACGTATCAGCAACACGGCGATAGCCCAAAGTACTACCCCCGCCACGCTGAGCCGCCACAGGCTTCGCCTCTGGGCAACTCGCCAGGCCTGCGGACGCGACCACCCCAGCAAAGGCACGCGCAGAGCCTTGAGCAGGGCGCCGGATCCGGCGGCCAAAGTTCCGAGGAGCGCCATCGCCAGTCCGGCTAGCCACCACCACAGATCCAGCGTGAGCATCGCCGCGACCTGCGCACCATAAAGCCCTCGCAAACTACCAGCGAGATCACCGACCAGAAGTGCCGCCAGCCCGAAACCGCTGACCACCCCCAGGCTTCCCCCGAGCAGCGCCAGCATCAAGAGTTCGAGCGAAAGGGCGCAGGCCAGCATGGGCAGACTGGTGCCACAGGCCCGCAGCGTCTGCAGCAGGCCACGCCGTTGCTCGATGGCAAGCGAAGCAGCGGCGTGCACTATGAATAAACCCACAACGAAGGCGAGCAAACCGAGAGCCGTCAGATTGAGATGAAAGCTGTCAGTGAGCCGCTCCAGGTCGCCTTCCTCACGCCATTCCCAGACGAGTGGTATTCCCGGGGGCAGCGATGGCTCAGCTTCGGCGAAGACCGGATCGACCAGCAGTTCCGATAATTGACCCGGCGCGTCAAGCAGTTGCTGCGCGAGACCGATATCGACTAGCACGACACCCGGCGGGAGTCGCGCATCGCCATGAACCGGGGGCAGTTGCCTTCCGTCGGTGAGGGTGAGCAGCTCTCCCGGGACGAGTCGGAACTCTTTCAGCGTATCGCTGGCGAGCCAGGCGGTTCCCGGCGAAGTGATGAAATCGAGCAGACGGTTGCCGACTGAAAGCGCCTGGCCGAGGCTACCGTCATTGGGCAAGGTCAACGGCTCGAGGCCGGTCAGCTGGAGGCGGCGTACCCCATCCCCCAGCGCCACCTGGACAGAGCCCTGTAGCACGGGCGAAACCGGCCAGCCCTGGCGGCGCAGAGTAACGAACCAGCTCTGATCGATCCGCTGCCCTGCGGGGCTGACCAACACCGCCTGCACGCCACCCCCAAACAACTGGGCCGCACGATCATAACTATCCCGCGCCTGGGTATTGAGAGCCTGTACTCCGGTCCAGAGCGCCGTGGCCAACCATAAACCGACAACCAGGCAAGCCGCTTGCAGGGGGTGCCTGCGCCAGTGCGACAGAAGAGCCTGGAGCACCCAGCCCAGTCGACCAATCATCGCGCGGGCTCGAATATGCGCCCGGCACGGAGGAGCAACTGCCGATCGAGCCGGGCTGCCAGCTGCGCACTGTGCGTCACCATGAGCAGGCCGGCACCGATCTCTGCTACCAGTTCGAGCATCAACGCAAGCACACCCTCTGCAGTAGCCTCATCCAGATTGCCGGTCGGCTCGTCGGCCAACAGCAGCGGCGGACGCAATGCCAGTGCCCGGCCTACCGCTACGCGCTGCTGCTGCCCCCCGGACAGTTGCTCAGGGTAACGCTCGAGCAAATCGACGAGCCCGAGCCGCTCAGTAAGCCGTGCCTGCCAGGTCCTGTCGAGACGTCCCGCGAGGCGGGCCTGAAAGGCCAGGTTATCGCGAACCTTGAGCGAAGGGATCAGGTTGAATTGCTGGAACACAACGGCAACGCAGTCGCGCCGATAGGCAGCCAGTGCTCGTTCATGCATGCCGCCAAGAGCATGCCCGTTAAGTACTATTTCGCCATCGTCGGCCCGGTCCAGACCCGCCACCAGGTGCAGCAGGGTGCTCTTGCCACTGCCGGACTCGCCCATCAACGCCAATGTCTGACCAGCTGAAAGCTGCAGGCTGACGCGGTCAAGTACTCGCACAGGTCCCTCCGGCCCCGGATAGGCCTTGCTGAGGTTTTGCACTTCAAGAAGCATATAGCTCTCCTGCCGGCGACTTGGCGGCAGCAGCGGGAGCTATCTCGAGCGGAGCCAGGCTTCGCCTGCGCCAGCTACTCGGAGCGGAACCGGTCCAGCGCTTGAAAGCCCGCGAAAAACTGGCCGCCTCCGAGTAACCGAGCTGCTGCGCAATACACTCGAGGCCGAGGTCGGTATCGCGGAGCAGGCCCTGGGCGAGCTTCTGCCGTACGCCTTCGTCGAGCAGGCGAAAGGACTGGCCTTCCTGAGCCAGGCGACGATGCAGGGTACGCTCCGACAGCCCTAACCAGCGCGCAACGTCGCGGGCACTGTACAACTGGCCACTGCGCCCCATGAGCAGCTCCAGCACTCGTCGGGCAAGCGGCGTAGCGGTATCGGAAAGTTCGTCGCAAAGCTGCCGACAGAGGCTCGAGCAGGTTTGCTGGGTGGCGGGATTGGCCTGAGGCAGGGGTGCGTAGAGGTCCCGCCAGGTGATCAGAAGTCCATTGCGCTCCGCGCCCCACCTGATATCGCAGGGAAAGTGTGCCGCGTAAACAGCCTTGGCGTTTTCGTCGGTGAGAGTGACATCCACTCTCAGCGGAGCGAAGCGGCGCTGCAGCAGCTCGCCAAAGATCCCATTCCAGGCGGCCAGGCCGCGCTCGACTATCAGCCAGCGCGCATCCTGAGGCAGCACCGAGGCATCGAGCGCCAGCAGCACGCCATCCTCCTCCTTGTGCAGGCTAACCGGACAGATAGACAACGAGAGCTCTCTAAACTGACCACAGACGCGTATAGCCTCCAGCAGGTTGCCACTGGCAAGCATGGCATAGCCCAACAACCCCAGCGTAGTGAGATGATAGCGCTGTCCTACCTGCAACCCGGCACCAAGCGGCGCGCCAAGCCCGACAAGATTGCGAACGAGCGCCAGTTCCTGCCACAACTCTATTGGGTTAGTCGTTCCCGAAGCATACGGGCGTTTCAGCGCTGTCCGGGCCAGACACTCGTCCTCGCGCAGGCCGAGCGCTTCGGCCACTTCAAGCAGATGCGCTATGTTGGTCCAGTCACGCTTCTTGCGCCAGTTGATCGGAGTAGGCATGGCACGAACTGTCATGGGGTGGCAGTGATTGTCATGGTCGGAGTATAGGCGCTGGGGCAGTGTTGAAAAACATGTCGCCCGAGGAATTTCGCCATGCCCGAATTCTTTCATACCCTGGCCAGTCACAATGCAGCCCGAACCCACGCCCATTTCGAGGTCGCTCCAGTAGCCGGTTCGCTGGGAGCGGACGTATATGGCCTCGATTTGAACAGCATCAGCGAGGCGGGCCAGGCCGAACTTCGCCAGGCCCTGCTCGATCATCAGGTGCTCTTCATTCGCAATCAGCGACTGACAGTCGATCAACTCGAGGCGGTGACACGGCGCTTCGGGGATTTCGGGCAAGAGCCATACGTGCAGCCGATGGCAGACCATCCGCATGTGGTCAGAGTGCTCAAGGAGGCCGGAGAATCAAGCCCCTTCGTCTTCGGTGGCGCCTGGCATTCGGACTGGTCATTCCAGGAAACGCCGCCCGATTTCACGCTGCTCTACGGGCATGACGTACCAGCGCACGGTGGCGACACACTCTTCGCCAGCGCTTATCTGGGTTGCGAATGGTTATCGCCGACTCTCCGAAAAATCCTTGCCGAACTGGACGGCATTCACTCGCCCGAATTCGGCTACGGACCCAATGCGGCACACAACGCCGGTATCGAAAACATGCAGATCCGCTTTGGGGAGTCGGTAGATCACGACAGGCGCGCTCACCCCCTGATAGTGCGCCATCCGGAAACCGGACGAAACCTCCTGTTCGCCAACCCGGCCTATACCCTGGGCATTGCAGGCCTAAAGCCAGAAGAATCCCGCCCCATCCTGGACTATCTGTTCAGTGTGGTCAGCGCCCCGGCCTTCACCTGCCGTATGCGATGGACCCCGGGGACCCTGGCGATTTGGGACAATCGCTGCGTCTGGCACCTGCCGATTTCCGACTATCACGGTGCTCGCCGCGAGATGTTCCGCACCACGGTACGAGGCACCATGCCGGCGAGGGGCCACACCGAATGAATCCGCCGGAAACGATAGCAAGCGTAGCTGACGCCTTGCTGACGGTCCGCCTTCGGCGATCGCCAACGGGCCTTCTTCAAGCTCCACTCGGCTTGCGAAGCGCGACCGAGGGCTACGCAGCCCAGCATCTGCTGGTGGAAGGCTTGCGCCGCGAAGGCGCGGAGATCATCGGCTTCAAGCTAGGGCTTACCGACCTGTCAGCCCAGACGCTACTCGGTCATCCGCAACCGCTCGTCGGTCGCCTGCTGCAGGGGGCCCAGTACTGGAGCTCGGATATCATCCCGATCAATGCTTTCATGGCACCTAGAGTGGAACCGGAGATTGCATTCATCATCAGCCGGACCCTCGGAGACCCCGAGATGGACGAGGCCGCGCTGCTGCGTGGAGTGGGCGGGCTGGTCGCAGCCCTGGAAATCTGCGACTCGAGCATTTCAGGTTGGCCTTCAAACCCCTGGGACGCCTTGGCCGACAACCTTTGTGCTGGAGGTTTCGTCATGGCCCGGGAACCAGCGCCGGCGACACTCGATCTCGCCAACGTCCTGGCACGTCTGAAGCTGAACGGGCAACTGCGTAGCGAAGGCGCAGGCAGTCAGTGCATGGGGTCGCCAACCCGAGCGTGCCTCTGGCTAGCCCGAGAACTAGCCAGACAGGGGACCCCTTTGCGGGCGGGCGACATCGTCCTGACAGGAGCCCTCGGACCCATGCAGACGGTAGGGTCTGGGGACGTGATCGAGGTCGAAATCCAGGGGGTTGGAGGATTGCGCTGCCGCTTCGTCTGAGAAGCGTATGCCGGAAAAGAAAAAACCTCGCCGAGGCGAGGTTTTGCAGAATTGGGTCCTGATCATCAATCCTTGACGATCATGCCATCCTGGCTCCACTGCAGTTCATGATCCATCATGAGGCCTTCCCGGCGCTTTCCCTGACATCGTCCCTAACGAGCGGCATCCTGTCGCGTCCTGGCTTCAATCATTGAAGCCTTGCCATCCTGGCAGCATCCCTGTTACGACGTACCGTCCCGGTACGGTCATCCTTGCAAATCCCTGATCCCTATTGGTATTTGGTGCTTCCTGCTTGCTCCTAGCAAGACCAATGTTACGCATGGATCAGGTGTGCGCAAATAGGTGTTTGCCACCAGCCCCTGTAAGATATTGCTTACATTTGCTTACAGAGGCTGGCTGGCCAACCCTCAGAACAGATCCGCTTCCAGCTCGTACAGCGGCTCGCTGCCCGCACGGATGGCGGCGCCAAGCGAAAGCCGGCGCGGCAGCAGGCGCTTGAAGAAGAACCGTGCAGTGGCCAGTTTGCCGCGGTAGAACCCGTCGCCGTCAGCGTCGGAACGTGCAAGTGCAGCCCGGGCCATCCGTGCCCACATATAGGCGTAGGCGGTATAGCCGAACGCATGCAGGTACTCGACGGACGCGGCGCCTATTTCGTTGGGATTGCTGCGGCTGCGCTCGATGACCAGCTCGGTCAGTTCCTCAAGATCGTCCAGTGCAGCGGCGAGGGGCGTGATGAACTCGGCCAGGCCGGCATCCTGATTGTCCTGAATGAAGGCGCGGACCTCTTCAGCGAACACCTTGAAGAAAGCACCTCCGTTGGCAACGGTTTTCCGGCCCATCAGATCCAGCGCCTGGATACCGTTGGTCCCCTCGTAGATCTGACCGATCCGTGCATCGCGGACCAGTTGCTCCTGGCCCCACTCGCGCACGTAGCCGTGACCGCCCAACACCTGCTGGCCATGTACGCAGCTGTCGAAGCCGGTATCAGTGAAGAACGCCTTGGCGACCGGCGTGAGCAGCGCGACAAGGTCTTCGCCCTTCTTCCGGATGGCTTCGTCCGCAGCGTATTTGCTGATGTCCAGCTGCGAGCCCACGTAGGTAGAGAAGGCGCGGCTGCCTTCAGTCATGGCCTTCATGGTCAACAGCATGCGGCGCACATCAGGATGGACGATGATCGGGTCAGCGGCCTTCTCCGGCTGTACGGCACCGGTTGGCGCCCGGCTCTGCAGGCGCTCACGGGCATAGGCCAGAGCAGTCTGATAGGAGGCTTCGCCGCAGCCGATGCCCTGGATACCGATCGATAGACGCTCGTAGTTCATCATGGTGAACATGGCGTTCAGACCCTTGTTGATCTCGCCGATCAGGTAGCCCTTGGCGCCATCAAAGTTCATCACACAGGTAGCCGAGGCCTTGATACCCATCTTGTGCTCGATCGAGCCACAGGTAACCGGGTTGCGGTCGCCCAGCGAACCGTCTCCATTGACCAGGAACTTGGGCACCAGAAACAGCGAAATACCCTTGGGGCCGGCCGGCGCGTCAGGCAGCTTCGCCAGCACCAGATGGATGATGTTTTCGGTCAGATCATGCTCGCCACCGGTGATGAAGATTTTGGTACCGGTCACCGCGTAGCTGCCGTCGGCCTGCGGAACAGCCTTGGTACGGATGATGCCGAGATCGGTACCACAGTGAGGCTCGGTCAGACACATGGTGCCTGCCCACTGGCCGGAATACAGATTGGGCAGATAAGTCTGTTTCAGCTCCTCGCTACCATGAGCGTCCAGGGCCAGACAGCAACCCGCCGTCAAGGCCGGATACAGGGCGAAGCTGTTGTTCGCACCGTAGACCATTTCTTCTACCTGAACGCCAAGCATCTTCGGCATGCCCAGACCGCCAAACTCAGGGTTTCCACCAAATCCGACCCAGCCGCCTTCGGCATAGGTTTTGAAGGCCTCGCGGAAACCGGCCGGTGTAGTCACCACGCCGTTATCCCAGCGCGCGCCTTCTTCGTCGCCGTTGCGATTAAGAGGTGCGATGGTCTGCGATGTGAGCTTTCCGGCTTCCTCGAGCATCGCATCGGCAGTTTCGGCGTCGATGGTACCTTCCAGCCCGGGCAGGCTCTGCCAGAGCTTGTCGGCCTCGAAGACCTCGTTAAGGACGAAACGGATATCGCGCAGGGGGGCCTTGTAGTCAGCCATGATGAACTCCTATCGGGTCATTGCGTGGATCGCCAGACGTGTGGCGATTGTAACGCGACAACAAACCCGCCGATAGCGTCTTTTTGTGACTTTCAGTTATAAATTGGTCACGCACCGCATGCCGGTGGGCCTTGCCTTACCGGCAGGGTAGTTCAGTCATGAAAAAAGCCCCGCAGCGGAACATCCGCGGCGGGGCTTCCTGAACTGGCGAACCCTTAGAACTGTTCGGCTGTCAGCTTCATCAGTGTATCGGCACCGGCTTCGATCGCCTCGACGTGCGCCTGGGCACGCGGCAGCAATCGCTTGAAGTAGAATTCCTGGGTCGCCAGCTTGGTCAGGTAGAAATCCTTCTCCGAAGTGCCCGCGTCCAGTTGCTCCTGGGCACGCACAGCCATCTTCAGCCAGAAGAATGCCAGGGTCACGTATCCGGAGAACATCAGGTAGTCCAGCGACGCCGCGCCGACTTCCTCACGGTTCTGCATAGCCTTCATGCCTATGCGGGTGGTCAGCTCCCCCCACTGGACGTTCAACGCCGCCAGTTTCTTGAAGTACTCACCGAGGGTCGGATGCGCGTCATTGGCCTTGCAGAACCCATGCACCTGCTTGGTGAACGCCATCAGCATCTTGCCCTGACTTCCGAGCACCTTGCGGCCGAGCAGATCCAGCGCCTGGATACCATTGGTACCTTCGTAAATCAGGGAGATCCGGCAGTCACGCACCTGCTGCTCCTGGCCCCACTCGCGGATATAGCCGTGCCCGCCGAACACCTGCATGCCCAGATTGGTCACTTCCAGGCCGGTTTCAGTCATGAACGCCTTGCAGATCGGGGTAAGAAACGCCAGCTGGTTCTCGGCGTCAGCGCGCGAGGCTTCATCAGTCGAATAATGCGCCTTGTCCAGCAACTGCGCGGTGTAGTACGACAGCGCACGATTGCCTTCGTTGAAAGCCTTCATGGTCAACAGCATGCGGCGTACATCAGGATGCACGATGATCGGATCGGCGGGCTTGTCCGGAGCGACCGCTCCAGACAGCGAACGCATCTGCAGACGGTCACGGGCGTATTCGACAGCGCTCTGATAGGAGGCTTCACCGTGACACAGCCCCTGCATGCCGGTTCCCAGGCGCGCATGGTTCATCATGGTGAACATGCAGTTGAGCCCCTTATTGGCCTCGCCGATCAGAAAACCGGTCGCGTCATCAAAGTTCATGACGCAGGTGGCAGAGGCCTTGATTCCCATCTTGTGCTCGATCGACCCACAAACCAGGCTGTTGCGCTCGCCTTTTTCGCCGCTGGCGTCCGGCAGGAACTTCGGGACGATGAACAGCGAGATGCCCTTGGTGCCAGCGGGTGCGTCGGGTAGCTTCGCCAGCACGAGGTGGACGATGTTCTCGGCCATGTCATGCTCGCCACAGGAAATGAAAATCTTGGTGCCGGTAACCTTATAGGTGCCATCGGCCTGCGGGACGGCGCGAGCCTTGATCAGGCCCAGATCGGTGCCGCAGTGCGGCTCGGTCAGGCACATGGTGCCGGTCCAGGTGCCGGGCGTGAGTTTGCTCAGATAGAGATCTTTCTGCTCCTGAGTACCGTGCGCACGAATGGCTGCTGCGCAGCCATGGGACAGACCGGGATACATGCTCCAGGCATAATTGGCCGAGGCAATCATCTCGCTGATGACCAGACCAAGAGAAGCCGGAAGCCCCTGGCCACCATATTCGAGAGGACCGGTCATCGAGCCCCAGCCGTTCTCCACGTACTGCTGATAGGCTTCCTTGAACCCCTTGGGCGTGGTCACCTCGCCGTTTTCAATAGTGCAACCCTCTTCATCGCCGGTACGATTGAGCGGCGCCAGGACCTCGCCAGCGAAGCGCGCGCCCTCCTCCATGATTGCACTAACCAGATCCGGGCTGGCATCGGTGAGCCCGAAGGCCTCGTAACCTGCGGCAAAATCGAACACTTCATCAATCAGAAAGCGCATGTCGCGCAGGGGGGCATTATAGGTAGGCATAGCTCGGTCTCCGGGAGCGCGGGGTTGGACGCGCATTCATACGTTCGTTTGAACAGTACGGTCGGCCCCCGCGCTGGTCAAGCGACAGACCTTGCCATTACAAGCTCTGATACAAAGCCATAAGGCGCTCAGTACATGATCGAGACACATCCGCAGCGAACGCCTCCGCCCGCCATACCCACCTCAGCACGAACGGGCCGCTTATGCCCGAACGGAATAACAAAATCGTTTTCCGGCCTTGGACAACTTAAGCGTTTCGCCCTAGTGTTGCGCGCTCAAGCCCACTACACAGGGCTCACCCCTAAGGCGAGATTCGGTTTGTCATGATTTGGGATAATCTGCCGATGATCGGCGTCGCCGCCCTGCTCTGCTGGGTGTTCTATGCCTTCGTTCGCGAGCGCTTCACACCGGATGTGGTGGTCGGCATCGCTGTAGCAGTGCTGCTCGTCAGTACCCTGCTGACCCCGAGCGAGGTGCTCGGAGTGCTTTCCAACAGTGCGCCCATCACCATCGCCTGCATGTTCATTCTGTCCGCCGCACTGGAGCGCACAGGGTGCGTGGATGCCCTGGGCAAATGGCTGGCCAGGATGGGCGGCGGCAGCCCGCTGCGCACACTCTTTGCGCTCATGCTGACCGCGATGCTGCTATCGACCTTCATCAACAATACGCCGGTGGTCGCCATTCTCACCCCTGTGGCCGTCGCGTTGGCTGCGCAGGTCGGAAGCAAGGCTTCTAAAATGCTGATCCCGCTGTCCTATGCCACCATCCTGGGTGGCACCATGACGATGATCGGCACCTCGACCAACATTCTGGTTGACGGCGTCGCAAGGCAGAACGGGCTCGAAGCTTTCGGAATGTTCGACATATTCTTCCCCGGCCTTATCATGGCTGTTATCGGCGGCGCTTTCATAATGCTGCTGGGGCATCGATTGCTGCCGAACCGGGACAGCCTTTCCAAGCAGCTGCGTCCCGATCAGGCACGCCCGTTCATGACAGAATTGCTGGTGCCGCACGACTCGCCGGTGATCAATCAGACCATCGCCCAGGCCAACCTCAACGGAAGCAGCAACATCCAGGTGCTGAAGATCTTCCGGGGTGACGAGGAGCTGTCAACGCCAGTCAATACAACCGTGCTCAACGCAGGGGACAGGCTGGTGCTGCATGCCAACATGCAGGATTTCGTGGAGCTCAGGCAAAACGGTGCGCTTACCTTCAACCGGGAGCAGGCCGGCAACTTCGAGACCATCTCGACCCGCGACGTGATCCTTGCCGAGGCAATCGTGGGGCGCAATTCGCGTTACATCAATCGCCCCATGCGTGATCTGAACCTGACTGCCCGTTACGGCATCCATGTTCTGGCAATCCATCGCCAGGATGAAAACATTCAGGAAAACCTCGACGAGTTCGAACTGCAGTTCGGTGACGTGATGCTGGTGGAAGGCACGCCGGCACAAATCAAGAAGTTTGCCGACAACGGTGAGCTGATCAGCCTTAATACCGTTCAGGAACGGGCCTACCGCCGGAACAAGGCACCGATTGCCATTCTAGCGATCGCCTCGGTCATGCTCCTGGCTGCCTTCAAGGTGATGCCCATCGAAGGGCTTGCGATGATCGGCGCGGCGGTGGTGGTGGCGACCGGCTGCCTGGATACCGAGGATGCCTACAAGGCGATCGACTGGCGAATTCTTACCATCATCTTCGGCATGCTGGCGATCAGCATTGCCATGAACAAGGTCGGGCTGGTGACGACGGTGGTCGATCAGGTGATGACCCTTGCACCTCTGCTCGGGCCACTCTTCATGCTGTCGTTCCTTTACCTGCTGACCTCGGTCCTGACCGAGATCGTCAGCAACAATGCCGTAGCAGTATTGCTGACACCAATCGCCATTGGTGTCGCGCAGCAACTGGGAGCAGACCCGACCCCCTTCGTGGTAGCGGTGATGTTCGCTGCCAGCGCGAGTTTCGCAACCCCGATCGGCTATCAGACCAACACCTTCGTCTACAGCGCCGGCGGTTACCGATTCAGCGACTTTCTACGCATCGGGGTACCGCTGAATCTGATCATGTGGGGCACGGCTACCTTCATCATTCCGCTGTTCTGGCCTCTGTTCCCGGCGCAGTGAGGACGAGCCGTCTCAGCGACTTTCCAGATGGTCGTGCAGGGCGATGAACTGCTGGGTCAGCTTGTGCCGCCCATCCATGAAGATGAGCGGGGCATTGGCCTGATGCGATTCGCGCATCCGCACCGAGCTGGACAGATAGGTCGGCAGAACCGGAAGTCCTTCGTCGATCAGTTCCTGGAGCATCTGCTGCGGTAGTGCCGCCCTGGACTGATACTGATTGACCACGATGCCTTCGACTTCCAGCTCGTCGTTATGCTCTTCGCGAATGTCTTCCAGCTCCTTGAGCAGGCCATACAGGGCCTGGCGGGAGAAGCTGTCGCAGTCGAAGGGAATGAGGCAGCGGTCTGCCGCGATCAATGCCGAGATAGTGTAAAAGTTGAAACTCGGCGCCGTGTCGATATAGATGCGCTCATAGTTGTCCTTCAGATCCTTGAGCAACTTGCGCAGTTTCTGAATCTTGTAACGCGACTCCAATTTGTGCTGAAGATCTGCCAGCTCAGGGCTTGCCGGCATCAGCCAAAGGTTCTCGAAGGGCGTCTCGGTAACGAACTGCTCGGCCTTGCGACCAAACAGACTGTTCGATAGCGTCTGCTGGAAGAAGTCGGCGAGGGTCACGTCCACATCCGCCAACCCCTCGCCCAGAAGGTAATGACTCGAATTGGCCTGCGGGTCCAGATCGACAACCAGTGTCTTGTAGCCCGCCGCTGCGCTTACCGCCGCGAGATTGCAGGCGATGCTGGATTTGCCCACGCCACCTTTCTGATTGAATACAACTCGCCGCATCGCAACCTCCCTCGCCCGTTTAGTCACCGCGCACCCGACCTACCATAGCAGATCAGGCCAGACGCGACGGTGACAGTTCCCTTCTTCTGGTTAGCCTGCCGCTGACGCGTCGAGCGCCTGTTCGAGATCGGCGAGGATATCGTCGATATGCTCGATGCCGATCGACAGCCGCACCAGATCCCGCGGTACACCCGCACGCTTGAGCTCTTCATCATCGAGCTGGCGATGCGTGGTGGAGGCCGGGTGACAGGCCAGAGACTTGGCATCGCCAATATTGACCAGACGCAGGATCAGGCCGAGCGCGTCAATGAAACGTGCTCCCGCTTCCTGACCTCCCTTGATTCCAAAGGACAGAATCGCTGCCGGGGTCCCGCCCATGTAACGCTGAGCGAGCTCATGCTCTGGGTGGTCCTTCAGTCCTGCGTAATTGACCCAGGCTACCTGCGGATGCTGTTGCAGATACTCCGCCACCGTCAGGGCATTCTGACAATGACGCTCCATGCGCAGACTGAGTGTTTCCAGGCCCTGCAGGATCAGGAATGTATTGAAAGGCGTGAGCGCTGCACCGGTGTTGCGCAGCGGAACGACGCGGCAGCGCCCAATGAACGCCGCAGGGCCGAAGGCTTCGGTATAGACCACCCCGTGGTAGGACGGATCCGGTGTGTTGAGCAGCGCGAAGCGCTCACGATTCTCGCTCCAGGGAAACCTGCCGGAATCCACCACCATACCGCCGATGCTGTTGCCGTGACCACCGATGTACTTGGTCAACGAGTGGACGACGATATCGGCACCGTGCTCGAACGGACGGCAGAGTATCGGCGTGGCCACCGTATTGTCGACGATCAGCGGAACGCCGTGGCGGTGCGCAGCATCGGCGAGCGCCTGCAGGTCGATGATATTCCCCGCCGGGTTGCCAATCGACTCGCAGAAGACCGCCTTGGTCCTGTCGTCGATCAAAGCTTCCAGTGCGTCGATGTCATCATGCGCCGCGAAGCGCACTTCGATCCCCTGGCGCGGCAGGGTATGGGCGAACAGATTGTAGGTACCACCGTAAAGCTTGGCGACCGAGACGATATTGTCGCCGACCTCGGCTATGGTCTGAATGGCATAGGTAATCGCCGCCATGCCGGAGGCCACGGCCAGCGCGCCCACACCACCCTCCAGCGCGGCAATGCGTTGCTCGAGCACATCGTTGGTTGGATTCATGATGCGGGTATAGATATTGCCCGGAACCTTCAGATCGAAGAGGTCCGCCCCGTGCTGAGTGCTGTCGAAGGCATAGGACGTGGTCTGATAGATCGGCACGGCCACGGCCTTGGTCGTGGGGTCGGGACTGTAACCAGCATGTATGGCCAGGGTTTCACGCTTCATTGCATTAATCTCCCTTGTGTGACCGTCAGCCCTGGGCCACGACGGCGTTCGGATCATGATAGATGGCGGAGAGCTCGTGGACCGCCTCGATGAATACCCCCGCGTGGGCAGGATCCACTTCGGGCGTGATCCCGTGGCCGAGGTTGAATACGTGGCCATTGCCCTTGCCATAGGAGGCCAGAATGCGGGCGACTTCCGCGCGAATCGCAGCGGGCTTCGCATAGAGCACCGTTGGGTCCATATTGCCCTGCAGGGCGACCTTGGCCCCCACGCGTGAACGCGCGACACCGATGTCCATCGTCCAATCCAGGCCCAGCGCATCGGCTCCCGCCTCGGCGATGCTTTCCAGCCACAGGCCACCGTTCTTGGTGAAGAGAATAACCGGCACCCGACGCCCATCATGTTCACGGATCAGTCCGTCGACGATACGCCGCATGTATGCGAGCGAGAAGTGCTGATAGGCATCGGACGAAAGATTGCCGCCCCAGGTATCGAAGATCTGTACGGCCTGAGCACCGGCGAGGATCTGACCATTCAGGTACGCGGTTACCGAGTCTGCCAGCTTGCCGAGCAATTGATGCATGGCCTCGGGATCGTCATAAAGCATCGCCTTCGTCTTGCGGAAATCCTTGGACGAGCCGCCCTCGACCATATAAGTAGCCAGGGTCCAGGGACTCCCGGAAAAGCCGATCAGAGGCACCCGGCCATTCAGCTCTCGCCGGATGGTACGCACGGCTTCCATCACGTAACCCAGATCCGCTTCCGGGTCTGGTACCGGTAACGCGGCGATGTCCGCCGCACTGTCGATTCGCTTGCGAAAGCGTGGACCCTCACCGGTTTCGAAATACAGCCCCAGCCCCATTGCATCAGGGATGGTAAGGATGTCGGAAAACAGAATGGCGGCGTCGAGCGGATAACGCTCGAGCGGCTGCAAGGTAACCTCGCAGGCCATCTCCGGATTCATGCACAGACCCATGAAATCACCCGCGCGCGCCCGTGAGGCACGATATTCCGGCAGATAACGCCCGGCCTGGCGCATCATCCAGACGGGCGTCACATCCACCGGTTGGCGCATCAGCGCACGCAGAAAGCGATCATTCTTCAGTTCAGTCATGGGCAGGAGTCCGGAAATTGAGGTCAGCCGCTATTGTAGCGACAAGCCGGGCCCGGGGCACGCTCCGCCCTGCTGAAGCTGAAACGAAAACAGGCGCCCTGGGGCGCCTGTCGGTAATGCAGCGAAAACTCAGAGATCAAGGTAATCCAGGATGCCCTCAGCAGCCTGACGCCCTTCCCACACTGCCGTAACGACCAGATCCGAACCGCGAACCATGTCTCCCCCGGCGAATACTTTCGGGTTGCTGGTCTGGAACTTGAATCGTGCCTGCTCCGGTGCAACCACTCGACCCTGGCTGTCGGTATCGATCTGGAAGTCGCCAAACCAGCCCGCCGGGCTGGGACGGAAGCCGAAGGCGATGATGACCGCATCAGCCGGCAGCACCTGCTCCGAGCCCGGAATTGGTTCGGGGCTCCGCCGACCGCGCGCGTCAGGCTCACCCAGACGGGTTTCGACCACCTTGACGCCCTCGACCCGGTCCTCACCGACGATAGCGATCGGCTGGCGGTTGAAAAGGAACTTCACACCCTCGTCCCTGGCGTTCTTAACTTCCTTGCGGGAACCGGGCATGTTTTCTTCGTCGCGACGGTAGGCACAATAGACCGACTTGGCACCCTGGCGAATCGACGTACGATTGCAATCCATCGCGGTGTCACCACCACCAAGCACCACCACCTTCTTGCCCTTCATGTCGATGAAGTCAGCTTCGGATTTCTCGAATCCCAGGTTGCGATTGACGTTCGCGACCAGAAAATCCAGCGCATCATACACGCCTGGCAGATCCTCACCGGGGAAGCCGCCTTTCATGTAGGTATAAGTGCCCATTCCCATGAAGACTGCGTCGAATTCGGCAATTAACTGATCCATCGTCACGTCACGGCCGATTTCGGTATTCAGGCGGAACTCGATACCCATGCCCTCGAACACCTCGCGGCGACGTGACATGACGTTCTTCTCGAGCTTGAACTCGGGAATACCGAAGGTGAGCAGGCCGCCGATCTCCGGGTTGCGGTCGAAGACCACCGGAGTGACGCCGGCACGCACGAGTACGTCCGCACAGCCCAGGCCGGCAGGGCCGGCACCGATGATGGCGACACGCTTGCCGGTCTGGACCACCTGGGACATGTCCGGCCGCCACCCCATCGCGAAAGCGGTATCGGCAATGTATTTCTCGACCGAGCCGATGGTCACTGCGCCGAACCCGTCATTGAGAGTGCAGGCGCCTTCGCAGAGACGATCCTGCGGACAGACCCGGCCGCAAACCTCAGGCAAGGTGTTGGTGCGATGCACAAGCTCGGCAGCTTCCAGGATATTGCCCTCGGAGACGAGCTTCAGCCAGTTCGGGATATAGTTGTGAACCGGACACTTCCACTCGCAATAGGGATTGCCGCACTCGAGGCAACGGTGCGCCTGATCGCTCGCCTCGACGGGCTTGAATTGCTCGTTGATCTCGACGAATTGCGTCTTGCGCTGGCGCAGGGGACGCTTCTTGGGTTCCTTGCGGCCCACATCGACGAACTGAAAATCATTACTCAAACGGTCAGCCATATCTCAACCTCTTGACCGCATCCCGACCAATGCAGGGGGGCTGCGGGAATGTTCCATCGCAGGCGCGCCATAGCGCGCCACCGATCGCCGCGATTACTGCGGGTTCGCCAATGTGGTGGTCAACAACGCCCGCAGGCTCGCAGCCTTCGGCTTGACCAGCCAGAAGCGGCGGATGTAGTTGTCCAGGTTCTCGAGCACCTCGGTGCCCCAGGCGCTGCCGGTTTCAGCCACATATTCGGTGAGCACCTGCGTCAGATGGCTGCGGTAGGCCTCCATCGACTCGCTGCTGATCCGGTGCAACTCGACCAGCTCGTGGTTGAGTCGATCGAAGAAACCGTTGTCCTGATCCAGGACATAGGCAAAGCCTCCGGTCATGCCGGCACCGAAGTTGTGACCGGTCTTGCCCAGTACGCAGACCATGCCGCCGGTCATGTACTCGCAGCAGTGATCACCAGCACCCTCTATCACCGCATGGCAGCCCGAGTTACGTACCGCGAAGCGCTCACCAGCGACCCCTGCGGCGAACAGCTTGCCGCCGGTAGCACCATACAGGCAGGTGTTGCCAATGATCGAGGTTTCCTCTGAACGGAACGGGCTGCCCTTGGGCGGCACTATGACCAGCTTGCCACCGGTCATGCCCTTACCGACATAATCGTTGGCGTCCCCCTGCAGATACATGTGCAGACCACCGGCGTTCCAAACGCCAAAGCTCTGCCCGGCGGTGCCGCTAAAGCGGAAGGTGATCGGCGCCTTGACCATACCCTGATTGCCGTGAACCTTGGCGATCTCGCCGGATACCCGGGCGCCAATGGAACGATCACAGTTGGTCAGCGTCATCTCGTATTCGCCGCCGGTCAGCCCATCGATGGCATCGCGCGCCAACTCCACCATCTTTTCGGCAGTAAGACCCTTGTCGAACGGACGGTTGCGCGGCGTTTCGCAAGACTGCGGCTTGTCCGCGGGCACCGCATCGCTGAACAGCAGCGGTCGCAGGTCAAGATTCTGCTGTTTGCTGGTATTGCCTGGCAGTATCTCCAGCAGGTCGGTGCGACCGATCAGGTCCTGCAGGCGCGACACCCCCAGCTTGGCCATCCACTCACGGGTTTCCATGGCGACATAGGTGAAGAAGTTCATCACCATTTCCACGGTACCGATGTAGTGGTTGTCCCGCAGATGCTTGTTCTGTGTCGCAACGCCTGTTGCACAGTTGTTCAGATGACAGATGCGCAGGTATTTGCAACCCAGCGCGATCATGGGCGCAGTACCGAAACCGAAGCTCTCGGCACCCAGAATCGCTGCCTTGATCACATCCAGGCCGGTCTTCAGGCCGCCATCGGTCTGCACCCGGACCTTGCCCCGCAGGTCATTGCCGCGCAGGGTCTGGTGCGCCTCGGACAGACCCAGCTCCCAGGGTGAGCCGGCATAACGGATCGAAGTGAGCGGGGACGCGCCGGTTCCACCGTCATAGCCGGAAATGGTAATCAGGTCGGCGTAGGCCTTGGCCACGCCTGCGGCGATGGTACCGACGCCCGGCTCGGCGACCAGCTTGACCGATACCAGCGCTGCGGGGTTGACCTGCTTGAGGTCGAAGATCAGCTGCGACAGATCCTCGATCGAATAGATGTCGTGATGCGGCGGGGGGGAAATCAGCGTCACGCCAGGCACCGCATAGCGCAGCCGCGCAATCAGTTCGTTGACCTTTCCGCCCGGCAGCTGTCCGCCCTCGCCCGGTTTGGCGCCCTGCGCGACCTTGATCTGCAGCACCTCGGCGTTGACCAGGTACTCCGGGGTAACCCCAAAGCGGCCTGACGCAATCTGCTTGATCTTCGAGCTGCGCTCGGTACGATAACGGGCAGGATCTTCACCACCCTCACCCGAGTTGGAGCGCGCGCCAAGACGGTTCATCGCCTCGGCGATGGCTTCGTGGGCCTCCGGCGACAGCGCGCCGAGAGAAATGCCCGCGGAGTCGAACCGCTTGAAGATGGTTTCCAGCGGCTCGACCTGATCCAACGCTATCGGCTGCTGGTCTTCACGCAGCTTCAACAGGTCGCGCAGCGCGGCGACCGGCCGACTGTTGACCAGCGCCGCGTATTCCAGGTACTTGTCGTAGCTATCGCCCTGCACCGCATCCTGCAGCGCACGCACCACGTCCGGGTTGTATGCGTGGTATTCGCCCCCGAACACGAATTTGAGCAGTCCGCCCTGCTGAATGGATTTGCGCGGATTCCAGGCTTCCTTGGCGAGCAGCGCCTGCTCCGCCTGCAGATCGCTGAACCGCGCGCCCTGGATGCGGCTGGAAACACCGCGGAAACACAGATCCACCACCTCGTCAGCCAGACCGACCGCCTCGAACAGCTGCGCGCCGCGATAGGAAGCAACCGTGGAGATACCCATCTTCGACAGGATCTTCATCAGCCCCTTGGAAATGCCCTTGCGATAGTTCTTGAAGACCTCATAGAGGTCGCCGATGACTTCGCCGGTACGGATCAGATCGCCGAGAACCTCGTAGGACAGGTACGGATATACCGCGGTCGCCCCGAAGCCGATGAGAACGGCAAAGTGATGCGGATCACGGGCGGTAGCGGTTTCAACCAGGATATTGCTGTCGCAGCGCAATCCCTTGGCCATCAGGTGGTGGTGAACTGCGCCGACCGCCAGCGCAGCGTGTACCGGCAGGTAGCCCGGCTTTACACCGCGGTCGCTCAGAACCAGCAGCGTCTTGCCTTCGCGGACTGCCGCTTCGGCCTGCTGCGCTATTCCGGCGACTGCCTCGCTGAGGGGCGTGCTTTCCGGGACATTGAGATCGATCACCTGGTTGGCAAAACCGGGGCGATCCATGTTCATCAGCGAACGCCACTTGGCCGGCGACACGACCGGCGTGCTGAGAATGGCGCGATTGGCGTGGTCTGCCGTCTCTTCAAAGACGTTCTTCTCGGCGCCCAGACAGGTCTCGAGCGACATCACGATGGATTCGCGAAGTGGATCGATCGCCGGGTTGGTGACCTGCGCGAATTGCTGACGGAAGTAGTCGTATACCGAGCGAACCCGTCCGGACAGGACCGCCATCGGCGTGTCGTCACCCATCGAGCCGACCGCTTCCTGGCCGTTCTCGGCCAGCGGACGCAGCACCTGATCACGCTCCTCGAAGGTGACCTGGAACATCTTCATATATTGTTTGAGCTGTTCGGGCGCGAGGAAGTCGGACCCGTGGTCACGGTCATCCAGAGTGGCCTGGATGCGCACCGCATTCTCCTTCAGCCACTTGCGGTACGGGTGGCGGGACTTCAGCCGGCCCTCGACATCCGTGGTATGCAGCACTTCGCCGGTCTGGGTATCCACGGCAAGAATCTGACCCGGGCCGACCCGCCCCTTGCTGATCACATCTTCGGGCTGGTAATCCCAGACACCGATTTCCGAAGCCAGGGTAATGTAGCCGTTCTTGGTGACCACATAGCGCGCCGGGCGCAGGCCGTTACGGTCAAGCAGACAGACTGCATAACGGCCCTCGGTCAGAACGATCCCTGCCGGACCGTCCCAGGCCTCCATGTGCATGGAGTTGAATTCGTAGAAAGCGCGCAGGTCCGCATCCATGGTCTCGACATTCTGCCATGCCGGCGGAACAACCATGCGGATGGCCCGAAACAGGTCCATGCCGCCAGTGATCAGCAGCTCGAGCATGTTGTCCATGCTCGAAGAGTCCGAACCGGTCACGTTGACCAGCGGGGCCAGGCTGTCCAGATCCGGCAGCAGATCGTTGCTGAACTTGTTACGGCGCGCATGTGCCCAGTTGCGGTTGGCAGTGATGGTGTTGATCTCGCCGTTGTGCGCAATCAAGCGGAACGGCTGAGCCAGCGGCCATTTGGGCAGGGTGTTGGTAGAAAAACGCTGATGGAAAACGCTGATGGCGGTTTCCATGCGCTCGTCGCCCAGGTCGGGGTAGAAGCGGTCAAGGTCGGCCGGCATCATCAGTCCTTTATAGGACATGACCTTGTGCGACAAACTGCATACGTAAAAGTCGGAATCGCCCTGCATGGCGATTTCCGCCTTGCGCCGCGCATAAAACAGCTTGATTCCGAACTGCTGATCATCCAGACCCTCGCCGGAAACGAAGACCTGTTCGATGCGCGGCATGCAGCTAACGGCCAGAGGACCGAGTACCGAGGCATCTACCGGCACCGGTCGCCAGCCAAGCAGTTCCAGCCCCTGATCAGCAAAGGCATCGGCGAAGGCCTGGCGGGCAGCGTCAGTGGCACACTGTTCTGCTCCCATGAACACCATACCCACGGCGTAGTGCTCCGGCAACTCGATGGAGAGCGCCTCATGGGCCGCTGCCCTGAGGAAGCGGTCGGGCTTCTGAATGAGCAGACCACAGCCGTCCCCTGTCTTGCCGTCAGCGTTGATACCACCGCGGTGGGTCATGCAGGTGAGCGCTTCAATGGCCGTTTTCAGCAGGTGGTGACTGGGCTGACCCTGCATGTGGGCGATCAGGCCAAAGCCACAGTTATCCTTGAACTGATCAGGCTGATATAAACCTGCTTTCATAGGCACACTCTCAAAAATCTAGGGAATTCAGGCGTTTACACAAGAGGCCCGAGCACTCGAGCGACTTGGCCGCATACAAAAAGGGAAGCAATTGTACACAGCACCTTTTTTGGCGACAATCAATTTCAGGACATTTCTGCCGCAAAAATATATGCAAATGTCGTAAAAAGGAAAGCTTTTTGGGCTGAGAGGTGCGGCCTGGCAGATCAACTACCAGGCCGAAGGGAACGCCATCAGAGTAGAGACTGCTGAATGCTGGCCATGCTGCGCGGCCAGGGATTCTGTTTACGCAATGCTTCAGGCAAAACGGCAATCCCCTGCTGTGCCTGCTGGCGAGTAGCGTATGCGCCTTGCGTAACCACGAACCAGGGCTGCCCCTCGTGGCGCGTCTCGAAGAAGCCCATGTCTCGCACCCCCGCATGGCGATTGACGAAATCAGCCGCGGCCTGGCGGGAGCGAGTTCCGAGCAATTGCAGAGCGTATTCGCTGGCCGGCCTCTGACGATACCAGTCGGCGCCATGGGCGCCACCGGCTGAAGGGGTCGACCTAGGCGTGGCAGCCACTGCGGGTGCAGGGGCAGGAGTGGGAACAGCCTGCGCGGGGGCAGGAACCTCGGCAGGCGGCGAAGGTGCCGTCGGAGCTGCAGGCGCCTGCACCGGAGCCGGCGCAGTAGAATCAGGCAGCCGTGGAACCCCAGGTGCAGGGGCTTCTACCGGAGGCGGCGACGCAACGATGGGCGACTCGATCTGCACCAGTTCGACGTCCTCCGGGGCGGCCGATACAGCCTCCATGAGATCCTCGTCACCCGGCATGACCAGGACCGCTTCCGGTCGGTCGCCCGGCGCCGTGCTCACATCGACTTCCACCACGGGCTCGGGCAACTGGAGCACCGTGCGGGCAGGCTCCGGAGTCCGGTCTCCCATCATCCATGCAGCCGTCACACCCAGCCCCACCAGAACCAACGCTACCAACGAGCGCATAGGCAAGGGGGCGCGCCTTGGGCGTCCAGGCCGTGGCTCTTCGTCGATATCCTCGAGCATGATCCGGCGCCCCTGCTCGTTGATCCTTCCCGGCCACCCACCGCTCGCACTATGAATCGCCTCGACCTGCTCGTCACTCAGCAGCTCAATACCCTGACCCGCCGCCTCGAGGCGCTGGGCCAGATAGTCTCTCGTTTCGTCCAGGGAATAGGGTTGCAGCTCGATGGTATGCAACCAGTCTTCCTTCGGCGCCTCGATGCTCTCAAGGCGGCGAGCTAGCTCTTCGTCACCAAAAAGAAATACGCGCGGTGCAAACTTCTCACCGATCTGCCCCATGTCAGCCAGGGCCTGCAGCGCTGCAGATTCCAGCAACTGAGCATCATCCGCCACCAGGTGCAGGTTGACTCCCGTAGTGTAAAGTTGCTCAGCACGCTCGAGCACCGCCTCTTCGCTAGCAGCCTCCGAGCCAACTGCCTGGGCGATGAAGGCGATGAGCGATTTGGCGTTGCGCGCCTCCCGTCCGGAAATCACGACTGCCTGCACACTTTCCTTGTTGGAGCTTGCTACCAGAGCCTGACGGAGCAGACTCTTGCCCGCTCCGAGTGGTCCCAGCACCGTCAGCGTCTGATCCGAAAAACGCGCAAGGTGATGCAGCTGCGCAAGCACGTTCTTGCGCTGCGGCGTAAAGAACTTGAACCCCGGAGTCCGCGGCAGGAAGGGGTCGTGACTGAATTCATAGCGCTCGAGCAACGCATCGCCATCATCACCGATAGCGATCTGAGGTTCCCTTTCAGCTTTCATGGGTCATCTTTTGCAGGGTGGATTGAAGAATGGAGTGGTCGAATTCAGCGGTGACGACCGCCCTGCCGAGATCCCGCAACAGGACCAGGCGGAGCTTGCCATCGAGCACCTTCTTGTCTACCGCCATAAGGCGCAGGAAATCGTCGGGGCGCATGTTCTCCGGGGGGGTTACCGGCAGACCGGCGGCGGCGATCACGGAACGGCCCCGTTCAAACTGCGCATCGATGAGCCAGCCGAGCTGGCGGGACATTTCAAGAGCCATCACCATACCCGCACCCACCGCCTCGCCATGCAGCCACGAGCCGTAGCCCTGATGAGCCTCGATCGCATGACCAAAGGTGTGACCGAGGTTGAGTATTGCCCTGATGTCACCCTCACGTTCATCTGCTGCGACTATCTGTGCCTTGATCGCGCATGAGCGGGAGATCGCCTCGGTAATCGCCTCCGCATCGAGGGCTCGCAACTGCGGCATTCGCTGCTCGAGCCAGTCGAGGAACAAGGCATCCTGAATCAGCCCGTACTTGATGATTTCAGCAAGTCCGGCACTGACCTCGCGCTGGGGTAGCGTATTGAGGGTGGCCGTGTCGATCAGCACCAGGCGTGGCTGGTAAAAGGCTCCGATCATGTTTTTCCCGGCCGGGTGATTGATGCCGGTTTTCCCACCCACCGAAGAGTCAACCTGGGAAAGCAGGGTCGTGGGGATCTGGATGAAATCCACCCCCCTCTGATAACAGGCTGCGGCAAAGCCGGTCATGTCGCCTATCACGCCACCACCGAGCGCGACCAGTGTGGTCTTGCGATCATGCCGCTGCTCGAGCAGACGGTCGAATATCTGCTGCAGGGTCGACCAGTTCTTGTAGGCTTCACCTGTTGGAAGCACCACCTGATCGACATCGAAGCCATCGAATAGCGCACGCACCTTTTGCATATAAAGGGCGGCGACACAGTCGTCTGCGATGATGCAGACCTGCCTGCCTCTGATGTAAGGGCGTACCAGCTCTGGACGCTCAAGCAGGCCCTGACCAACGAAGATGGGATAGCTGCGCTCGCCCAGCTCAACCTTCAATTGCTGCATGGATCAATCTCCCCCCCTGTGAGCGCCTAGCTTACACCAGAGCAGACTCCAAGCGTTGGCCTCAGGCGAGGCAGTCGGATACGGGACTGGAACTAATCGTGACTCTGGCGGAGGCGCTCGACAATGGCATTGACCACCACTTTAGGGCCTCGATGATCAGTCTCGATGATGAGATCCGCTATCTCGCGGTACAGCGGGTCCCGCTTGGCCATGAGCTCACGCAGGACCCTTTCCGGGTCGGGCGTTTGCAAGAGAGGACGCTGTCTGTCTTTGGCAGTACGCTGAAGCTGCTGCTCTACGCTGGTACGGAGATATACCACAAGCCCGCCGGCACTGAGCGCTCTCCGGTTGGCTTCACGCATCACAACGCCTCCGCCGGTCGCCAGCACGATACCCTGTTCGGCAGCGAGTTCGGCGATCATAGCCTCCTCTCGCTCGCGGAAACCCTCTTCGCCTTCGACATCGAAAATCCAGGGGATGTCCGCCCCGGTTCTGGCTTCGATCTCCCGGTCGGAGTCCTTGAAGCAGTACTTCAGCTCCTTTGCCAGAAGCCGCCCGATGGTGCTTTTGCCAGCCCCCATCGGGCCAATCAGGATGACATTACGCAACGAAATTACCTGGCAAGCGAAATGGCCCCATTGTTGATGATACGCGGCGTGAGGAAGACCAGCAGTTCGGTCTTGCTCTCGGAGGTGATGTCACGGCGGAAAGCGCGGCCCAGAATCGGGAGGTCTCCCAGGAAGGGAACCTTCTGTGTGCCCTGCGCAGTCTCGCTGGAGAATACACCGCCGATCACGATGGTCTCGCCGTCGGCCACCAGAATCTTCGCATTCACTTCGTTCTTGCGAATGGTGGGCACGCCGTTTACCTGATTGGTGAAGTCAGGCTCATCCTTGGTGACGATCACCTCCATGATCACCTGATTGTCCGGGGTGATCTGAGGGGTGACTTCCAGAGAAAGCACTGCTTCGGCGAACGCAGTAGTGGTTGCACCGCTGGACGAAGCCTCCTGATACGGAATTTCCGAGCCCTTGAGGATCTTCGCGGTTTCTTTATCTGAGGTGACAACCTTCGGCTGAGAAATGATTTCGCCATTCCCCGAGCTTTCCATGGCGGTAAGCTGCAGATCAAGCAGAGCATTGTTGCTGAGAAACCCTATGCCGAGACCTGAAGTCGCTCCGGCCACACCCATATCGACAAAAGGAGAATTGAGCGGGAATTCCGGGATTCCGATGAATCCTGCCGTGGTACGCGAAATCTGCTGCGAAGCTCCGGTAACAGGGTCGGTGACAGTGATCGGGTTGGGGTCATCTGCCACTCCGATAGTCCCGGGACCGACCCCGCCAAACCCATTAAACCGTCGACCCGCCTGAAGGTTGCCGCCCCAACGCACGCCGAGCGCCTTGTCGAAACCGACGTTGGCTTCGACGATGCGTGCCTCAATCATCACCTGACGCACCGGGATATCAAGCTGGGTAACAATCCGACGCAGCTCGTCAAGACGATCCTGTGTTTCCAAAGCGATGATGCTGTTGGTCCGATCATCGACCGTAATGGAACCCCGCTGCTGATTCTCGCTGCTGGTTACCGACGCGAACAGACGGGCAATATCGGCCGCTCTGGCATAGTTCACCTGAATAAGCTCTCGACGGAGAGGCGCGAGTTCGGCAATCTGCCGCTGAGCCTCCAGTTCCTGACGTTCACGAGCGGCGATTTCATCGGCCGGCGCAACCAATAGAACATTACCGACCTGACGCTTATCCAGACCCTTGGTGCGCAATACCAGGTCCAGCGCCTGATCCCAAGGTACGTTCTGCAGCCGCAAGGTGATGCTACCGGTGACGGTATCGCTGGCAACCAGGTTGAGGTCAGTGAAGTCGGCGATCAGCTGAAGGACCGAACGGACTTCGATGTTCTGGAAGTTGAGCGAAAGCTTTTCGCCAGTGTATGCGAACGCTTCGGCACGACGCTGCTCCACTTCAGTACGAGTCAGCGGCTTGAAGCTGACGATCAGGCGATTATCCGTCTGGTATACCAAATGCTCGAAGAAGCCTGTCGGCTCGATGGTAATGTTCGCCCCCTCGGCTGCGCTCGTAGCATTGATGAAGTTGACCGGTGTGGCAAAGTCCTTCACGTCGAGACGAACACGCAACTCGTCAGGCAGCTGGGTGCCCGGAAGGCTCAGCCGAACCCGACCGCCCTGCTCCTGGACATCGACGCGAATCGAGGGGTCGGAGAGATCGATGATTACGTTGCCTTCCCCTTGCTCACCCCGCTGAAAGTCAAGTCCGCGGACTGCGCGCCCAAGCGGGGCCACAGGTGAAGCAGGGGCGACGGCCGGCTGATCCGCCGGACGCCAATTGGCCTGTGGCGCTGGTGTTGAAACAGGCGCAGCGGCGGTCGCCGGAGCATACCCCGGAGCGCTGTCCGCACCAACCATCACGAAAAGGTCATTTCCCTCTACTCGAGTGGTGTAAGGGGCAAGATTGGTGAGGTTGATGATGAGTCGCGTACGGTCACCCGCCTCGACCACCGCCAGACTACGAGCGTTGCCGAGCCCAAGCTCGCGGCTACGCTCACCCAACTGGTTGCGCACCCCAGGCAAATCGAGGGCAATGCGGGCAGGCTGATCGATCGTATAACCACGTGGCGCAGACGACAACGGCTCGTCAAAGCTGAGCTTGAGCTCGACGCGCTCGCCTGGCAGGGAAGCCACATCCAGGTTGCGGAGATTGGCCGCAAGGGCGAGGGGGGTCAGCAGCAGCATGACGGCTGCCAGCGAAAACTTCCTGGTTAGAGGCATTTGATTGCGTTCCACGCGTGACTGTTTGCAGTTCATGTTATCTCTCCCTGGTTGTCCTATCCGCGCTCAGGCAAGCTGAGGGTCCGCGGGCGCTCCAACCAACCCCCTTCACCATCCGGCACCAATTCGACGACGTCGATGCGGCCTTCCTCGATCGCAACGATGCGGCCGTGGTTACGCCCCAGATAATCCCCTACGCGCACGCGGTGGACGCTACCTGCACCCTGAACAAGCGCCTGCATACCCTCGCGATTGCTGAGAATCCCGACCATCGTGAAATTCTCGATATTGAATCCCTCAAGGAACTGACGAGGCCGGTCTTCATCGGGCCGCACGTCCTGACTGCCACGCTGTCGCTGGGCATGATCCACCCGCACCGGCGGCTGGAATGGACTGCGCAGACTGGTAGCGCTATAGGTGAAAGCTTCGTAGGGCTTGAAGGTCGGCAATGGTTCGATCTGGCCAGCCGGCCGCGCCCGTTCCGCCTCCATGAATGCGTGCAGGTCGCTCATGTCTCCTGAACCACAACCGGTGAGCGCTCCCGCCAACATGACCGCTGTGACAATACGTATTCTGGTGTCCATCAGCGGCCTCCTGCCTCGTTGTACCGATAGGTTTTGGCCAGGATGCTCATGTTGAGCAGGTCAGGGTTGCCCGCACCAACCGGGGCGATTGTAAAATCATGCAGCGTGACGATACGCGGCAGCCCAGCCACACTGCTGACGAAGGTTCCGATATCGTGATAGGTACCCTGCACAACTATGCGAATAGGAAGCTCCACATAGAACTGGGTAGTGACCTCCGGTTGCAGCGTGATGGACTCGAACTCCAGCCCACTGTTAAGACCCATCTGCGTTATATCTTCAAGCAAGCCGGGTACTTCGGTATCACTGGGTAGCTGGCGAATCAGTTCACCAAACCGGTCTTCGATCTCAACCAATTGTTGCTTGTAAGCCTCGAGATTGGCGGCGCGGAATGACTTGTCGGAGAAGTCCCGGCGAAGCGTCGTCTCCTGAGCCTCGACGCGCTCAAGTTGCAGCTGCAGGTCCTTGAGGTGAAAGTGATACCCGGCGAACAGAAGAACGATCAGTAACAGGACAGCGACTATTACCTTGAGCGCGCCGGGCCACGCACCTAGATTGTTGAAATCAAGATCGTTCAGATCGATCTTTTTCAGGCTTTCCATCGATTGAGCGAAACTCATTGCTGCATCTCTCCCTGTGCTGCACCTGCGCCCGGCTCGGTTTGGCGAACTGTCAGATCGAATTCGTTAGCCTGATCCAGCGCGCCCTGAGTGACCGCCCGGACAGCAGTCAGATTCGGCGCAGTAAGCCAGTCCGAAGCATCCATCTGCCGCATCAGGTTGGAGACACGACTGTTGGACTCGGCCCCACCGCGAATGATGATGTTCGCCCCCTTCATTTCGGCGGACGTAAAATGCACTCCATCCGGCAGCGTACGAGCAAGCTCATCGAATACCCGAACGATGATAGGGCGATTACCCTGGAGATCCTGGATGATCTTCATTCGATCGAGTAGTTGAGTACGGCGCGCCTGCAGCTCGTTGATCTCGGCGATACGGGTGTCGAGCAACGCGATCTCACTACGCAACAGCTGATTTCTCGCGTTCTGGTGATCGATCTTGCCGTTTATGTGTCGGTCGCCGAGAAAGATCAGCAGAAACGCAGCGACGACGATCAGACCCAACACCACCAGGAACTCTTTCTTGCGCTCTTCCCTGAGCTGCTCGCGCCAGGGCAACAGGTTAATGCGAGCCATTAGTCGAAACTCCTCATCGCGAGCCCGCAGGCGATCATCAGCGCAGGCGCATCATTGCTCAGTGCGA
The DNA here is from genome assembly GCA_030603065.1 of Pseudomonas sp. GTDB lineage: Bacteria > Pseudomonadota > Gammaproteobacteria > Pseudomonadales > Pseudomonadaceae > Halopseudomonas. The sequence continues at coordinate 39,711 of JAUVYN010000012.1, forward strand.
CGGCATTGACCTTGTTCGAGAGCGTCATATTGGCGAACGGGTTGGCCACGATGGTGGTCGTACCAAGCTTCTGCTGCACGAGCTGATCCAGTCCGGGAATGGAGGCAGTGCCCCCGGCCAGCAGGATGTAGTCGACGTCGTTGTACTGTCCGCCAGCGAAGAAGAACTGCAGCGAACGCGAGACTTGCTGAACCACGGCATCCTTGAACGGACCAAGCACTTCGGTCTCGTAGTCATCCGGCAGTCCGCCCTGCTTCTTGGCCAAGCCAGCCTCTTCCTGGGAAAGGCCGTAGCGTCGCTGAATTTCTTCGGTAAGCTGCTTGCCACCAAATAGTTGTTCGCGGGTATAGATGATGCGACCCTTGCTGAGCACGCTAAGCGTCATCATGGTGGCGCCAACATCGATGACCGCTATGGTGAGATCCTGCGCACCGCCATCGAGCTGGGCTATGACAAGTTCGCAGGCCCGCTCCATGGCGTAAGCCTCGACTTCGACCACCTTCACCTCTATTCCGGCGAGTGCCAGGGCAGCTTCGCGGATATCGACATTCTCGCGGCGGCAGGCTGCAAGCAGCACCTCAACGCGCTCGGGATTGCGTGGCGAAGGTCCCTGCACCTCGAAGTCGATCGCAACTTCATCGAGCGGATAGGGAATGTACTGATCAGCCTCCAGCTTGATCTGTTCTTCCATTTCCGCATCGTCGAGACCGGCATCCATTTCGATGATCTTGGTGATCACGGAGGAGCCGGCGACCGCCACGGCAGCCTGCTTCAGCGACGAGCGGGAGCGCGCCAGGACCTTTTCCAGGGCCTGACCGACACCTTCCAGTTCGACGATGTTCTTTTCGACAACGGCGCTGGGGGGGAGAGGTTCAACCGCGTAAGCTTCGACCTTATAGCGGTTACCGGCGCGACTGAGTTCCAGCAGCTTCACGGTCGTGGAGCTGATGTCGATACCCAGCAGCGTATTCGACTTTTTCTTTATGAGCCCTAGCACAGCCAATTTCCTATCAGCATCCGCCACTTACGGACGGTTTATGTTTCAATACATTAAATAACAGTCCTTGCACAAGCGCAAATGGCTAAATAGAAAAAAATACGCTTATAATGCAGACTGCTAACCAGTTCTCACCTACGCCCACCGCTAACCGTCTCTTTTGTCAGGGAATTCAACTCCCTTATGCGCTTTTTAAAATTCTTGTTCTGGTCCCTGATCGCCGTGCTGAGCGCCCCAATTCTGGGGCTTTCCGGCGTCGCACTCTATCTTAGCCCTGCTCTGCCCGATGTTGAAACACTTCGTGACATGCAGTTGCAGACGCCGCTGCGGATATATAGCACAGATCAGAAACTGATAGCTGAATTTGGCGAAATGCGTCGGTTCCCCATCAGTTTCGACCAGATTCCCGAGAACTTTATACTGGCCATACTGGCCGCGGAAGACGACAATTTTCTCAATCATCGCGGGGTCGACCCGAAAAGCCTGATTCGTGCGGCCACGGAGATGGTTCAGAGCGGACAGATCCAGACGGGCGGTAGCACCATCACCATGCAGGTGGCGAAGAATTACTTCCTCACCAGCGAACGAGTCTTTTCCAGAAAGATGAACGAGATCCTGCTCGCGCTGCAGATCGAGCGCAATCTGAGCAAGCAGGAAATTCTCGAGCTGTATGTCAACAAGATCTACCTCGGCAATCGTGCCTACGGTATAGAAGCCGCTGCCCACGTATATTACGGTCGCTCGATCTCGGAGCTACCGCTGGCCGAACTGGCGATGATTGCCGGCCTGCCGAAGGCGCCTTCTGCCTTCAATCCGATCGCCAACCCGCGCAGGGCGCAAATCCGCCGTGACTGGATCCTGCAGCGTATGCTCGGCCTCGGCTACATCGACCAGGCCGCTTTCGAGGAGGCCGTAGCAGCGCCGAGCACCGCCCGTAATCATGGCGCTAATCCCGAAGTCGAAGCGCCTTACATCGCCGAGATGGCTCGTCTCGAAATGATCGAGCGTTTCGGCGATGCGGCCTATACCGATGGATTTCACGTCTATACCACCATCGACAGCCAGCTACAGACCCTGGCCAACCGGGCACTGCGGGACGGGTTGATCGAATACGATCAGCGGCATGGTTATCGTGGAGCTCACGCCAACCATGCTGACGCACCGCCGAGCGAATGGAACAAGCTGGTCAGCGCTCACCCGGCAATAGGTGGCCTGGTTCCGGCATTGATCACCGAAGTGCGCCCCGATGGCGCCGGCATACTGCTCAGGGGCGGACAGAGCAGTGCGATCGCATGGGAAGACATGCGCTGGGCGCGCCCTCACCTGAACGCCAACAGCATGGGGCCAGTGCCGAGAAGCCCATCAGATGTCGCCAGCAAGGGCGATATCGTCTACGTGGCGCGTGGCGAAGGCGAAACCTACCGCCTCTCGCAAATCCCGGCGGCTCAGGCAGCGCTGGTGGTTCTGTCCCCCCAGGACGGAAGCATTCAGGCGCTGACCGGCGGCTTCTCCTTCCTGCAGAGCAACTACAATCGCGCGACCCAGGCCAGGCGCCAGCCAGGCTCCAGTTTCAAGCCGTTCCTCTACAGCGCGGCACTGGACAACGGTTACACACCTGCCAGCCTGGTCAATGACGCGCCACTGGTGTTCGTGGACGAGTACCTCGATACCGAATGGCGGCCGCGTAATGCCGGTGGTGATTTCCTCGGACCCATCCGTCTACGCGAGGCCCTGTTCAGGTCACGCAATCTGGTTTCGATCCGCCTCATGCAGGATCTGGGAGTGGATAGCTCTCTCGCCTACATCGAGCGGTTCGGGTTCTCGCGCCAGGAGTTGCCACGCAATTTGTCCGCTTCGCTCGGCACGTCCGAGTTGACGCCGCTGCAGATCGCCCAGGGTTATACCGTCATCGCCAATGGGGGCTACGCCGTCCGTCCTTACCTCATCGAGAGCATTCGGAATCGCAACGGCGTTCTCATAGACTTTGCGACCCCCAGGGTAACGCCGACTGAACTGGACGCTCGCCTGCAGAGGATTCAGGACTATCAGGCCGAGCTCGACCGCGACGTCGAACTGGAAACTGTCCAGGCAGAACAGGTCATAGACCCACGGACCACCTATCAGTTGACCAGCATGCTCAAGGATGTCATTACCCGCGGCACCGCCACCCGAGCCAGGGCGCTGCAGCGCGGGGATCTCGCGGGGAAAACCGGCACCACGAACGATCAGAAGGATGCGTGGTTCGCGGGATACAATGGTGATTTCGTCGCCACGGTCTGGGTTGGATTCGACCAGCCCGCCACTCTGGGTCGCAGGGAATTCGGCGGGACCGCCGCCTTGCCCATATGGATGACCTTCATGGCAGGCGCGCTGGAGGGCCGGCCCGAGCACAGCCAGCCCATGCCGGAGGGTCTGATGAACGTGCGGATAGATCCGGATACCGGGCGGGTCGCACGACCTGGAAGCCGCAACGGTTTCTTTGAAATATTCAAGGAGGAGGATTCCCCGCCCACCCATGACGAACTGGATTCCGGCGAGTTCGGAGGTAGCGAAGGGAGCTTCACCCCGCTGGAACTGTTCTAGCAGCACCCGCGCAGAATGCTCAGTTCCTGGCGCCCGACAGCAGCAGAAGTTGACGGCGCAGCCAGGCGTTGCAGGCGTCCTGCTCCATATCTTCGTGCCAGTAAAGGTTAAGACCGACAGGTGGCAATGGCAGCGGCAAGGGAAGGATTCGGTTGCTGCTGCCCCGATTGAGCAGCTCTGCGTGACGCCGCGCCATCGTAAGCAGCAGGCTGCTCTGCCCGGCGATCAGGCAGGCTGCGTGGTAGTTCTGACAGCGCTGCAATACCCTGCGGGCCAGCCCCAGATGACTCAGCGCCAGATCCTCGTAGCTCAGCCCACGCCGCCAGGAGGCTACGGCCACGTGTCCTGCTGCGAGATAGCGCGACGCGTCCAGTTCGCCCTGGAACATCGGCCCCGCCACCACGCAGAGCGGCTCGCTGAGCAACTGAACCTGACGCAGCGCCGACTCCACCGGACGGGCGATCTCGATCGCGAGATCAATGTGCCCCGCCGCCATCTCCAGGGAAAGCTCCCGCCAGCGTACGCTCGAGGTTCGCACACGCAGGCCGGGCGCGCCTTCGAGCAGATGCTGCAGCAGACTCGGCAACAGGGTGGGCTCCAGCTGATCCGGCATGTTCAGCGTGATAGTTCGCTGGTCCACCAACGGATCGAAGCGTCCGACCCGCGCGAGACTCTGCTGTAGGCCGGCAAGGCTGTCGAAGATTCCCGGGGCCAGACGCTGGGCCAGAGCGGTAGGCGCCACACCTCTCCCCTGACGCACGAACAGGGGATCGGCGAACTGCTCACGCAAGCGAGCAAGAGCGTGGCTCACAGCGGACTGGCTAACGTGCAGAACCGCCGCGGCCCGGGTCAGATTGCGCTCTCGATAGATCACTTCGAAAACCCTGAATAGATTCAGGTCCATCCGCGCAATAGAAGCTGCATCATGCTTGAGGATCATGTTTTCTCGCCAGTGTGCTCTCGCAACCGGAGAATACCTGACTTGGAGACCGAGGAAACAGCAAACACCATGAACATAGCTCATATCTGACGATGAAAAATCATCGCTTCTGTGTGTCGACGAACGCCCCTAAGCTGACGCATTCGATAAGAACAAAACCGGAGCCGCACATGCACGAACAGGACTACCTCGCCCAGCTACGCCACCTGCATGAGCAAAACTGGCCGGCGGGCCACGCCCGCGAGCCGCAGTACCCGCTTGGCCAGCGCCCATTGACTGCGCACCTTCGACATTGGGCAGAACGCACTCCACAAAAGATCGCCATTGCCTTTTACGGGCATCACACCAGTTTCGCCGAGCTCGACAACCAGGCCGACCGCTTTGCCGCCATGTTGCTCGATCAGGGTGTCAAGCCCGGCGACCGTGTGGCTGTCTACATGCCCAACTGCCCGCAGTTCCATATCGCCTTTTTCGGCATACTGCGGGCTGGTGCCATCCACTGCCCGGTGAGTCCGATGGCGGTAGGTCTCGAGCTCGAATATCAGTTGAAGGATTGTGGCGCCAGCGTAATGGTCTGCTTTGACCAGCTGCTGCCTGCGGTGCGTCAGGTACAGAGCAATACGGATCTGCGCCTGCTGATCAGCACCAGCCTGTCCGAACTTTGCCCCGCGCAGCCGCCGATTCAGGTGCCTGACCTGCTGTTGGCGCCCAAACTGCCGGTCACCGACAACCTGGACCTGCTCAGCGAATTGCCCAAGCATGCACCGCGCCGCGACCTGCCCGAACCGGACCTGGATACAATCGCCGCGCTCAACTACACCGGCGGCACCACCGGCCTGCCAAAGGGCTGCATCCATACCCACGGTGACATGCTGTATACCTGCGCCAGCTTTGTTCCCGCCGCACTCGGCCTGGACAGCGATCGCATCAGCCTGAACTTTATGCCGGAGTTCTGGATTGCCGGGGAAAATGCCGGCCTGCTGTTCCCCGCCTTTACCGGCACCACCCTGGTGCTGCTGGCCCGCTGGGATGCGCTGGCCTTTATGCAGGCGGTGCAGCACTACCAGGTCAGGCATACCGGTCTGCTGGTCGACAGCGCCGCTGAAATCCTCGACCACCCACGGGTTGGCGAGTTCGACTTCAGCTCCCTGCAGATCACCAGTTGCGTGTCCTTTATCAAGAAGCTGACCCCGGAATACCGCCGTCGCTGGCGTGAACTGACCGGCTGCACGCTGTTTGAGACCAGCTTTGGCATGACCGAAACCCATACCTGCGATACCTTCACTGCCGGCCTGCAGGACGACGACTTTGACCTCAAGTCTGCACCCACCTTTGTCGGTCTGCCGGTGCCGGGCACCGAGTTCAAGGTCTGCAGCTTCGAGACCGGAGAACTGCTGCCGCTGGGCGAGGAAGGCGAGCTGTGCCTGCGCAGCCCCTCCCTGCTCAAGGGTTACTGGAACAAGCCCGAGGCCAGTGCTGACGCGCTCAAGGACGGCTGGCTGCATACCGGTGACAGCGGTGTGATTACCGAGCAGGGCTTTATCCGCTACCTGGGTCGGCGCAAGGAAATGCTCAAGGTCAATGGCATGAGCGTCTTCCCTAGCGAACTGGAAGCCTTGCTGGGCCAGCACCCGCAACTGCTGGCCTCGGCGGTGATCGGTCGCCCGGACGAGAAAAAGGGCGAAGTGCCGGTGGCCTTTGTGGTGGCCAAACCCGGCAGCGGACTGGATGCCGACAGCCTGACCCGCTGGTGCAAGGAAGCCATGGCGGTGTACAAGATTCCGGAAATCCGTCTGGTCGAGTCACTGCCGATGACGGCGACCGGCAAGGTCAAGAAAAACGAACTCAAGGACTGGCTCTGATGCCCATCACCAAACTGCTGATCGCCAACCGTGGCGAAATCGCCATCCGTCTGGCCCGCGCCGCCGCCGAACTGGATATCCCCTGTGTGGCGGTATACGCCGAGGATGATGCCGCCTCGCTGCACCGGCACAAGGCCGACCGGGCGATTGCCCTCAAGGGCCGTGGCGCCAGCGCCTACCTGGATGCCAGTCAGTTGCTGCGGATTGCCTACGAAGAGGGCTGCGACGCCATCCACCCTGGTTACGGCTTTCTCAGCGAAAACGCCGCCTTCGCCGCGCAATGTGAGGATGCCGGGATTCGCTTTATCGGGCCCAGCGCCACGGTACTGGAACGCTTTGGTGACAAGGCCAGCGCCCGTACGCTGGCGCTGGAACTGGGCATTCCGCTGGTGCAGGGCACCAATGAGCCGACCTCGCTGGAGCAGGCCCGCGCCTTTATGCAGCAGTTGGGGCCTGGCGCGGCGGTCATGCTCAAGGCACTCGCCGGTGGCGGTGGCCGGGGCATGCGTGTGGTGCTGGACCCGGCTGAACTGGATCAGGCCTATGCACGCTGTCAGTCCGAAGCCAAGGCCGCCTTTGGCAGCGATGCGCTGTATATCGAACGACTGATCCGCCGCGCCCGACATATCGAAGTGCAGATCATTGGCGATGGCCGCGAGGTCGCGCATATCTGGGAGCGCGACTGCACCCTGCAGCGGCGCAATCAGAAGCTGCTCGAAATCGCCCCGGCACCCGGGCTGGACCCAGCGATCCGCGAGCAGCTATTGCAGGCTGCGCTGACCCTTACCGGCGCGGTTGGCTATCGCGGCCTGTGCACCGTTGAGTTTCTGCTCGATGAAGACAGCGGTGACTTTGTATTTATGGAAGCCAACCCGCGCATCCAGGTCGAGCACACGGTCACCGAGGCGGTCACCGGCCTGGATCTGGCCCAGATTCAGCTGCGTCTGGCTGCCGGTGCCAGCCTGGCTGAACTGGGTCTAACCCAGCCTCAGATTCCTGCGCCGCGTGGCTTCGCCGTGCAACTGCGGATCAATCTGGAAAGCATGGCCAGCGATGGCAGCGCCCGTCCGGCCGGCGGCACCCTGAGTGCCTATGAGCCGCCCAGTGGCGCCGGTATCCGCGTCGATGGCTACGGCTACAGCGGCTATACCACCAGCCCCAGCTTTGATTCGCTGCTGGCCAAGCTGATCGTGCAGGCCGCGGCCGACTACCCGCAGGTGCTCAAGCGCGCCTACCGCGCGCTGTGCGAATTCCGTCTGGAAGGCGTGGCCAGCAACCTGCATGTTCTGCAGAACCTGCTGCAGCATCCGGCGGTGCAGGCCAACCAGGTCAGTACCGGTTTTATCGAAGCCGAAGCCGCCAGCCTGGTTGGTGCTGGCAATCACGCCCATCCGCACCTGTATGCCAAGGGCGCTGTAACCAGCCAGACCCGGCACCAAACAGATATCGACGCCCCGGCCGGCACCGAACCGCTGAACACCCCGGTGCAGGGTGTGCTGGTCAGCCTGGATGTGCAGGTAGGCGATGCCGTCGCCGCTGGCCAGCAGGTCGCTGTGCTGGAAGCGATGAAGATGGAATTCGTGGTCAAGGCGACCCAGAGCGGGATTATCCGCGCCTTGGCGGCTGCCCCCGGCGACACCCTGTTCGAGGGCAGCCCCCTGCTCTTTCTCGAGCCCGCCGAGGTCAGCGCCGAAGGGGTGGTGACCGAGGAAAGCATCGATCTGGCGCACATCCGCGCCGACCTGCGTGATGTACTGGAGCGCCAGGCCGACCTGAGCGATGAGCGCCGCCCCGAGGCGGTGGCCAAACGGCGCAAAACCGGGCAGCGTACCGCCCGCGAGAACCTTGCCGACCTGCTGGATGAGGGCAGCTTTATGGAATACGGCGGCTTTGCCCTGGCCGCCCAACGCACCCGCCGCACGCACGAGGAATTGCTCAAGCTGAGCCCGGCCGACGGCCTGATTACCGGCATAGGCACGGTCAATGCCGCGCAGTTTGGCGCAGAAAAGGCCCGCTGCATGGCCATGAGTTACGACTACACGGTATTCGCCGGCACCCAGGGTGTGACCAACCACAAGAAAACCGACCGCATGCTCGAGCTGGCCGAGCAATGGCGCCTGCCGCTGGTATTCTTCACCGAAGGCGGCGGCGGCCGCCCCGGCGATATCGACAAGGTCGGCGTGGCCGGACTCGACTGCACCACCTTTATGCGCATGGCCCGGCTCAGCGGTCAGGTACCGCTGGTCGGTGTGGTGTCCGGACGCTGCTTTGCCGGTAACGCCGCGCTACTCGGCTGCTGCGACGTGATTATCGCCACCGAAAACGCGACCATCGGCATGGCCGGCCCGGCGATGATCGAAGGTGGCGGTCTGGGCCGCTTTACCCCGGAACAGGTCGGTCCGACCAGTATGCAGGGCCCCAACGGGGTGATCGATGTACTGGTCAAGGATGAAGCCGAGGCCACCCGGGTCGCCAAACAATATCTGAGTTATTTTCAGGGTGACCTGCCCGGCGGCGACTGCGTCGACCAGCGCCTGCTGCGCCACCTGATCCCGGAAAACCGCCTGCGCGTCTACGACATCCGCGACGTGATCGAGACCCTGGCCGATACCGGCTCGGTGCTGGAACTGCGCCGCCAGTTCGCCCCCGGCCTGATCACCGCGCTGATCCGTATCAACGGCAAGGCCTTCGGCCTGATCGCCAACAACCCCATGCACCTGGGTGGCGCCATCGATGCGGTGGCTGGCGACAAGGCCGCACGCTTTATGCAGCTGTGTCAGGCCCACGGTCTGCCGATGGTCTCACTGTGCGATACGCCCGGTTTCATGGTCGGCCCGGACGCCGAACAGCAGGCCACGGTACGGCATGTCTCGCGCATGTTCGTTACCGCCGCCAGCCTGACGATTCCGTTCTTCACCGTGGTGCTGCGCAAGGGCTACGGTCTGGGCGCGCAGGCCATGGCCGCCGGCAGCTTCCATGCGCCGATGTTCACCATCGGCTGGCCGAGCAGTGAATTCGGCGCCATGGGGCTGGAGGGTGCGGTACGTCTGGGTTATGCCAAGGAGCTGGCGGCGCTGGAGGACCCGGCCGAACAGCAGGCACTATTCGACAAACTGGTGGCCGAGTTGTATCAGCGAGGCAAGGGCCTGAGCATGGCCAGTTTTCTGGAGATAGACTCGGTGATCGACCCGCTGGAAACCCGCGACTGGCTGCTGCGCGGACTCAGTTCGGCGCCACCGGAATCCCTGCAACGCGGCCTGCGGCCCTTTGTCGATACCTGGTGACGGTCTCAGCCTGACCGGGCCAACTGCGACCAGTGCAGAACCCGGTCTGCGCTGGGCAGTAGCGCTGGGTCATGGCCCAAAAACAGCGCAGTGCGCCCGGCAAGCCAGGCATCGAGCCGGACGACTATGCGCCCGCGGGTGGCTGCATCGAGCCCGCTGAAGGGCTCGTCGAGAATCACCAGCGGCGCGTTCTTGAGCAGAACGCGCGCCAGCGCCAGACGTCGCCCTTCCCCCCCTGACAATTGCCGGCCCAGTTCGCCAACCCAGGCGTCGAGCTGAGCCGGTAACTTGGCCACCAGGCTGTCCAGTTCCACCAGAGCAAGCACGTCCCAGAGTTCTTCATCGCTTGCCTGAGGGCATGCCAGGCGCAGGTTGACTGCAATGCTGTCATGCAGAAGGTCGGTCTGCTGGGTCAGGTAGCCCAGTTGGTCACGCCAGGCCTCGATGTCGAGCTCCGTCAGTGCGAGACCGGATACCCTTAGCGTCCCCTGGTCCGGGTCGATCAGCCGGGCGGCTAGCGCGCCAAGTGTGGATTTTCCGCATCCGGATGGGCCGATGACGCTCAGGCGCTCACCCAGCCGCAGCGTCAGTTCCAGTTCGTGCATCCCGGCATAATGGACGCTCACGCGATCCCAGTGCAATCCCGCCCCCGCAGGCACGGGGAGGGGCTGCGCCGGGTTGGCGAGCGTACTGCGCAGGGTCTGCTGTTCGTTCAGCCTCGCAGCGGCGGCGCGGGTTGCACCAAACTGGGCAAAGGCCGCTGGCAGTCCGGCGAGCCCTTCACCCAGGGCCAGCGTTGCCAGCGCCAACATCACCGCGACCGGGCTGCTCAGCGTACCCTGGTCGACCGCCAGCAGACAGGCAAGTAGCACCAGCAGGGCGCCGAGCAGCACGCCCAGATTGCCCGCCGCCTGCCCCAGCGAAACGCGCCATTGCAGGGTACGCTGCGCAACGAGCAGGTCGGCGCTTTGGCTGAGCAAAACCTGCTGATGCCTGCGCAGCACGCCGGCCGCACTCAGCTCCGGCAACCCCTGCAACTGTTCTACCGCCTGGACGCGCAGCGCCTCCAGCTCGCGCACCCGAGCTGCCGAAAGCCGCAGCCCCCAGCGCGCCATGCCAAAGGTAAGCAGCCCAATCAGCAGGAGCAGGATCGAGAGCATGCTCAGCCCCAGAGCAGGTTGGTGCAGCATGATCAACAGCCCGACCAGCATGCTGCCGAGCACTGCTGCGATCGGTGGCGCCAGCAGCCGCAAATAAAGGGTGTCGAGCGTGTCGATATCCGCAGTCAGTCGATTCAGCCACTGGGCGCTGCGCCAACGCGCCAGTGTCGCACCATCGAGCCTCGCCAGGGCGGCGAAGTGCGCAGTGCGCAAATCCGCCAGCAAGCGCAGCACAGTGTCGTGGTTGTAGAGCCGTTCACCATAACGGGCGAGCGTCCGCGCCAGTGCAAAAAAGCGAATTCCACCGCCGGGCAGGTAAACGTCGAACGGGAAGCGGGGCCCGACTGCCCAGAGCAGCGCTGTAACGCCGGTTGCGGTAATGAACCAGCCAGACAGGGCCAACAGCCCGATCGCACTGGCCAGTGTGGCGAATACCAGCAGGATACCGAGCAGCAGCCGCCCCCGCCGTTGGGCGATCAGCGCGATCCAGGGTCTGAGTTCATGCATCGACGACCGCTCCCTGGCACAGGCGAAGCTGCTGATCGGCCAGCGTCAACACGGCCGGGAGATGAGTGGCAATGACCAGCGTACGCCCGGCGCTCGCCAGTGCGGCAAGCGCCTTGATCACCTCCGCCTCGCTCTCCGCATCCAGGCTCGCAGTCGGCTCATCCAGAAGCAGCAGTTGCGCTCCGCTCAACCACAGCCTGGCCAGAGCCAGGCGCTGCGCCTGACCACCGGAAAGCCCACGACCGCCCTCGCCCAGCGGCGTGTCCAGCCCATGGGGCTGTGCTGCGAGAAGACGGCCGAGCCCAACCCGGTCCAGCGCGTCGAGCATATCGACGACCGAGGCGCCAGGCGCGGTGAAGGTGAGATTGTCACGCCACGAGCCCTGAATCAGCAAGGGGCGCTGGCCCATCCAGCCAACCGCCACCTCTCCCGGAGCTCGCCCTGCGAGCCTGATGTGACCGGTATCTGGTCTGACGAATCCAGCCAGGCAGTGCAGCAGGCTGGACTTGCCTGAGCCGGATGGCCCGGTGATCACCAGCACCTGACCCGGGTCTAAGCGAAGCTGGATTTCCGAGAGCACCCTGCCCCGGCCCGGATAGCTCAGGCTCAGGTTACTTACCTCTACCGCAGGGGCATTCGCTACTTGCCCGGTTAACGGTTGGCGGTCAGCACGCCCCGGCGGCAGGTCTTCCCCTCTGCGCTCTGCCTCAAGCGCGGCCAGGCTGTCTGCTGCGGCCAGTGCTGCAGCCCGATCATGATAATGCTGGGCCAGGCTGCGCAGCGGCTGAAAGAACTCGGGAGCCAGCAGCAGAACGAACAGCCCCGAAAACAGCGTGAGTTCGTCCGAGGGCCCGTACTCTATGTAACCGAGCAGGCCGAAACCGACGTACATGGCCACCACCGCGATGGCCACCGAGGCGAAGAACTCCAGCACGGCGGATGAAAGAAAGGCAATGCGCAAGGTTTTCAGAGTGACGTCGCGGTAACGCTGGGCGGCACTGTGCACCGTCGCTACAGTAGCCGATACCTGCCCGAACAACTGCAGGGTGGTAAGGCTGCGCACCCGGTCGAGAAACTGCCCGGCAAGCCGCCCCGCCTCCAGCACATGCTGTTGACTGGTGCGCTCGGCGCCCATGCCGACCAGCGCCATGAACAGCGGAATCAGTGGCGCGGCCAGCAACAGGAAGAGAGCTGCCAGCCAATCGAGCTGCCAGGCAATGAGGCCGATGAGCAGCGGCACCAGCACAGCGAGCGTCGCTTGGGGCAAGTAGCGCGCGTAATAGCCATCGAGCGCCTCGACCTGCTCCACGAACTGGTTCGCAAGGGTGGCACTGGAGCGTCCGCTCAAACCGACCGGCCCGAGACTTGCCCAGGTTTGGACCAGACGGCGCCGCGCGTTCTGTCTGACCAACGCACTGGCACTGTTGCCGCAATGCTCCTGCAGCGCCTGCCCCGTGACTCGCAAGAACATCGCTCCCGCCAGGGCCAGCGCGGGCCAGAGCAGTGCTGTCACAGGCTCGCCGAGCACGGCCACCTGATGCACCAGCCAGGCGATCAGGCCCATCTGACAGATAACGCCCAAGGCGCTCAGCATGCCGGCTGATATCGCCCCCAGGAGCCAAAGACCGCTCCCGCGCTGCTGGACCTGCAACCAGCGCCTTGCACGCCGCCCCCTGTCGGGGTCAGTGATGGTAGCCGTCACCTACGCGCACCTTGCCCCGGAAAACCCAGTACGCCCAGGCGGTGTAGGCAAGGATGATGGGGATCACGAAGAGGAATCCAAGCAGCAGGAACAGTTGCGATTCGGGCGCAGAAGCAGCATCCCAGAGCGTGAAGTTCGGCGGGATCACGTACGGCCAGCGGGTCCACAGCAGACCGAAGTAGGTCGCGGCGAACATCGCCATGGTGCAAACGAAGGGAATGACCTGCTGACGCCGGCGAATGCCCCGCGCGACAAGCACCGCAAAGAGTAGCGCAAGGGCCGGGAAGATCCAGATCCAGCGGATCACCGCAAACCACCGCTCGTAGGCGGCCGGGTCCACCGACGGCGTCCACAGGCTGATGATGCCGAAGATGAGCAGCACGCCGATCAGCAGCTTGGGTGCCAGCTTGTAGGCCCACTCCTGAATGTAGCCCTCGCTTTTCATGATCAGCCAGGTACACCCTAGAAGGGCGTAGCCGGCGAGCAGCCCGATCCCGGTCACGATGGTGAACGGCGTAAGCCAGTCGAAGGGCCCGCCGGCATAAGCGAGTCCCTCCGTGGCGTAGCCCTGCACATAGGAGCCGACCACCGCACCCTGCGCAAAGGAGGCGACCACCGAGCCGCCGAAAAACGCCCAGTTCCAGAGATACCGCGAGGTACGCGCCTTGAAGCGGAACTCGAATGCCACACCGCGAAAAATAAGCCCGGCCAGCATCAGGAACACGCCGATATAAAGCGCAGGCAGCAGTACCGAATACACCAGGGGAAAGGCGGCCAGCAATCCCACCCCACCCAGTACCAGCCAGGTTTCGTTGCCGTCCCAGACCGGGGCGACCGAGTTCATCATCACGTCCCTGGCATCCTCGTCCGGGGCGAAGGGAAACAGGATCCCGACTCCCAGATCGAACCCGTCCATCAGCACGTACATGATCACCGAGAAAGCGACGATAACGGCCCAGATCAGTGACAGGTCAAAGTTCTCCATCTCACTTCTCCTCGTGCTCGAAACGAACGTGGGCGGCAGAGAAGGGCCGTTTTGGCCGCTCTGCCTGATCGGCCTGATCGGACAGGTCGTATTCGTCGACGTGAATGCCGGTTTCCAGTACCCGGAACAGGTAGTAGATGCCGGCGCTGAAGACCGCCGCATAGACGGTGAAGTAACCGATTAGAGTGAAGAGCGCCATGCCACCGGTAAGCGACGGCGTAAGCCCTTCCTCGTGACGCATGATCTCATACACCAGCCAGGGTGCACGGCCGCTTTCGGTCACCACCCAGCCTGCCAGCACGGCAATGAATGGGGTGATGCTCATGAGCCGCAGACCTTGCAGGAACATGGGCGCGCGCCAATAACGGTTACCACGGCGTAACCACAACCCGGTGATCGCGAACGCAATCATCAGCAGGCCCATGGAGACCATTACCCTGAAGGACCAGAATACCAGCCACACCGGCGGTTGATCCTCCACGGACACCTCGTGCAGGCCCGGTACCTCACCGTCCCAGGTATGCGTGAGAATCAGGCTGCCGAGGCGCGGAATACCGAATTCCACCCGATTGCCCTGCAGCTCGCGGTCGGGCAGCGCGAATAATAGCAGCGGAACCCCGCGCTCGGTCTCCCAGTTACCCTCCATGGCCGCGACCTTCATCGGCTGATGCTTGAAGGTATTGAGGCCATGCAGATCACCGATCACTGCCTGCGCAGGCGCAAGAAACAGAATCAGCCACAGCGACATGGACAGCGCCTTGCGGTGCGCTTCAACTTCCCGCTTGTTGAGCAGATACCAGGCGCTCACCCCGGCAACCACGAAGGAACCGGTCAGGAAGGAAGCCACCGCCATGTGGGCGAACCGATAGGGGAACGATGGGTTGAATATCGCCTGCAGCCACGACGTGACGTGTACCACACCATCCCGGAATTCTACGCCAGCGGGGGTATGCAACCAGCTGTTCGCCGCGAGAATCCAGAAGGCGGAGATGAAAGTGCCCAGCGCCACCATGCAGGCCGAGAAAAGATGCACGCCCTTGGGCACGCGATCACGCCCGAACAGCAGCACGCCAAGAAACGCCGCCTCGAGAAAAAACGCCGTGACTACTTCGTAGCTCAGTACCGGCCCAATGAAGTTGGCCGTGGAATAGGCGAAATTGCTCCAATTGGTACCGAACTGAAAGGACATGACGATGCCGGACACGACGCCCATGCCGAACACCACTGCGAATACCTTGATCCAGAACTTGGAGAGCTGCTCGTAGACAGGGTTACCAGTCTTGAAGGAAAGGGCCTCGAGAAACGCAATGAAGGACGCCAGCCCAATGGTGAACACCGGGAAAATGGCGTGAAACGACACCACGAAGGCGAACTGAATGCGGGAAAGAAGTAGCGGATCCAGTTCCATGAGAACGCTCCTGGCTGGTTGGCTCTAGGGTTGGCTGCAACGCCTCACAGGCTGCCGGCAGGGCCCCGGTAACGGGTCTGCCCTTGTGACAGCCTCCACGCAAGAGGCGTTCCGTTGTACTCAGTTTGCCGCGCCCGATCAGAAAAAGGCATGGGACGCATTGACGCAGATCAAAGGACGCTCATTTCGCTAAACAGTCCCACGGAAGATACGATCAAGTTAGATTCTAAGCATATGCCCAAGTAGAATATATGACTTGCAGCCGCCGCGATTTGCCAAGGAATGTCGATGTTTCGTGCGCTTCTTGCCCCTCCTACCCTGCACAGCCTCCACCCGAGCCACCGCCAAGCGCTGGCAAGCGCTCTGCTTACGCTGCTCGGGATGACGACAATCTTCGTACTGGCTCGATTGATACCGCAGCCGATCTGGCTCGAAGGATCCGCACACTATCTTCCCTTGCACATGGCCCTGGAGACGGCGGCCGTCATCATCGCCTCGCTGGTCTTCGTGGTCGGCTGGAAAACCTACCGACAGCGAAATTCCCGCGGCCTTCTTACGCTGGCCTGCCTTTTCCTCGGCGTTGCCATCCTGGACTTCAGCCACATGGTTTCCTATGACGGGATGCCCGAATTCGTGACACCAGCCGACCCGGAAAAGGCGATCGCCTTCTGGTTGGCCGCGCGCTCACTGGCCGCTGTGGCGCTGCTCTGGGTTGCCGTTTCGCCCTGGGAAGCGCCGCTACGGCGCGGGCATGGAATGATTCTACTGGGAACGGTGCTCGGGGTGGTGCTGGCGGTACACCTCGTCGTCCTGCTGTTTCCAGCGAAGCTTCCGCGCACCTTCCTGCCGGGCATCGGCCTGACCGCCTTCAAGATCTTCTACGAGTACGGATTGATCGCCCTGAATCTGCTGGCAGCGCTGGCCTTCTGGCGTTCAATGAAAACTGCCCAGCCATTCAATACCGCGGCATTATTCGGGGCGGTGGGGGCGATGGCGTTAAGCGAGCTGTGCTTTACCCTCTACAGCAGCGTTACCGACCAGATGAACCTGCTAGGCCATATTTACAAGAATATCTCCTACGCATTCCTGTTCCGGGCGATTTTCGTGGAAGCCGTGGAGACCCCCAAAGCCCTGTTGCAGGCCGCCAACAGGCGTCTGCAGGCGACCTTCGAAGCCATTCCCGACCTGCTGGTGGAGGTCAACCCTGACGGCCTGCTAACCGGTTATCATGCTTCCCGGCACACCGACTACCGTGTGGACCCAAAGTGGGTCGTCGGCAAGCAGCTGGAAGATTTCCTGCCAGCACCAGTGGCCGCCTCATGCCGAGACACGCTCGCCAGCGCCAGCCAATCCGGAGCAGCCCAGAGCCAGCCGTTCGCCCTGACGATAAGAGGCGTGGAGTATTGGCTACAGCTATCCATCGCTCGCAAGCCCGGCTCGGGGCAGGAGGGTTTCGTTGCCATCGTTCGTGATGTTTCAGAAGCACGTCACCAGGAGGCGCAGATCCTGCAGCTGGCACTGTACGACCCCCTTACCGGACTACCCAACCGTCGCCTGTTCGCTGAACGCATCGACGCTGCGCTGGCCTCCAGTGAACGCCATGGCAAGACGCTAGCACTGCTCTATCTGGATCTCGATCATTTCAAGAACGTCAACGACACCCTTGGTCACCAGGCCGGAGACATGCTTTTGCAGGCTGTGGCAGAAAGACTGCGCAACGCCTTACGCGAGGAAGACGTACTGTCGCGCCAGGGTGGTGATGAGTTCGTACTGTACCTTCCGGCAATCGATGCAGCCGGGGCAGCACACGTCGCCCAGCGCCTGCTGGACGTGCTGTCCGACCCAGTCCGCTTCGGCGAACACGACTGCACGCCGGCCGCATCCATCGGCATTGCGGTCTACCCCAATGATGGGATGAATTTCGAGGAACTTAGCCGTCGGGCAGACGCGGCCATGTATCAGGCCAAGCAACAGGGTCGAAGCACCTACCGCTTCTTCACCCCGGCCATTCAGGAGCGGATGTCGCGCATGCTCCTCCTGGAGACTGCGCTGCGCACTGCGATCGCCAACCAGGAACTGAGCCTGCATTTCCAACCCCAATGGGAGATAGCGGATCAGCGCCTCTGCGGGACGGAGGTACTCTTGCGCTGGAACCATCCTCGCCTGGGGCAGATCAGTCCTGCGGAGTTCATTCCGGTCGCGGAGGCAAGTGGGCAGATCATTGCGCTTGGCGACTGGGTATTGCGCAACGCACTGGCGTCATTGCGCGAGTGGCTCAATGAAGGTCTGGCGCCAGTTGTGACGGCTGTAAACATTTCCGCCGCCCAGTTCCGCCAGCCTCATCTGGCTGATCGCATTGGCCAGCTGCTGACGGAATTCAACATATCACCTTCCCTTCTTGAACTGGAACTGACCGAAGGAGTTGCCATGGAGGATCCGCTTGGCGCAGCGCGGCAGATCCAGCACCTGCGGAGCCTTGGCGTTCGGATCGCGATAGATGACTTCGGAACGGGATACTCGTCGCTGACACAGCTGACCCGCTTTCGCCCCAATACTCTCAAGCTCGACCGCTCGTTCGTGCACAGCCTGGGTCACGACGCCGAAGCCCTGATCATCGTGCGCAGCATGATCTCTCTTGCCCAGAGCCTGGGCATCGAAACGCTTGCCGAAGGGGTTGAAACAGAAGAGCAGCTTAGCCTACTGCGGGAGCACGGCTGCCATTACCTTCAGGGTTATCTCTGGGGCATGCCGCTGGAAGCCAGCGGCATGCGATCCTTGCTGCTCGACCAGACTCCGACCCGCCCCGTTTATTGCTGAGCCTTCAGACCAGATACCAGAGCGTGACCGCCAGAGGCAGCAGCAGAGCGGTGGCCATCCCCATCAGGCTCATCGCCAGGGCGGCAAAGGCCCCGGCCTCTTCGCTTTCCTCCAACGCCCGTGCGGTTCCAACTGCATGGGCAGTCAGCCCCATACTGAAGCCCCAGGCAGCCGGATGACGAATTCCCGCCTGCCGCAGCAGCCATGGGCCGATGATTGCCCCCAGCACCCCGGTGAACATGACGAATACCGCGGCCAGCGCCGCGACGCCGCCAATCTGCTCCGCCACCAGCATAGCAATGGGTGAGGTGACCGATTTAGGGGCCATGGTCATCAGAATCATCTGATCCGCGCCCAGCGCCCAGGCAATCAGCAACGCGCTGAGGGTCGCGAAGGCTCCCCCGATCAGCAGAGTCACCATGATCGGGACGAAAAACTGACGGATGCGTCTCAGGTTGAGAAACAGCGGAATCGCCAGAGCAACGGTCGCCGGTCCCAGCAGGATCACCAGGGGCATGACCGCGGCTCGGTAAGCCGGATAGTCCAGACCGAGCGACCAGAGCACCGCGACCACGACCGGTACCGAGACCAGCACAGGGTGAAAAAGAGCCAGACGCGTACGCTCGTACAGCGCAAGACCGAGCTGGTAGGCACCTAGCGTCACGCCGATCAGAAACAGCGGGTGCTCGACGATCGCATCCCACGCCAAAGCCAGGCTACTCATCAGTCACGCTCCGCACGGTGAATCAACCTCTGCATCAGCCAGCCGCAGAGAACCAGCGCAAGGGCCAGCGATAGCAGCATGGTCACCAGGATCGCCACCGCGTCGGCGGCGATCTCCGCTCCGTAGGCCATTATCCCCACCGCTGGCGGCACCAGAATGAGCGGCAGATACTTGAGCAGCCCGCTCGCCGCCAGGTCCAGCGAGTCACTGACGTG
>JAUVYN010000003.1 GCA_030603065.1 Pseudomonas sp.
TGCATGAGCAGGGCCGGGTCGAATACGTCGCAGTGACCGACAGCGAAGCGCTGGAGGCCTTCCAGCTGTGCTGCCGCAAGGAAGGCATCATCCCGGCGCTGGAGACCGCCCATGCACTGGCCGAGGTCAGCCGTCGGGCACCCGGCCTGCCGCGTGACCACCTGATGGTCGTCTGCCTGTCCGGGCGTGGTGACAAGGACATGCCCACCGTTCTGCAACATCTTGGAGACCTCGCATGAGCAGCCGACTGGATACTCGTTTCGCCGAACTCCGCGCCGTCGACCGCGCGGCGCTGGTCACCTACCTCTGTGCCGGCGATCCTGATTTCGAGGCCAGCCTCGCCATGCTCCGGGGCCTGCCCGCCGCCGGTGCGGACGTCATCGAGCTCGGCATGCCCTTCAGCGATCCCATGGCCGATGGGCCTAGCATTCAGGCGGCCGCACTGCGTGCGCTGCAGGGCGGCCAGACCCAGCGGCGCACGCTGGAGATGGTCCGGCTGTTCCGCCAGACCGACCAGAGGACGCCGCTGGTGTTGATGGGCTACTACAATCCGATCTACCGCTACGGTCCCGACGCCTTCATGCGTGACGCCGCGGAGGCGGGCGTGGATGGATTACTGATCGTCGATCTGCCGGCCGAGCATGATGCCGAACTCGGCCCCTTGGCCCGCGACGCCGGCCTGGCGATGATCCGCATGGCTACCCCAACCACCGATGCCAGACGCCTGCCGGCGGTGCTGGACCAGGCGCGCGGCTTTCTCTACTACGTCTCGTTGAATGGCGTGACCGGTGTCGGTCAGGCCGATGATCAGGTGGTGGGCGAAGCGTTGCAGCGCATCCGTACCCGGACCGATCTGCCGCTGTGCGTGGGCTTCGGCGTGCGCACACCGGAACAGGCGGCGCGGTTTGCCAGGGTGGCCGAGGGCGTGGTGGTGGGCTCGGCGCTGGTCGACGTCATCGCCAGTGCAACGAGCGCCGATGCCGCAGTTGATGGCGTGCTGGGGCGGGTGCGGGACCTGTCTGCCGCGGTCAGGAGCGCCAGACAGGAGTCGCTCAGCGCAGCGCCTTGAGCACCGGCGCGGTATCCGGCCGCACGCCGCGCCAGAGCAGGAAGGCTTCCGCCGCCTGCTCCACGAGCATCCCGAGACCGTCGATGCAGTGCGCCGCCCCCTGCTCCGCCGCCCAGCGGTTGAAGGCGGTCGGCTCGCTGGCATACATCATGTCGTAGCACCAGGTATGACCTGGGCGAATCAGCGAAGGATTGATCCCCGGCAGCTTGCCGCCGAGGCTGGCCGAGGTGGCATTGATGATGAGATCCACCGGTTCTTCGATCCACTCCATCCCGGCAGCGCTGATAGGCCCCTGATCACCAAACAGGGTAGCCAGCTCCTCGGCCTTGGACACCGTACGATTGACCACACAGAGCTGCGCCGGCTGAGCCGCAAGCAGCGGCTGAATGACACCCCGTGCCGCGCCACCGGCGCCTACCAGCAGTATGCGTAGGCCAGCCAGAGCCAGCCCGGCATTGACCGAGATATCCCGAACCAGCCCCTTGCCATCGGTATTGTCACCATACAGAGTGCCATCTGCGCGCCGTGCGATGGTATTGACTGCACCAGCGCGCTCCGCCGCGGCACTGCGCTCGTCGACCAGCGCCCAGGCCTGCTCCTTGAAGGGCACCGTCACGTTGACTCCCAGGCCGTCTTGCAGGAAATCTCGCGTGGTCTCGGCGAAGCCGTCCAGCGGCGCTTCCAGTCGCTCATAGGCCAGCCGCTGGCCAGTCTGCTCGGCGAACATGCCGTGGATGAGCGGCGACTTGCTGTGGCTGATCGGGTTACCGACGACGGCGTAACGGTCCATCAGGCTTCTCCTGCCAGCCAGTCGCGCGGCGTCAGAAAATGCTCGGTAAGGCGCGCTTCGGCACTGCCCGGCTCGGGTTGCCAGTTGTAGCCCCAGCGCACCGTGGGTGGCAGCGACATGAGGATCGACTCGGTACGCCCGCCGGTCTGCAAGCCGAAGAGTGTGCCGCGGTCATACACCAGATTGAATTCCACGTAGCGGCCCCGGCGAAACTCCTGAAACTCCTTCTGCTCCGGCGTCCAGGGTTCTGCCTTGCGGCGCTCCACGATCGGCAGATAGGCGTCCAGATAGGCATCACCGATCGCCCGCAGAAACTCGAAGCTGCGCTCGAAACCCCAGTCATTGAGATCATCGAAGAACAACCCGCCCACGCCGCGGGCCTCCTGGCGGTGCTTGAGGAAGAAGTAGTCGTCGCACCAGGCCTTGAAGCGCGGATACACGTCGTCGCCGAAGGGTGAGCAGGCATCCCGCGCGACCCGGTGCCAATGCACGCAGTCTTCCTCACGGGCGTAATAGGGCGTCAGATCGAACCCGCCGCCGAACCACCATACCGGCGCTGCATCCGGCTTCTGCGCAATGAAGAAGCGCACGTTGGCATGGGAGGTGGGGATGTGCGGATTGTTCGGGTGCATCACCAGCGACACGCCCATTGCCTGGAAGCTGCGCCCGGCCAGCTCAGGCCGATGCGCGGTGGCCGAGGGCGGCATGCCGTCACCGTGAACGTGCGAAAAGCCGACCCCGCCTTTTTCCAGCAGATTGCCCTGCTCGATGATGCGCGAGCGGCCGCCACCCCCACCGGGGCGCTCCCAGGCGTCCTCGTGAAAACGGGAGCGGCCATCCACGGCCTCGAGGGCGGAGCAGATACGGTCCTGCAGATCCATCAAATAGCTTTTGACCGCCGCCACATCGGCGGCATCGGGCATGTCTTTCACGGCAGGGCCTCAGGCGGGGCGAATGATTCGGTCGGTTCTCAGATCACGGATGATACTCGGATTGCGCTGGCCACCCAGGGGGCCGTTGACGACGTCGTCCAGCTCGCCGCCGAAATACTGCTCGATGCGCAGGCGCGAACGGGCAGGGGGACGCCCCCCCGGATTGGCCGAAGTGGAAACCAGCGGCCCGCTCACCGCACAGAGCTGGCGGACCAGTGGGTGGGTAGTGACACGCAGGGCTACGGTATCGTGCTCTCCGGTGATCCAGGCCGGCAGTCGATCCTGATGCGGTACCAGCCAGGTATTGGGGCCGGGCCAGGACAGACGCAGCTTGGCCAGTTGCCCTTCCGGTAGATCCCAGAGCAAAAAGTCGAACTGCTCGATGTCTCCGGCAATCAGGATCAGGCCTTTGCGTACCGGACGCTGTTTGAGCATCAGCAAACGCTCTACCGCCTCGGCCTTCCAGGGGTTGCAGCCAAGACCCCACACTGCCTCGGTCGGATAGGCGATAACCCCACCCGCCCGGAGAACCCGGTCCACCTGTCTGATGCGCCACGCTGCCAGCATACCCACCTACCTCGTTAGTTGAAGTGCGGCGACATTAGCCGAGCAGACTGCGCCGCTCAAGACTGCAATCGTGAATATCCGTGTGCAGTATGCTGTACCCGACCATCCAGCTCCCAGTCCAGCAGCAACTGCAGTACCTCGTGGATTGCCACCCCGCTGTGTACTGACAGCCAGTCAGCCGAAACCGCTTCGAAACCCAGCGACCGCCATAGCGGATGTTGCGGCTCGGCTTCGGTATCGGCTTCGGCCGCTGGCGCCAGCGCGGCCCTCAGCGGAATCCTCAGTACGTCGAGCACATCCTGCACGGTTTCTACCAGCGTAGCACCTTCACGCAGTAGACGGTGGCAGCCCCGAGCCTGCGGATTATGGATTGATCCAGGCATGGCGAAAACCTCACGGTTCTGCTCCAGCGCCAGCCGCGCGGTGATCAGCGAACCACTATTGAGGCTAGCCTCGACGACCAGGGTGCCCAGACTCAGCCCACTGATGATTCTGTTGCGCTGGGGAAACTGTCCTGGCTGGGGGCCGAGCCACGGGGCAAACTCCGACACCAACGCCCCACCAGCATCGACTATGGAGTCGGCGAGCTTTAGATGGCGCCGGGGATAACAACGATCCAGCCCCGTGCCCCAAACAGCGATCGTTTGACCCTGGACGTCCAGTACGCCCTGATGGCAGGCAGCATCGATACCCAGCGCCATCCCGCTGGTCACAGTAAGACCCCGCTCGGTGAAGCTGCGGGCAAATGCACGTGCCGTAGCTGCGCCGTGCGGGCCAGGATGGCGAGTCCCGACCATGCCTATCTGTGGATCACCAAGGATCCGGACATTTCCCCGTACGAAAAGCACCAGCGGAGGATCACTGATTTCTCGAAGCAGAGCAGGGTAAGCGGAATCTTCCTGCACCAGCAGCTGACAACCTGGCTGCTCGGCCCAGGTCATCGCACGCTCCATTTTCTGCTGCAGCTCGGCATCACCCTGCTGAGCACGCTGGATGCTTTCGAGCAGACGCTTGTTGAGACCTAACCGCTTCAGTGTCAGCAGGTCGGTGGAAAGGGCATCGACAGAACAGGGAAAAAAATCGGACAGACGGCGAAACGAGCTCGGGCCAAGCCCGTCGAGCATCGACAACATCAACCAGGCCTGCCGCGAATCGGACAGGTGGGTAGACATGAAAATCCTTGGATGAAGGAGGGGGAACACCGCCCCCGCTAAGGGGCGGTGTCGAAACATCAGGGATTGCGAACCTTGTCCATGATTGCCAGCTGACGGCTGGCATTGAGCACGATGCCATAGCTGAGGCGGTCATAAACGCGGAACACCATCAGCATACCGGCACGCTCATCGGGCAGGCGAACCTGCTGATTCTGGATACGGTCACGCACGAGTTCGCCGGTCTTGTAGATCGCCAGCACGTTACCTTCACGCAGGCCGTCACTCGCTCCCTTGTTGAGCACGACGACGTTATACAGGCCGATCTGGGTAACGCCGCCCGGTACATCGAGAATCAGGCCATCGATCTTCTGATCCGGGTCGCTGGGGAAGAAGGTCGAAGCGACCGCACGCTCTTCGGTGGTCATTAGACGATCACCGATGCGCACTTCCTGATGACTACGCGAGACCTGCAACGTGGTGATATCCCGCTCGGTGCTCAGCACTGCGGCATTGCCAATGTCCTGAGCATGAATTCCAAGAAACTCGCCGCTGACCGGGTCGGTGTAGGTAGCACCACGACGGTAGATGCCGTAGGCCGGAATACCCTCTTCCACTTCGCCGCGGGCGTAGATACGGTTGCCGGCGCCCGCTACCACGCTTTCCGCCTCGCCACCGATAACGTAGGGGGCACGCTCCAGCTGGTCCGCGTTGTCCAGAATCCGACCAGCGCGCAGGAAAGCATTGATGGCTTCGAGGGGGATCGTCGGAATCGCTTCTGCCACCGGACGCGAACGCACCGTCGGTGACAGTACGATGGTGCCGCCCGAGCCACGATTGACCGTAAGGCGCGGCTGCCCATCGATGTATACCAGCGAAATGATATCGCCGGGATAGATCAGATGCGGATTATTGATCTGGGGATTGGCATGCCAGATCTCCGGCCATTTCCATGGCTGACTGAGAAAACGTCCCGATATGTCCCACAACGTATCGCCTTTGACGACGGTGTACGACTGCGGATGTCCTTCCCTGAATACCGACTCCTGCGCATGGGCCAAAAGGCCCGTCGCCAGCAACAGGAGGCCGAGTAATGTTTTCCTCATGACACGAATCCCTTTATTATATAGGCCAGCACCCCGGATCTGAGCACATGCTCCGTGCGACAGGAGCCAGACCCGCTTATATCCAAGCTGCCGATCATCTTAGCAGCACAACTTATTTGTGTTCTACAAAAGCATCACAAACTGACATGGCCATATTAAATATTTTAGAGTTTCCCGACCCGCGGCTACGCACCGTGGCCAAACCGGTGGCCGAAGTGGACGCGCGCATTCGGCAACTGGTCGACGATATGTTCGAGACCATGTACGCCGCGCCCGGCATCGGACTCGCCGCCAGCCAGGTCAACGTGCATGAACGCGTTGTGGTGATCGACCTGTCCGAGGACAGGAGCGAACCGCTGGTGTTCATCAATCCGGAGCTCGAGCCACTGACCGAAGATCTTGAAGAGATGCAGGAAGGCTGCCTGTCGGTTCCCGGCTTCTACGAAACCGTGACCCGCCCCGAGCGTGTCCGGGTCAAGGCACTGGACCGCGATGGCAAACCCTTCGAGCGCGTCTGTGAGGGCCTGCTCGCGGTGTGCATTCAGCATGAATGCGACCATCTCAACGGCAAGCTGTTCGTGGACTATCTGTCCAATCTCAAGCGCGACCGGATCCGCAAGAAGCTAGAGAAACAGCACAAGCAACAGGCCAACGCCTGACCGACGACAGTCTCAAGGCTTGCTTCGGCAAGCCTTTTTCTTACGGATGTCCATGGATATCTCAGCGCTTCGCATAGTGTTTGCCGGAACCCCGGACTTTGCAGCAGCCCACCTGCAGGCCCTGCTCGACGCAGGGGTAACGCCGGTGGCAGTTTACACCCAGCCCGATCGCCCCGCCGGACGTGGCCAGAAGCTCGCCGCCAGTCCGGTCAAACAACTGGCCCTCGCCCATGGCCTGCCGATACACCAGCCCATCACCTTGCGTGACGCCGACGCCCAGGCCGAGCTCGCTGCGCTCGAACCCGACCTGATGGTGGTGGTCGCCTACGGGCTGATCCTGCCGCAGGCAGTGCTGGACATTCCGCGACTCGGCTGCATCAACAGCCACGCTTCGCTGCTGCCGCGCTGGCGTGGCGCGGCTCCGATCCAGCGCGCCATCGAAGCTGGCGACAGCGAAACCGGCGTAACCGTAATGCAGATGGAGGCGGGGCTGGACACCGGCCCGATGCTGCTCAAGGTCAGTACACCGATTTGTCCGGACGATACTGGCGGCAGTCTGCATGATCGTCTCGCCGAAATCGGTCCGACCGCAGTGCTCGAAGCCATCCGCGGACTGGCTGCCGGCGCGCTCTCCGGCGAGGTGCAGAATGACAGCCTGGCAACCTACGCGCACAAGCTCGACAAGCAGCACGCCCGTATCGATTGGCAACGCCCTGCGAAAGAGCTGGAACGCATGATCCGAGCCTTTTCACCCTGGCCTGTGGCCCATGCTGCGCTGGACGGCAAACCGCTGAAGATCTGGGCGGCGCAAGTCGAACCTGGCACGGGCGAACCCGGCTCGATTCTCGACTGCAGCAGGCAGGGCGTACTGGTCGCCTGTGGTGACGGTGCCCTCCGCCTGACGCGCCTGCAACTGCCCGGCGGCAAGCCGCTCGATTTCGCCGACCTGTTCAATTCTCGCCGCGAGCAGTTCGCCCCTGGCCAGTCACTGGAAAACGGCCTGTGAACCCCCGCGTGGCCGCCGCCAATGCCCTCGCCCTGGTGATGGCCGGCAAGGCCTCGCTGGCTGGCAGCCTGCCAGCCCAGCTCAGACAGGTTGCGCCGCGGGATCAGGCACTGACACGGGAGCTGGCACTGGGTACCGCCCGCTGGTTCCACCGCCTGGATGGACTGGCCGGGGCTCTGCTGGAAAAGCCGCTGAAGGCTGCCGACAGGGATCTGCATGCCCTGCTGCTGATCGGCCTCTACCAGCTGCTTTACACCCGCATGCCACCTCACGCCGCCATCGACGAAACCGTCAGCGCAACCAGAACCTTCAGGAAACCCTGGGCCCGGGGTCTGCTCAACGCAGTGCTGCGACGCGCCCAGCGTGAGGGTGGAGAGCTGCTTGAAGGCCTTGCCCGCGACCCGGTGGTGCGCCTGTCCCACCCGCGCTGGTTGCAGAAGCTGCTCAAGGCCGAGTGGCCGGAACACTGGGAATCCATCTGCCAGGCCAACAACCTGCATCCTCCGATGACCCTGCGCGTGAATCTTGCCCGGCAGAGTCGCGAGCACTACCTTGAATTACTCCGCGAAGCGGGCATGGCGGCCGACCCCACACCCTTCAGCGCAGCCGGGATCACCCTGCGGGAAGCCTGTGACGTGTCCCGCCTGCCTGGCTTTGCCGAGGGCTGGGTCAGTGTCCAGGACGAGGCAGCCCAACTGGCCGCAGAACTGCTCGAACTCAAGCCCGGACAGCGGGTGCTGGATGCTTGCTGCGCACCGGGCGGCAAGACCTGCCACATCCTCGAACTCGAACCTGCGCTACAGCATCTGGTGGCGCTGGATCTGGAGCCGGCACGTCTGGCGCGAACCAGAGAGAACCTCGATCGTCTTGGACTCGAAGCGGAGTTGATAGCTGCCGATGCTCGAGACACCGGGTTCTGGTGGGACGGGCAGGCCTTCGACCGCATCCTGCTGGATGCTCCCTGTTCGGCTACCGGGGTGATTCGCCGACATCCCGACATCAAGCTCACCCGGCAGCCGCAGGATATCGCTTCGCTGGCGACCCTGCAGGCCGAGCTGCTCGACCGGCTGTGGCCGCTGCTGGCAGTCGGCGGCGTGCTGGTCTATGCGACCTGTTCCGTGCTGCCGGAGGAAAATACCCGGGTGATCGAAGCCTTTCTGACCCGTACGCCAGGCGCACGACCGCTTGCCGTACCGGCGAACTATGGCGTACCCCAGCGCGAAGGCGTACAGCTACTGCCACAACCAGCCGGCAACGATGGCTTTTATCTGGCCAGACTGGTGAAGATTGCCGACACGCCCGACGGCGCGGGCTACACTGCTGCGGAGAAAGGGAGCGTCTGATGAAGATCATCATTCTGGGAGCGGGTCAGGTCGGCGGCAATCTGGCGGCGGAGCTGGCCAGCGAAGCCAACGATATTACCGTGGTCGACACCGACGGTATTCGCTTGCGCGAGTTGGGCGACCGACTGGATATTCGTACCGTGTTCGGCCGCGGCTCCTTTCCCACCGTACTGCGCCAGGCCGGTGCCGACGACGCGGACATGCTGATCGCCGTGACCAGCAGCGACGAAACCAACATGATCGCCTGTCAGGTCGCCTACACACTGTTCCGGACACCTACCAAAATTGCCCGGATACGCGAATCCGCCTATCTCACTCGAGGCGGCCTTTTTCATAACGACGCCGTGCCGATCGATGTACTGATCAGTCCCGAACAGGCGGTAACTACCTATATCAAGCGACTGATAGAGCATCCCGGCGCCTTGCAGGTACTGGATTTCGCTGATGGCAAGGTGCAGCTGGTGGCCGTGCGCGCCTACTATGGCGGGCCGCTGGTTGGTCAGGAGCTGCGTTTTCTGAAGCAGCACATGCCCGGAGTGGAGACCCGCGTCGCAGCTATCTTTCGCCGGGACCGGCCAATCATTCCCAAGGGTGATACGGTGATCGAAGCCGACGACGAAGTGTTCTTCGTCGCTGCGACTGCCGACATCCGGTCCGTGATGAGCGAACTGCGCAAACTCGAACGCACCAGCAAGCGCATCCTGATCGCTGGCGGTGGCAACATAGGCGAGCGCCTTGCCGAAGCCATAGAGACCCGCTACCAGGTCAAGATCATCGAGAAGAACAAGGCCCGGGCCGATCACCTGGCGCAGAATCTCGACCGCACCGTGGTACTTCACGGTAGCGCCTCCGACCGCGAGCTGCTGGTCGAAGAAAATATCGGCGAGGTCGATATCTTCTGTGCCGTGACCAACGATGACGAGGCGAACATCATGTCGTCCATGCTTGCCAAGCGACTGGGCGCGCGCAAGGTCATGGCCCTGATCAACAACCCCGCTTACGTGGACCTTGTCCAGGGCGGCCAGATCGACATTGCGATATCCCCGTCCCAGGCGACCATCGGAACACTGCTCACCCACGTACGACGCGGTGACATCGTAAACGTATATTCACTGCGGCGGGGCGCCGCCGAGGCTATCGAAGCGATTGCCCACGGCGATCCGCGGTCATCCAAGGTAGTGGGCCGCGCAATTCGCGATATCGATCTGCCACCCGGCACCACCATCGGTGCAATCGTCCGAGAGGACAAGGTGCTCATCGCCCACGATTCCACGGTGATCGAATCGGATGACCATGTGATCCTGTTCGTGGTCGACAAGAAGCACATTCGTGACGTCGAACGCCTGTTTCAGGTGGGGCTGACCTTTTTCTGATGGCCAGGAGCTGAGCCAGACCCATGCAATACTCGCAGATCCAACGCATTCTCGGCATCCTGCTCATGCTGTTTTCGACCAGCATGCTGCCCTCCGCCGGGGTTGGCTGGTTCTATGGGGAGCAGGCGCGGGAAGCCTTTCTCTCCGGTTTCGCCATTACTCTGGTTGCCGGCTTTCTGATCTGGCTTCCGGTCCGCCGCCAGCGTAACGAATTGCGCACCCGGGACGGCTATCTGATCACGGTACTGTTCTGGCTGGTTCTGGGGCTGTTCGGGGCAGTGCCGCTGTACCTGCTGGAACTACCGGACCTGAGTGTCGCCGATTCGGTGTTCGAATCCTTTTCCGGTCTGACGACGACGGGCGCCACTGTGATCACCGGGCTGGATACGTTGCCAAGGGCGCTGTTGTTCTACCGGCAGCAACTGCAGTGGTTCGGCGGTATGGGGATCATCGTGCTGGCGGTGGCAATCCTGCCGCTGTTGGGGGTAGGGGGGATGCAGCTGTATCGGGCGGAAATGCCCGGCCCTCTCAAGGAAAACAAGCTCACGCCACGCATCGCCGAAACGGCCAAGGTGCTGTGGCTGATCTATGCCGGACTGACACTGGCCTGCGCCCTGGCCTACTGGGCGGCCGGTATGACGCTATTCGATGCGATCGGTCACAGTTTCTCGACCGTAGCCATCGGCGGGTTTTCCACCCACGATGCGAGTATCGGCTATTACGACAGCCCTCTCATCGAGATGATCTGCATCCTGTTCATGATCATCGCCGGCGTAAACTTTGCCCTGCATTTCCTGGCGTGGCGCTTTCGGTCACTCAAAAGCTATCTGCAGGATCCAGAGTGCAAGGCCTTTCTGTTGATCCTTGCCGCGCTCTTTCTGGTCACTGCCGTGATGCTGATTCACTTCCAGTATTACGATATCTGGACCTCGATCCGCTTTGCTGCCTTCCAGACGGTGTCGATCGCCACTACCGCCGGCTTCGGGGTTACCGATTTCTCGGCCTGGCCTACCGTGCTGCCCTTCCTGCTGCTCTACGCCAGCTTCATCGGTGCCTGCGCCGGATCCACCGGGGGCGGCATGAAGGTGATCCGGGTCATTCTGCTGTACAAGCAGGGTACCCGGGAAACCAAGCGGCTGCTGCACACCCATGGCGTGTTTCCGATCAAACTGGGCGGCAGGCCAGTGCCTGATCGGGTGGTGGAAGCGGTATGGGGATTCTGTGCGGTGTACGTGTTCGCCTTTGCCGTGCTGTTTCTGATCCTGCTCGGGACCGGGCTGGACTTCGTCACGGCGTTCTCGGCACTCGCCGCCTGCATCAACAACCTTGGGCCCGGTCTGGGGGACGTGTCGGCCCACTACGGCGAGCTGACCGCCACCGTCAAATGGATTCTGAGCTTCGCCATGCTGCTGGGCCGACTCGAAGTCTTCACGCTGGTGGTGCTGTTCACGCCGATGTTCTGGCGCCGCTGAGGGGTCAGCCCTCGTCTGCGAACGCCAGCCCCGCCCCTTCGCCGACGATGGTCCGCTGGATAACCATGTCGAGGATTGGCGCCTCGATCGGCATGTCCTGGACCTGACCCTTTACCCGTGTGCCCGTTGGCAGCGATGCCAGGTCGGGATTTTCCACGAACACTCCGCCATCGGAGAGGTCGCGCGTCTGCCCGAATACCTCACCGATATCGGGGTGGCTGATCTTGATGCGGCAACGCATCGTTGTCCGCGGGTACTGCCTCTGATTTGCCATGCGCTCTCCTTGCCTGAGTAATCCTTCAATACCATTTCTTCTCGCCTGGTGGCCGCTTCTTGAAGCGTTTCATCGACCACATGTACTGGCTAGGCCATTGGCGCACGTAGCGCTCGATGACCGCGCTCATGGCGCTGACTGCTTCGATTTCGTCACTACTGTAAAGCGCCGGGGGCGCCTCTTCCAGTACCACCTTGAAGCCCCGACCATCGGGCAAACGCAGGCAATGCAGAAACAGGGCGCGCGCCTGACCACCCTTGAGCATGTTGGGCACGAATTTGCTGGTCAGGGCCGGAATGCCGAAAAAAGGCACGAACAAGCCGCTCTTGAGAGCAGGTTCCGGATCGGCCGGGATACCAACCGCACCGCCACGACGCACTTCGCGCATGACGCTGATGATGCCTTCGCGGGTCGAGGCAGCGACCTTGTTGCCGAGCTGGGTACGCTGGCGCTGCAGCAGTTCATCCACCGCCTTGAGCTTGGGCGGGCGATAAAAGATGATGGGTGAACAACGCGAGCAGTACCAGTGGTTGAGCACTTCCCAGTTACCCAGATGACTGGTGATGCAGACCAGGCCGGTGCCGGCCTCAAGCGCCTCGTGCAGCAGGTGTTCGCCCTCGACTTCGCGGATCAGGGCAAGGGTCTTCTCCGGCTTCCACATCCAGGCGCAAGCGCTCTCGGCAAGACTGCGGCCGGTGTCAAGCAGGGTAGCGCGGACCAGACGCTCACGCTCGGCGTCGCTGAGCTCGGGCATGCAGCGCGCCAGATTGATGCGTACCACCTCTTTCGAGCGGTTCGGCAATATCCACATCAGCCAGCCGATGGCGGCCCCCACGCCCTGGGCCCATCGAAAGGGCAGCAGTGAGAACAGCCGCAGAAATCCCACCACCAGCGCACCCTTGAATCGTTCCACCCGCTACCCCGCGCTCAATTGAAAACAGCATTGTAAGCTCCGGATTCCCGTCCGGCGACCGCCGCGTACCCTGGCTCAGCTCAGCTGTGCGTAACGAAAGCAATCGCGGGTATGATCCATCACCATGCCGGTAGCCTGCATGAATGCATAGCAGATGGTCGGACCGACGAAGGTGAAGCCTTCGGCCCGCAGGGCCTTGCTCATGGCCTGTGCTTCAGCGGTAATGGCCGGCACCTCCTGCAGACTAGCGAAGTGATTGATCAGCGGCTGGCCATCGACAAAGGCCCAGAGCCAGGCGCCAGGGTCCTCCTGCTCGGCCAGACGTAGCCAGGCCCTGGCGTTCTGCCGGGCACCATAGACCTTGAGGCGATTGCGGATAATGCCCGGATCCTGCAGCAGCTCCTGCAGCTGCGCGTCGCTTTGCCCTGCCATGAACTCCGGATCGAAGTCGTGATAGACACGGCGATAGTGGTCGCGCTTTTTCAGAATCGTGATCCAGGCTAGCCCGGCCTGGAAACCGTCGAGCAGCAGTTTCTCGAACAGTCGCTGGGCATCACGCTCGGGCACCCCCCATTCGGTATCGTGATACTGCTGGTAGACCGGATCCGCCGAGCACCAGCCGCAGCGGGTCACTGATCCCCCATGGTTGCCGTTCATCTCGTCCTCTCTATTGCCAGCCCGGACCGGGCAGTGTTTCGACTATAGCGCGGACGACCCGGCAAATCCTGTCGGTGCGCTGTAAGGCCCTGCCCGCAGGCTGTATACTTCGGCCTTTCTCAAAAGCCGAGCCGGTGAAAAACGTGACTCAGACCAATACTGCCGTGCACACCTTCCAGGGACTGATTCTCGCGCTACAGAGTTACTGGGCCGATCGCGGTTGCGTGATTCTGCAGCCCTATGACATGGAAATGGGTGCCGGTACCTTCCACACCGCCACTTTCCTGCGCGCCATCGGCCCGGAAACCTGGAACGCAGCCTACGTACAACCCAGCCGACGCCCGGCGGATGGCCGCTATGGCGAGAACCCCAACCGTCTGCAGCACTATTATCAGTTCCAGGTGGTGCTCAAGCCCAACCCGGAAAATATCCAGGAGCTGTATCTGGATTCATTGCGGCACATCGGCATCGACCCGCTGGTCCACGACATCCGCTTCGTCGAGGACAACTGGGAATCGCCGACCCTCGGTGCCTGGGGTCTGGGCTGGGAAGTCTGGCTGAATGGAATGGAAGTGACACAGTTCACCTACTTCCAGCAGGTCGGCGGCGTCGAGTGCTACCCGGTTACCGGCGAGATTACCTATGGTCTCGAACGCCTGGCGATGTATTTGCAGGGCGTCGATTCGGTGTACGACCTCACCTATTCCGATGGCCCGTTTGGCCGGGTGAGCTACGGCGATGTGTTCCATCAGAATGAGGTGGAGCAGTCGACCTACAACTTCGAGCACGCCCATGTCGACAAGCTGTTCGAGCTGTTCGACCACTACGAAAGCGAAGCCAACCGGCTGATGCAGCTGGAGCTGCCGCTGCCAGCCTACGAAATGGTCATCAAGGCTTCGCACAGCTTCAACCTGCTCGATGCCCGGCGGGCCATCTCGGTCACCGAGCGGCAGCGTTACATCCTGCGGGTGCGTACCCTCGCCCGTTCGATTGCGCAGAGCTATCTATTGGCCCGCGCGCGCCTCGGCTTTCCCATGGCGACCCCCGAACTGCGTGACGAAGTGCTGGCCAAGCTCAAGGAGACCGAATGATGCAGGCTGTCGATTTTCTGGTAGAACTGGGCACCGAAGAGCTGCCACCCAAGGCCTTGAAGAAGCTTGCCGAAGCCTTCCTCGAAGGGGTCGAGAAGGGCTTGGCCGATGCCGCGCTGAGCTATGAAGCCGCCCGCTATTACGCAGCG
Organism: Pseudomonas sp.; assembly: GCA_030603065.1. GTDB lineage: Bacteria > Pseudomonadota > Gammaproteobacteria > Pseudomonadales > Pseudomonadaceae > Halopseudomonas. Next base: position 14,553 of record JAUVYN010000003.1, read on the forward strand.
CCGAGGCGCCTGGCGATTCTGGTCGAACAACTGGCCACGCAGCAGCCCGACCGCAGCACCCAGATCGACGGCCCGCCGCTGCAGGCCGCCTTCGATGCCCAAGGCAACCCGACCAAGGCCGCCGAGGGCTTCGCCCGCAAGTGTGGCGTCAGCCTGGACGAGATCGACCGCAGCGGCCCGAAGCTGCGCTACCTGCAGAACCAGCCGGGCCAACCCGCAGCGCAACTGCTGCCGGGCATCATCGATGCCGCCCTGGCCGCACTGCCGATTCCCAAGCGCATGCGCTGGGCTGCACGCAAGACCGAATTCGTACGCCCCACCCAGTGGCTGGTCATGCTGCTTGGAGACCAGGTGATTCCCTGCGAGCTGCTGGCCCAGAGCGCCGGACGTGAATCCCGGGGCCATCGTTTCCATCACCCTGATGCGGTGACCATCAGTGCCCCGACCAGCTATGCCGAGGACCTGCGCAAGGCCTGCGTGGTCGCCGATTTTGCCGAGCGCCGGGAAATGATCCGCCAGCGCGTCGAGGCGCTCGCCGCCGAGCAGCACGGGACGGCGATCATGCCCGATGACCTGCTCGACGAAGTCACCGCCCTGGTCGAATGGCCGGTCCCGCTCGTCTGCTCCTTCGAGGAGCGTTTCCTCGACGTGCCGCAGGAAGCACTGATCTCCACCATGCAGGACAACCAGAAATATTTCTGCCTGCTCGATGCCAATGGTCGCCTCCTGCCCCGCTTCATCACCGTCGCCAACATCGAAAGCGAAGACCCGGCGCAGATCATCTCCGGCAACGAGAAGGTGGTTCGCCCACGTCTGACCGACGCCGAGTTCTTCTTCCGTCAGGACCAGAAACAGCCGCTGGAAAGCCGCAACGAGCGCTTGGCCAATGTAGTCTTCCAGGCCCAGCTCGGCAGCGTCTATGACAAGGCTGTGCGGGTCTCGCAACTGGCGGGCTGGATAGCCGCGCAGATTGGCGCCGATGCCGGGCGTGCAGCTCGCGCCGGCCTGCTCAGCAAGTGTGACCTGGCCAGCGAGATGGTTGGCGAGTTTCCGGAACTGCAGGGCATCGCTGGTTACTACTACGCCCGCCACGACGGCGAGCCCGAAGACGTGGCACTGGCGCTGAACGAGCAGTACATGCCACGCGGGGCAGGGGCCGAGTTGCCCTCCACGCTGACCGGCGCTGCAGTCGCTCTGGCCGACAAGCTCGATACCCTGGCCGGCATCTTCGGTATCGGCATGCTGCCCACCGGCAGCAAGGACCCCTATGCGTTGCGCCGTGCCGCACTGGGTGTGCTACGTATCCTGATCGAGAAGCAGCTGGACCTGGACCTGGGCCAGGCGCTTGAGCAGGCCGTCGCGCAGTATGGTGACCGGGTCAAGGCAGATGGACTGGCCGCGCAGGTTCAGGAATTCGTCTTCGACAGGCTGCGAGCGCGTTATGAAGACGCTGGCGTCGAGGTCGCGGTGTACCAGTCGGTTCGCGCTCTGGCGCCGACCTCCCCGCTGGATTTCGAGCAGCGCGTAATGGCGGTTCAGGCGTTTCGCCGCCTTCCCGAGGCTGAGGCGCTGGCCGCGGCCAACAAGCGCGTTGCCAACATTCTGGCCAAGGACGACGCCAGCGTCGCCGCAACGATCGATGCCGCGTTACTGCAGGAAGTTGCCGAACGAACCCTTGCGGCCGCCGTTGGACAGGCTCAGGCGCGTGTCGCCCCTCTGGCTGCTCAGCGCCAGTACCAGCAGGCCCTCGAAGCCCTGGCAGCGCTGCGCGAGCCCGTGGACGCCTTCTTCGAGCAGGTGCTGGTAAATGCCGAGGATCAAACCGTGCGCGCCAACCGTTATGCGTTGCTGGCAAGCCTGCGCGGCCTGTTCCTCGGTGTAGCTGATATCTCCATGCTTGGCTGATCGCAAATTGCGGCCGCAAAGGGAGGCGCCATGAAGCTGATCATCCTTGACCGCGACGGTGTGATCAACGAAGACTCGGATGAGTTCGTCAAAAGTCTCGACGAGTGGATTCCGCTGCCCGGCTCGATCGAAGCGATCGCACGCCTCAGCCGGGCCGGCTGGACGATAGCGGTCGCTACCAATCAGTCAGGCATTGCTCGGGGATATTTCAACGAGGCAACGCTGGATACCATGCACCGTGAACTGCGTGAGCGTGTCGCAGAGCTCGGCGGACGGGTCGACCTCATCCGCCACTGTCCGCACGGACCAGACGACGGCTGTGGCTGTCGCAAGCCGCTGCCAGGCCTGTTCGAACAGATCTCGGCGCAACTGGCGACACCGCTTGCCGGCGTACCCGTGGTGGGGGACAGTCTGCGTGATCTGGAGGCGGGGATAGCTGTCGGCTGTCGGCCCATCCTGGTTCGCACCGGAAAGGGTGCCGCCAGCGAACACAAAGCCTTGCCAGCGGGGACGCTGATATTCGATGATCTGGCCGCCGTGGCCGACCACCTTCTCTCGGAAAGCTGAAAACCATGTCATTGCTGATGCCCCTGCGCGTCATACTCTTCTACGCGCTCCTCGCCAGCAGCGCTCTGGTCTGGGGTGTATTGATGCTGCTGCTGGCGCCCTTGCTGTCCTACCAATGGCGGTATCGTCTGATTGTCGGTGTCTGGAGTCGGCTTGCCATATGGCTTGCCGAGCACATTGTCGGGATTCGCTATGAATTGATCGGTCAGGAAAACATTCCGGATCAGGCAGGCGTCATTCTGGCCAATCATCAAAGCACCTGGGAAACCTTCTTTCTACAGCAGGTGTTTCGTCCGCAAACCCAGCTGATTAAGAAGGAGCTGCTCTACGTGCCCTTTTTCGGCTGGGCCTTTTCGCTGGTCAAACCCATTGCGATCGACCGCAGCAAGGGCCGGGATTCGCTGAAACAACTTTCCACCCAGGGCGGCAAGCGGCTGGCGGAGGGAATATGGATTCTCGTATTCCCCGAGGGTACACGGGTGTTGCCGGGTACCCCCATCAAGTTTTCCCGTGGAGGAGCTGCGCTGGCCTGCGCCAACATGGCTCCAGTAGTACCCGTTGCCCATAATGCCGGTGAATTCTGGCCCAAGGTCGGCTGGGGAAAACGCTCTGGTACGGTCACTGTCATGATCGGTCCGGCTCTCTACCCCAAGGGCAGCGATCCGCGGTCGATAGTCGAACTCAACAAGCGGGCCGAGGAGTGGGTTAACGAAGCCCTGCTGAGCATTCGCCAGCGCTGACGTCGGCCTGTTGCTGAAGCTCATCTGCAATTTGCCGGTGGACGAGGTGAACGATGGACGTGTTTCAGTTCCTTCATGAAATGGTGGCCAACGGCGGCTCGGACCTTTTCTTCAGTGTGGGCGCGCCCGTTACGCTCAAGCGGGAAGGGCAGTTTCATTCACTCGCTAGCGAGGCTCTCCCTCGCGGCGCAGTCAAGGAACTGGCCTATCAGTTGATGAGCCAGAAGCAGATCGAAGAATTCGAACGAACCTTCGAAATGAATCTGGCGGTGGGCATCGACCAGGTGGGACGATTCCGCGCAAATATCTATTACCAGCGCGGGGAGGTGGCCATGGTCGTGCGGCACATCAAGAACCGCATCCCGGCGATAGCCGAGCTGAAGTTACCCTCCCTCCTGGAAAAGCTCGTGATGCTCGATCGCGGCCTCGTGCTGGTAGTTGGCGCGGCCGGGTCTGGCAAGTCCACGACGCTCGCATCAATGCTGGACTTCCGTACGAAAAATCGCGCGGGCCACATTGTGTGCATAGAGGATCCCATCGAGTTTTTGCACCACCACCACAAGGCCATCATCGATCAGCGCGAGGTCGGGCTGGATACGCAAAGCTTCGCGGAAGCCCTGCGTAACGTGCTGCGTGAATCACCCGACGTCATCATGATCGGAGAAATTCGTGACCGTGAAACCATGCAGCATGCTCTGCATTACAGCGAAACCGGTCATCTGGTGCTGGCTACTCTCCACGCCACCAACGCAGCCCAGGCCGTCGAGCGGATGGTTAACCTGTTTCCGGAAGAAGCTCGACCACAGACTCTCAGCGACATCGCGATGAATCTTGCCGCGATCGTGGCCCAGCGGCTGGTGCCGGGCGTCGAGCGCAAGCGGGTGGCTGCGGTCGAGCTACTCCTGCGCACCCCTTACATCGTTGACCTGATTGCCCGCGATGAGCTGCATGAGCTGCGTGCTGCAATGACCCGCAGTCTCGAGCGTGGCCTGCAGACCTTCGACCATCATTTGCATCAGCTTTACACTGAGGGCGCCATCTCGCTGGAAGATGCTCTGCGCAACGCAGACTCGCGGACCGACATGATGCTCAAAATCAAACTGGAGAAAGGCTTCGACAGCCACACCTCAGGCGGCAGTGACGACTCGCGTGATGGTGACCTGACCGACGAATTCCGTTAACAGTCCTTTTTCGCTCCCTGAGGCGCGAGAAGGGCGCCGGCGACTGCTGTTCGTCGGAAAAGTTCCGCCGTTTCGCTGTAAATCTCTCGTTTCGTGACCCACGCCACCTTTATATCGCCCCCCGGCCGTTAACCTGCCGCTCGTAACGGTCGGACCAACGGCATACAGGGGTAGCAGTCGGAGGCCGACATAGTCGCTTACTCATCACAAACGAGGACTCCAATGAACGCAGCCTATGTGTCGTTGTTGCGTAAATGGATGGCGCCGGTTTTGATCGGACTGGCCCTGACGGCCACTCAAGGATGTCTTTCCAGCGGCGGAGGAGGGAGTCGCTCCGCCCCCGCTTACGAAATCCCAGCTATGCCTCTGGCAAACGAAATGGTCACCGGTGAGCCTATTGCCGAAGCGAACCCCACGCCCCCTTCAGGGGCCGGCACCGAGCCTCCCGGCCAAAGCCAACCGCCCTTGGCAGATTCACTTAGGCCACTCCCCGATCAGCGCATCGCACTGGTGGGTGTCAATGTGGCCGGCGCCGAATTCACCGGCGATGCCCTTCCCGGCGTAGCGGGCACGCATTATTTCTTTCCGCCCAGGCATTACTTCGCAAAATGGCGTGACCGGGGGGTTCGCTCGATTCGCTTCCCGGTCAAGTGGGAGCGCTTGCAGCCTAGCCAGTTCGCCGAGCTGGATCCGGTCTACGCGGGGCTTATCGATACCATGCTCCAGCAAGCTGATCAGTACGGCATGGAAGTCCTGCTCGATGTGCACAATTACGGCCGTTACTACGGAGGTGTCATCGGACGCGACGTACCCTTCGCTGCCTACAGGGATCTGACCCGCAAGATCGCTCAACGCTGGCGCAATGCGCCGGGCCTGTACGGATACGACATCATGAACGAGCCCTATGGCTCGGCCGACCAGTACTGGCCCGAAGCAGCGCAGGCGGGCATCGATGGAATCCGGAGCTACGATGTCGCCCGGCCAATCTTCATCGAAGGTGCACACTACGCCAGTGCATCCCGATGGCCCAGCTACTCTGATGCACTGCGCAACCTGGAGGATCCCTACGACAACCTGGTGTTCTCGGCACACCTTTATCTCGATCCGGACACCAGCGGCAGTTACAAGGAGGCTCCGTCTGACAGCTTCGATACCATGATCGGCGTACGCCGACTCACTCCGTTCGTGGAATGGTTGAAAAGGTACGGCAAGCGTGGCCATATTGGGGAATTCGGTGTACCAGGTGATGATCCCCGCTGGCTGGAAGCCATGGACAATGTACTTGCATATCTGCAGGACAATTGCATCCCAATGCATTACTGGGCTGCCGGTACACACTGGGGGAGCTACAAGCTGTCTATCGAACCGAATTCCGACGGCTCAGACAAGCCACAGTGGGCGGTGCTGAATAAGTACATCGGGCAGGGCAACTGTACCCGTTACGGCCCATTGCGCTGAAGATAACAAGCCCGCCGAGACGCGAGTCATGGCGGGCTTGTGGTAGGGCAGGACGACCCATGGACTCAGACGTCGAGGTTGGACACCGCCAGGGCGTTGCTCTCGATGAAATCGCGTCTCGGTTCTACATGGTCGCCCATGAGAGTGTTGAAGATCTGATCCGCAGCGATAGCGTCCTCAATGGTCACCCGAAGCATGCGGCGACTTTCCGGATCCATGGTGGTTTCCCACAACTGGTCCGGATTCATTTCCCCCAGGCCCTTGTAGCGCTGAATGGTGTGGCGGCGGGCCGTTTCGTTCATCATCCATTCCAGGCCTTCCTTGAAATGGGTAATGGGCTTTTTCTTCTCTCCGCGCTGCATGTACGCGCCGTCTTCTAGCAGGCTCTGCAGTTTTTCGCCAAGTTCGGCCATGGTCCGATAATCATTGCTGGCGAACAGATCACGGTTGAAAGTGACGTAGCTGGAAAGCCCGTGGGAGGTCGATTCCACCTCCGGCAGCCACAGGTGACGCTCACGGTCCTCACGCAATCTGACGCTGTACTCCTGACCGGACCGCTCGCCGCTCTTCACCGACCGCTCGAAGCCCTGAATCCAGTTCTCCATGAACGCTTTGTCGGCAAGGTTTTCCAGGCTGAGCCGAGGCAGATAAATGAAGTGTTCCATCAGCTCCTGCGGATACAAGCGCGAAAGACGCTTGAGTGTCTTCATCACACGACGATACTCCTGAACGATGCGCTCAAGCCCCTCGCCGGTGATGCCCGGGGCATCCTCGTTGACGAAGAGGTAGGAGTCCTCCAGAGCGCTCTGCGTCAGGTATTCTTCGAGGGCCTCGTCATCCTTCAGGTACTGTTCCTGCTTGCCCTTCTTGATCTTGTACAGCGGCGGTTGGGCAATGTAGATGTAACCCCGCTCGATCAGCAACGGCATCTGCCGGAAGAAGAAGGTCAACAGCAGGGTACGTATGTGCGAGCCGTCGACGTCGGCATCGGTCATTATGATGATATTGTGGTAACGCAGCTTGTCGATGTTGAACTCTTCGCGCCCGATGCCGCAGCCCAGTGCGGTGATCAGCGTGCCCACTTCGGCGGATGAGAGCATCTTGTCGAAGCGAGCCTTTTCGACGTTGAGGATCTTGCCCTTCAGCGGCAGGATCGCCTGAGTCTTGCGGTTGCGGCCCTGCTTGGCAGAACCACCGGCGGAATCACCCTCGACGATGTAGAGTTCGGAAAGGGCTGGGTCCTTTTCCTGACAATCCGCCAGCTTTCCCGGCAATCCGGCAATATCCAGAGCGCCCTTGCGTCGGGTCATTTCACGCGCCTTGCGAGCAGCCTCGCGGGCCCGTGCTGCATCGATCATCTTGCCCACTACGGCCTTCGCTTCGTTAGGCTTTTCCAGCAGGTAATCGGAGAAGTACTTGTTCATTTCCTGCTCGACCGCGGTCTTCACTTCCGACGAGACCAGTTTGTCCTTGGTCTGGGAAGAGAACTTCGGGTCCGGGACCTTGACGGAAATGATGGCAGTCAGACCTTCCCGGGCGTCGTCCCCGGAGGTGTTGACCTTGAGTTTCTTCAGCAGCCCTTCCTGTTCGATGTAGTTGTTGAGTGTTCTCGTGAGTGCGCTGCGGAAACCGGCCAGGTGCGTGCCGCCATCGCGCTGAGGAATGTTGTTGGTGAAGCAGAGGAGGCTCTCGTTGAAACTATCGTTCCACTGCATTGCCACTTCGACACCGATTCCATCCTCGCGCTGCAAATTGAAATGGAACACCGAATTGATGGTCGATTTGTTGTGGTTCAGGTATTCGACGAACGCCCGCAGGCCGCCGTCGTACTTGAAGAGTTCGTGCTTGCCGCTGCGCTCGTCCCGCAGATTGATACCCACGCCCGAGTTAAGAAAAGAAAGTTCACGCAAACGCTTGGCCAGAATGTCCCAGCTGAAGCTGATGCTGGTGAAGGTTTCCGCAGAGGGCTTGAAGTGAATCTGAGTCCCGGTGGATTCGGCGTCACCTACGGCTTTAAGAGGTGCCTGTGGGACGCCGTGGACGTAGGTCTGCTCCCACACCTTGCCCTCACGACGAATCGTCAGGATCAGCTCCTCAGAGAGGGCGTTGACGACCGAGACACCTACACCATGGAGCCCGCCTGAAACCTTGTAGCTGTTGTCATCGAATTTGCCGCCCGCATGCAGTACGGTCATGATGACCTCGGCCGCCGAGACGCCTTCTTCGTGGGCGTCGACCGGTATGCCACGGCCATTGTCCCGCACGGTAATACTTTCATCAGTGTGGATGATGATTTCGATGTCGCTGCAGTAGCCCGCGAGGGCCTCGTCGATCGAGTTGTCGACTACCTCGAACACCATGTGATGCAGGCCAGTGCCGTCGTCGGTGTCGCCGATATACATGCCAGGTCGTTTACGGACCGCATCAAGGCCTTTTAGGACCTTGATACTCGAGGAATCGTAAGCTCTTTCTTCGGTCATTTTATAATCACTCCAGACATCAACCAGTCTGCACAATATGGCCATGTTCCACGTGGAACATCGCGAGAGGCGTTTCTTCTCGCCAGCTACTGGCGAGTTGTTCTGCTTCAACACCAGTTATGAACACCTGGCACCCCAGCTCCTCGAGCAGGGTACAGAGTGCTCCTCGGTGTCGAGCGTCTAGCTCGGATGGCAGATCGTCCACCAAAAAAACACAATCGGCCAGTCGATCGTTTTGCTCCAAAAGCCTGGCTTGCGCTATCTTCAGCGCGCAAACCACTAGCTTCATCTGCCCCCGGGAAAGAACATCGACCGCGTTTTGTCCGTTCAGCCGGAGGCGTAAATCGGCACGCTGCGGCCCGGCCTGGGTGTACCCCAACTGCATGTCTCGCTCGAACTGGGCGTCCAGTATCGACTGCAACGCCCGCTCACGATCCCACCCGCGGTAATAGCTGAGGGTCAGCCCGTCCAGATCAACGAGCCGCGCGAGCGCAGCTTCAAACACCGGCTTCAAGCGCGCGAGATAAGCCTGCCGATAGGAATCAATCTTTTCCGCTACTGCCACCAGTTCCACTTCCCAAGGATCCAGTGCAGAACGGGGTATTCTACCACGCCGAAGTAACGAATTACGCTGCTTGAGGCTCTTTTGAAAGCGCTGCCAAACCTGCAGGAACTGATGTTCCACGTGGAACACACCCCAGTCCATGAACTGCCGACGTTGCTTGGGCGAACCCTCGAGTAGCCGAAAGCTGTCAGGGTTGATCAGCTGTAATGGCAGGATTTCGGCGAGTTCGGCCGCGCTTCGAATCGTCTGCCCATCGATACGAATCAGATATTCTCCGTCACGTGACCGTGTTACACCGAGACTTCGGGACTGACGTCGAAGACAACTCACTTCGGCGAAAACCGTACAGGCAGGTTTCTCGTGCTGTATCACCGGTTGCAGGCGAGTACTGCGAAACGAGCGCGCAAGACCGAGCAGATGAATTGCTTCGAGGAGGCTGGTTTTGCCGCTACCGTTAAGACCGGTGAGGAGATTGATGCGAGGGGAGGGGTGAAGCGTTACCGTATCGATATTTCTGACGGCGGTAACGCTCAGGCGGGTCAGTGGCATCGAGGCCTCTGACTCAGAGACGCATCGGCATCACGACGTAGAGACTGTCGTCGTTATCCGCTTCCTGGATCAATGCACTACTATTAGCATCCGCGAGGATGATCTTGGCTTGCTCATGACCGAGCACGTTCATCACGTCCAGCAGATAACTGACGTTGAAGCCGATCTCCAATGGACTGCCGCTGTAATCCACTGCGAGCTCTTCCTCGGCTTCCTCCTGTTCAGGATTATTCGCCTGTATCTTCAACAGCGCATCGCTGAGCATCAGCCGGATACCACGGTATTTTTCGTTGGACAGAATGGCCGTGCGCGCGAAGGCGTTACGCAGGGACTGCCGGTCGGCAATGACGACCTTGTCGCCGCCCCTCGGAAGGACGCGCTCGTAATCCGGGAACTTGCCATCCACGAGTTTGGAGGTAAAGGTGAAATCCCCGGTAGTGGCGCGAATGTGGTGTGTGCCCAGGGTGATGCTTACCAGGTCATCTGCCTCCGCGAGCAGGCGCGCGAGCTCGAGAATACCCTTACGCGGAACGATCAACTGATAACGGTCTTGGTACTCGATATTCGCATCGACGGTGCACATGGCCATCCGATGCCCATCAGTGGCCACAGCGCGCAGCTGACCCCGATTTATCTCGAGCAACATTCCGTTCAGGTAATAGCGGACATCCTGCTGAGCCATGGCAAAGCTTGTGCGCTCGATCAAGCGCCGAAGCTTGTTCTGACCGACCGCGAAGCTCATCGCACCGGGGCCATCCTCGACATTGGGAAAATCCGCCGCCGGCAACGTTGCCAGAGTAAACCGGCTGCGGCCGGCCTTGATCAGCGCTTTGCCTTCCTCGACACGGAAGGAGAGCGAAGCATCGTCAGGAAGGGATTTGCAGATATCCATCAGCTTGCGCGCCGGGACAGTGATTTCCCCAGCCTCGGAGGCCTCCTCCAGCGCTATGCGACCGACCAGTTCCACCTCAAGGTCAGTGCCTGTAAGCGACAACTGGTTACCATCTACGGCAAGTAAAACATTCGAGAGCACAGGTAGAGTCTGGCGACGTTCCACGACACCTGCGACCAGTTGCAGGGGCTTCAACAGGGCTTCGCGCTGAATGGTAAATTGCATTGTCTTCCTTCGACCTCGTGCAAGTGGCTTTGAGCTGAACCACGACTCCCTGTCAGGTAGTCAGCGTTCTCAGCAAGTTCTTGTAATCTTCGCGGATATCCGCATCGGTTTCCCGCAGCTCGGCGATCTTGCGGGTGGCATGCAGAACGGTAGTGTGATCTCGTCCGCCGAACGCATCGCCGATCTCCGGCAGGCTGTGATTGGTCAATTCCTTGGCGAGCGCCATCGCTACCTGGCGCGGTCGCGCAACCGAGCGCGAACGGCGCTTCGAGAGAATATCCGATACCTTGATCTTGTAGTACTCGGCAACAATGCGCTGAATGTTGTCGATGCTCACCAGCTTGTCGCGTAGGGCCAGCAGATCCTTGAGCGATTCGCGAATCAGTTCGATAGTGATGTCGCGGCCCATGAAGTGAGCACTGGCAATCACACGCTTCAGCGCGCCTTCGAGCTCCCGAACGTTCGAGCTTATACGCTGAGCAATGAAAAAAGCAGCGTCATGCGGAAGGTCGATTCGCGACTGTTCGGCCTTTTTCATCAGAATGGCGACCCTGGTTTCAAGCTCGGGCGGCTCTACCGCGACGGTCAGTCCCCAGCCGAAACGTGATTTAAGGCGCTCCTCAAGCCCATCGATCTCCTTGGGGTACCGGTCGCTGGTAAGGATGACCTGCTGATTTCCCTCAAGTAACGCATTGAAGGTATGAAAGAACTCTTCCTGTGAACGCTCTTTCTTGGCAAAGAACTGAATGTCATCGATCAGAAGCGCGTCTACCGAACGATAGTAGCGCTTGAAGTCGTTGATGGCATTCATCTGCAACGCCTTGACCATATCTGCTACGAAGCGTTCGGAGTGCAGATAGACGATCTTCGCCGAGGGATTCTTCTTGAGAAGATGATTGCCCACAGCGTGCATCAGGTGCGTTTTGCCGAGGCCCACTCCACCGTACAGAAAAAGAGGGTTGTAACCGTGCTTGGGGTTGTCGGCAACCTGCCAGGCTGCGGCACGCGCCAACTGGTTGGATTTACCCTCGACGAAATTCTCGAAGGTAAAACTGCGATTGAGATAACTTGTGTGCTTTACAAGATTGGCACCCGTAGCATCAGCACGAGGCGGTGGCTGAGGGTCATCTTCATGGGCCCTTTGACCTGCCTCGGGTTGAAATCCCTGAGCAAGCACCTGAGTACGCGGACTAACCGGCGCAGTGGCGGGGGCAGGCGATTCCGTCTGACCAACTGTGGCCGCCACTGCGACAGGCTGAGCAGGAGGTGCCGACGCTGGCGGCGCAGCGCCACCTACGCGTCGACTGCCTATGAGCAGGGAAATCAGCGGAGCCTGACCCTGCGACAGATCATCAAGCAGCTCCTGAATCCGGTTCAGATACTTGTCATTCACCCAGTCCAGTACGAACCGGTTCGGTGCATAAAGGCGCAGCTCGGTCTGATCGCCATCCACTTGAAGCGGACGGATCCAGGTATTGAACTGCTGCGAGGGAAGCTCGTCACGCAGAAAGTCGATGCATTGCTGCCAGAGTACTACCGACACTAAATCCCCCGGTTCGCCAGCCCTTGCGCGGCTCGTTTCGTTATAAGGCAGAACAGCGCGCTAGAGGGCAGCCGTTCCCGTTTCGCCAAGCTCGCATTCTAGCCCGATACGTCTCAGTTATCCACATTTTCGGGGAGGGGCCAAGGGTTAGGCCAGCTGCAATCCATCCGCTTACACACCAGGCGGCAGGCTGGCAGAACCCTTGCATAGCGCGGCCTTGAGCCCTGTGGGAAACGTATCGAAAGCCCTGTTGAAAAAATGGCACAGGGGGAGTGAATAAGATGGCCTGTGGATATCCCACTGTTTTATCCACAGGCTGCCAACATTGTAGGGAGCCCTTCATCAACAACAGGTCCACCGGGTTATCAGACCGCCCAACGATAATGATGATGAGCCTTCCAACGACTTTTCCACAGGCTCAGGACGCTACATATACATTCGTAAGAACTATCTTTTTCAAAGATCTGATTTTCTATAGTTTTTGTATTCAGAACGATCAAATGAAATTGACCGGGGAAGGCTTATTCTCTAGAATTGCCGGTCCCTTGAAGGGGCTCATTGGCTCTGACGAATTACTCAGGTATCTGAAGATGAAAAGAACTTTCCAACCCAGCGTTCTCAAGCGCAAGCGTAACCATGGTTTCCGTGCTCGTATGGCCACCAAGAACGGCCGTGCCGTGCTGGCTCGTCGTCGCGCCAAAGGCCGCAAGATTCTGTCAGCCTAAGACCCGAGATTGCAGGTGGATCTCGGGTTCGGCCGTGACTGCAGGCTACTGACGCCTGCTCAGTTCAAGGCAGTATTCGATGGAGCCCCCTGCAAGGCTTCGGGACCCAGTCTTCTGCTACTGGCTAGACCAAATGGTCTGGATCAGAGTCGGCTGGGCTTGGTCATTGCCAAGAAGAATGTCCGCCGCGCCGTAGACCGTAACCGAGTAAAGCGTGTCGCTCGTGAGTCCTTTCGGCATCATCGGGACGGCCTCGGCAGTCTGGACATCGTCGTACTGGCCCGAAAGGGGCTGGGCGAACTTGATAATGCGGCGTTGCATGCCCTGTTCTCGGACATGTGGCGCCGGTTGATTCGATCGGCTGAAAAACATCACCGCTCACGCAATTCCGGACCCCCGTCATCCCATGCGTAATCTGGCGCTCGGACTGATCAAGGTTTATCGCTACGCTATCAGTCCACTGATGGCCAGCCATTGTCGTTTCTATCCCTCCTGTTCCTGCTATGCCCAGGAAGCCATCGAACAGCATGGCTTGTTGCGCGGTACCTTGCTTGGTGCGCGTCGTCTGTCACGCTGCCACCCCTGGAACCCGGGAGGATATGATCCGGTACCTCCACCTCCTGCCAACCATAATTCCCAGATGGCCAAGAAACCATGAACCTGCAACGAAACATCCTCATTGCTGCTTTGCTCGTGATTACCTATCTCATGGTTTTGCAGTGGAACAATGACTACGGCCAGGTAGCCTTGCCTGAGCAGGCGACCGCAGCGGCGCCCGCGACCGGAACCGATCTGCCCGACGTCAGCCCGGCGCCCGCCGAAGCCGACGCAGACGTGCCGGACATCGCCGGCGACCAGGTTGCCGAGCCACAAGCCCCCGCGACCCCTGCGGTGGTCACCGGCCAGCTGATCAGCGTTGAGACCGATGAGTTGCTGGTAACCATCGACCCGCTGGGGGGCGATATCGTATCGCTCTCACTGCCAGGTTACCCGGCCCGCAAGGACCGCCCGGATGTGCCTTTCCAGCTGCTGGAACAGACTACCAACCGTGTTTATGTCTCCCAGAGTGGCCTGGCCGGCCGCAACGGTCCGGACGCCCGTGAAGGTGGACGTCCGCTGTTCACCTCGGCCGAGACCAGCTACCGGCTGGCCGACGGCAGCGACACCCTGGTGGTCGATCTGACCTTCAGCGAAAACGACGTCAACTACATCAAGCGTTTCACATTCACTCGGGGCGATTATCTGATCGGTGTCGAATACCTGATCGACAACCAGAGCGACGAAGCCTGGACCGGCAACCTGTTCGGCCAGATCAAGCGTGACCGCAGCGGCGATCCCTCAAGCAGCAGCGCTACCGGCATGGCCACCTACCTGGGCGCTGCCTACTGGAGTGCCGACCAGTCCTATACCAAGGTCAACTTCTCGGATATGGACAAGGCACGCCTGCGCGAAACCGTCAACGGTGGATGGATTGCGTGGCTGCAACACTACTTCGTGAGTGCCTGGGTTCCGAATGCCGAACAGCCGCACGTCTACCAGACCCGTCGTGACAGCCAGGGCAACTACATCGTCGGCTTCGTGAGTCCGGCGGCCACAATCGCGCCGGGTGAGCAGGGCAGTCTGCGCGCCGACTTCTATGCCGGTCCGAAGATCCAGGATCGTCTGCGCGCCATTTCCCCCGGACTGGAGCTGACCGTAGACTACGGTTTCCTCTGGTGGATTGCCCAGCCGCTATTCTTCGTCCTCAGCCTTATCCACAGCTTTGTCGGCAACTGGGGCTGGAGCATCATTCTGCTAACCGTACTGATCAAGCTGATCTTCTATCCCCTGTCCGCTACCAGCTACCGCTCGATGGCCAACATGCGTCGGGTTGCGCCCAAGCTGCAGGCACTGCGCGAACAGTACGGTGACGACCGTCAGAAGATGTCCCAGGGCATGATGGAGCTGTACAAGAAGGAGAAGATCAATCCGCTGGGCGGCTGTCTGCCGATCCTGGTTCAGATGCCGGTGTTCATCGCGCTCTACTGGACCCTGATGGAAAGCGTGGAAATGCGTCAGGCCGAGTGGCTTGGCTGGATCACCGACCTGTCGGTCAAGGATCCGCTGTTCATACTACCGATCCTGATGGGCGTGACCATGTACATCCAGCAACTGCTCAACCCGGCGCCGCCGGATCCGATGCAGGCCAAGGTGCTGAAGATGCTGCCTATCATCTTCACCTTCTTCTTCCTGTGGTTCCCGGCAGGTCTGGTACTGTACTGGGTAGTCAACAACATCCTGTCCATTGCCCAGCAGTGGTACATTACCCGGCAGATCGAGAAGGGCGCCCAGGCCAAGACCTGACGCCAACTGCCGCTTCGCAAACGCCCCGATCACGGGGCGTTTTGCTATTTGTTCTCCAGGAGTGCAGCCATGAGCCGCGACTACCACGCCGATACCATTGCCGCCATCGCCACACCACCCGGGCAGGGAGGCGTGGGTATCGTTCGGGTATCGGGACCACGGGCACTGGATGTGGCAAGATCCATCAGCGGCCTAGAGCCCCGTCCGCGCCACGCTCATTACGGTCCTTTTCTCGATCAAGGCCTGCCGCTGGATCAGGGACTGACGCTGTTCTTCCCAGGCCCGCACTCATTCACCGGTGAAGATGTACTTGAGCTGCACGGACATGGTGGTCCGGTGGTGATGGATCTGTTGCTGCGCGCCTGCCTGAAACAGGGCGCTCGGCTGGCTCGACCCGGCGAGTTCAGCGAACGGGCCTTTTTGAACGACAAGCTCGATCTGGCTCAGGCCGAGGCCATCGCCGACCTGATCGAGGCCAGCTCCGAGCAGGCAGCCCGCAATGCCGTCCAGTCGTTGCAGGGCGCTTTCTCCCGGCGCGTCGAGGCCCTCACCGAGTCACTGATCTCGCTACGTATCTATGTCGAGGCCGCAATCGATTTTCCGGAAGAAGAGATCGATTTCCTGGCTGACGGACATGTCATGACCCAGCTCGAGGCAGTTCGTCAGGATCTGGCAGAGGTACAGCGTCAGGCGGGGCAGGGTGCACTGCTGCGGGACGGCATGACGGTAGTGATCGCCGGCCGGCCCAATGCGGGAAAATCCAGCCTGCTGAACGCCTTGGCGGGACGTGAGAGCGCGATCGTGACCGATATCGCCGGTACCACCCGGGATATCTTGCGTGAACACATCCTCATCGACGGTATGCCGCTGCATGTCATCGATACCGCCGGTCTGCGCGACACCGACGACCCGGTGGAAAAGATCGGCGTGGAAAGGGCCGTGAACGCCATTGCCGAAGCTGATCGGATTCTCCTGCTGGTCGATGCCAGCCAGCCCGAGGCAGCCAATCCGGAAAGCCTGTGGCCGGAGCTGCTGGCGGTACGCCCGGACCCAGCCCGGGTCACGCTGGTGCACAACAAGATAGACTTGATTGGCGCTGCAGCAAGTCTCGAAACGGATCAGGACGGTAGTGTCACGCTGCGTCTCTGCGCCCGTAGCGGTGCCGGGCTGGACCTGCTTCGCGAACACCTGAAACAGTGCATGGGCTACGAGCAGACTGCAGAAAGCCTGTTCAGCGCCCGCCGGCGACATCTCGACGCGCTGCAGCAGGCCGCCGAGCTACTTGAGCACGGCCAGCAGCAGCTGACTCTGCTGGGCGCTGGAGAACTGCTGGCCGAGGACCTGCGCATGGCCCAGCAGGCGCTGGGCACCATTACCGGTGCCTTCAGCGCTGACGACCTGCTGGGTCGCATCTTCTCCAGCTTCTGCATCGGTAAGTAGCGACCCCTCCCTGCGGGGAGGTGCCCCCGCCCACCTTCGACTAGTTCGCCTGCGTTTTTCCGAGCGACGTTCGCGTCCACTCGCCTTAAATCCGCCTTATGAAACCCTGTGCAAAACCTGGTCTGGACGCTCTTCACAACCACTCTGGAAAGCTGGGTAAAAATGACGTTGTGGACAACCCGAACAGTTATCCACATGAACCCAGGGGATCTGAGCAGGGGATGTCACCAGCCGGTCAACATACTTTTAATCGCTCCAAGTAATTGATCTAATTGTTTAAAAATGACTTTTCCACAGAAGGGTGAGCATTCATATACAGCATTAGAATCAAGCTTTTAAATATCTTTCTTTTATTTTTTACAGTTATCCACCTGGGTGACACCTCTATCTGAGCTGTTCAAAAAATGTTCACCCTGGCTGCAATTTCACCCTACTCGGCCTATAATCAGCCCCTTTTCCCAAGGCCCGGCCCTGTCCGGCAACGAGGTGAGCAGTGGATTTCCCCAGTCGATTCGACGTCATCGTGGTAGGCGGCGGCCATGCCGGTACCGAAGCTGCGCTCGCTGCAGCGCGGATGGGTGTCCGTACGCTACTGCTCAGCCACAATGTCGAAACCCTGGGACAGATGAGCTGTAATCCGGCGATCGGTGGCATCGGCAAGAGTCATCTGGTCAAGGAAATCGACGCGCTTGGTGGCGCCATGGCACTGGCTACCGACAAGGCGGGCATCCAGTTCCGCGTGCTCAACAGTCGCAAGGGCCCTGCCGTACGCGCCACGCGTGCCCAGGCCGACCGCGTGCTGTACAAGGCGGCGATTCGACACGCGCTGGAGAACCAGCCCAATCTGTGGATATTCCAGCAAGCCTGTGATGACCTGATCGTCGAACAGGATCAGGTTCGTGGTGTGGTCACTCAGATGGGCCTGCGCTTCCTCGGGGATAACGTGGTGCTGACCGCAGGCACCTTTCTCGGTGGCCGCATTCACATTGGGCTGGACAACTATTCCGGTGGCCGTGCCGGTGATCCGCCGGCAATCGCACTGGCCAACCGCCTTCGCGAACTGCCGCTGCGTGTCGATCGCCTGAAGACCGGTACGCCGCCGCGTATCGACGGGCGCAGTGTGGATTTTTCCCAGATGACCGCGCAGCCGGGCGATACCCCGATTCCGGTGATGTCCTTCCTGGGCAGCCCGGAGGATCATCCGGAACAGGTCAATTGCTGGATTACCCACACCAACGAGCAGACCCACGACATCATCCGCGCCAATCTCGACCGCTCGCCGATGTACACCGGAGTGATCGAGGGGATCGGGCCGCGCTACTGCCCATCGATCGAGGACAAGATCCATCGTTTCGCCGACAAGGATCAGCACCAGGTATTCATCGAGCCAGAAGGCCTGACCACGCATGAGCTGTATCCGAACGGCATATCCACATCCCTGCCGTTCGACGTGCAGTTGAAGATCGTTCGTTCGATCCGTGGTATGGAAAACGCGCACATCCTGCGCCCTGGCTATGCCATCGAATACGATTATTTCAACCCGCAGGATCTCAAGTATTCGCTGGAAACCAAGGTCATCGGCGGTCTGTTCTTCGCCGGGCAGATCAACGGCACCACCGGCTACGAGGAAGCCGCTGCCCAGGGCTTGCTGGCCGGTCTGAACGCTGCGCGCCGTTCGCAGGGGAATGAGGCCTGGTGCCCGCGCCGTGACGAAGCCTATATCGGGGTGCTGGTTGACGACCTGATCACACTTGGAACTCGTGAGCCCTACCGCATGTTCACCTCGCGGGCGGAATACCGGCTGGTTCTGCGTGAAGACAATGCCGACCTGCGCCTAACCGAAAAGGGCCGCGAACTCGGACTGGTAGACGATCAGCGCTGGTCGCGGTTCAATGCCAAGCGCGAGGCAATCGCTCTCGAGCAGCAACGCTTGCAGACCACCTGGGTACAGCCGCAGAGCGAACAAGGCCGGGCCTTTGCGGAGCGTTTCGGCACCCCGCTGGCCCACGAATACAACCTGCTGGATCTGTTGCGTCGCCCGGAAGTCGATTACCACAGTCTGTGTGAACTGACCGGTGTGGCGGATGTGGCTGCCGATGCGGCAGAACAGGTGGAAATACATACCAAGTATGCAGGTTACATCGAGCGTCAGCAGGACGAGATCGAGCGTCTGCGCCAGAGCGAAAACACTCGTCTGCCCGAAGATCTGGATTATCAGACGCTCAATGGACTATCCAACGAGATCAAGCACAAGCTGGCGGAGGTGCGTCCGCAAACGCTGGGTCAGGCATCACGCATTCCCGGGGTGACCCCAGCTGCAGTAAGTTTGCTGCTGATTCATCTCAAGAAGCGCAGCGCGGCGAGCAGTAGTCTGGCCAGGGAGGCCTGATCCGTGACCGATCACGCGAGACAGCTGGCCGCCGGCGCCGCCGAGTTGGGAATCAGCCTCAGTCACGAACAGACCAGGCAATTGCTGGCTTACCTGCAGTTGCTCGACAAGTGGAACAAGGCCTATAACCTGACGGCGGTGCGTGATCCGGCCGAGATGATCGGCCGCCATCTGCTCGACAGTCTGAGTATTCTGGGCTACGTGACCGAGGGCAGCTGGCTGGATGTGGGCAGCGGCGGCGGCATGCCGGGCATCGTCCTGGCGATCATGCGGCCCGAGAGCAACTTCACCCTGATCGACAGCAACGGCAAGAAGACTCGCTTTCTCACCCAGGCGCGTCTCGAACTGAACCTGCGCAATCTGCAGGTGGTCAACAGCCGCGTTGAAGCCTACATGCCCGAAGTGCCCTTCGACGGTATCGTCTCGCGTGCGTTCAGTTCGCTGGCCGATTTCACTTCTCTCACGCGACATCTCGGTCGAAGTGAAACGCGCTGGCTGGCGATGAAAGGCATCTATCCGGAAGAGGAGCTCACCGCATTACCGGTCGACTTTCAACTGGTCGAGAGCGCACAATTGGCGGTGCCCGGTTGCGATGGCAGTCGCCATCTGCTGATACTGCGACGGATGGTTCGGGCAGACCCGGCTCGGCCGGATGTGGCTCAGCCGGCATAACGGATAGGAGGTCAGAGTGGGTAAGGTACTGGCAATCGCCAACCAGAAGGGCGGGGTCGGCAAGACTACCACCAGCATCAATCTGGCAGCTTCCCTGGCGGCGACCAAGCGCAAGGTCCTACTCATCGACCTGGATCCCCAGGGCAATGCGACCATGGGCAGCGGCATCGACAAGTCCGCACTCGAACACTCGGTCTACGAACTGCTGACCGAACGCTGCGAACTGGACCAGGCCCTGTGCCGCTCAGAGGCCGGAAAGTACGATCTGCTGCCGGCCAATGGCGATCTCACTGCCGCCGAGGTCGAGCTTCTCGACAAACGGATGAAGGAGAGCCGGCTGCGCTATGCTCTGGCCTCGGTCCGCGACCGTTACGATTTCATTCTGATCGACTGTCCGCCGTCGCTGAACATGCTCACGGTCAACGGACTGGTGGCAGCGGATTCCGTGATCATCCCCATGCAGTGCGAGTACTACGCGCTCGAGGGACTATCGGCGTTGATCAACACCATCCAGCGTATAACCGCCCAGCTCAATCCCTCATTGAAAATCGAAGGTCTGCTGCGCACCATGTATGATCCGCGCAACAGCCTGACGCTGGAGGTCTCTTCCCAGCTGCAGGAGCATTTTGGCGACAAGCTCTACAAAACCGTGATTCCTAGAAACGTGCGTCTGGCCGAAGCCCCCAGTTTTGGCATGCCGGCGCTCGCCTATGACAAGCAGTCCCGCGGCGCGGTGGCCTATCTGGCGCTCGCCGGCGAACTGGTTCGCAGGTCCAAGCAGGCTGCCAGAGCGGCGGCCGCTGTCACCGACGCTAACGAATAATTCAGAAGGACGAGACACGCATGGCGGTCAAGAAACGTGGCCTGGGAAGAGGGCTCGATGCCCTGCTCGGACAGGCAGCCGGCAAGGGGCAGGATACGCCGGACACACAAGATCAGTTGCTCCGCGATCTACCGGTTGACCTGATTCAGCGCGGCAAGTATCAGCCGCGTCGGGACATGGATCCCCAGGCGCTCGAGGAACTGGCCAGCTCGATCAAGGCGCAGGGCGTGATGCAGCCGATCGTGGTGCGACCTATCGGCGAAGAGCGTTACGAGATCATCGCAGGCGAGCGCCGCTGGCGTGCGACACAGCTGGCCGGGCTGGACATGATTCCAGCAGTCATCCGCGACGTGCCTGACGAAGCAGCCATCGCGATGGCACTGATCGAGAATATCCAGCGCGAAGATCTGAATCCGATAGAGGAAGCCATCGCGCTCCAGCGCCTCCAGCAGGAATTCGAATTGACCCAGCAGCAGGTAGCTGATGCTGTAGGCAAGTCCCGCGTCACCATCACCAATCTACTGCGGCTGATGTCCCTGCCGGAAGACGTCAAGTTGCTATTGGAGCGTGGCGACATCGAGATGGGCCACGCGCGGGCGCTACTCGGCCTGCCTGCGGAACAGCAGACGGCTGCTGCACGTCAGGTCGTCGCCCGGGCACTGACCGTTCGTCAGACTGAAGCGCTGGTGCGCCAGTGGCTGAATCCCCGTCGTGACCCTGGGCAGGTCAGAACCAACCCTGATATCGAACGGCTACAGCAAGATCTTGCCGAGCGTCTGGGTGCTCAGGTGAGCATCCAGCATGGCGCCAAGGGCAAGGGTAAGCTGGTCATCAGCTACAGTTCGCTGGACGAACTGGACGGCGTTCTGATGCACATCAAGTGAGAATTCCATCCAGTACCTTGGTGCAGGAAAGGCCAGCCAAAGTACTGGAATGTCTGAAAACCAACAGGTTTTCTGCATCGGCTGTTGAACCCTTGATGTATTCAACCTATACTCCTCGCGCTGTTTTAACGGGTGAAATGCACCAGTTTGTTGCAGGTAACACCCGGAAAGTAGGCCCGATGCGAGACTGACGAGGCGGGTAATGGACGCTAGAACGCCCAGAAAAGCCCCCTTCCACCAGCTCCCGGCGTTTCCGGTACTAATGATCCAGGCGGCCGTGACGGTGGCGGTCGCCCTGTCCCTGTGGTTTTTCCAGGGCGCTGTAGCCGGTTATTCCGGCCTGTTGGGCGGGCTGATTGCCCTCATTCCCAACGCCTATTTTGCTTACCGGGTGTACCGCTACTTCGGAGCCCGGTCGGCCCGAGCCATTGTCAGCGAAATCTTCGCTGGCGAGGCAGGCAAACTGATATTGACCGCCGCGCTGTTCAGCGTGGTGTGGGTCGGGGTGAAGCCCCTCGAGGCAGTCGCCGTGTTCGTCGGCTATCTTGCGGGACTGACAGTGAGCGGTTGCGCCCCCCTGATAGTCAGACGCTTTCCAAAGCATTAGTTTTTGAGGCAAATATGGCGAATTCTTCAGCTGAATATATCCAGCACCATTTACAGAACATGACCTTCGGGCGCTTGCCGGAAGGCTATGTCCGCTACGACGGCAGCGTTGTCGAAGCCGACATGTGGACCATGGCTCTCAGCGGTACCGAGGCGACCGACATGGGCTTCATGGCGCTGCACCTCGATACGCTGGGCTTTTCGCTGCTCACCGGCCTGTTCTTCATCACCCTGTTCCGCTTCGTTGCCAAACGCGCTACCGTCGATACCCCGAACGGTCTGCAGAACGCAGTGGAAATGGTCGTCGACTTCGTTCAGGACATCGTCCGTGACACCTTCCATGGCAAGAGTCCGGTCATTGCGCCGCTGGCCATGAGTATTTTCGTCTGGATCTTCCTGATGAACTCGCTCAAGTGGCTTCCGGTCGACTACATTCCCGGTCTGGCGCACGCGCTGGGTGCCGACTACTTCAAGATAGTCCCGACCGCCGATCCCAACGGGACCTTCGGCATATCGCTGGGTGTGTTCATCCTGATCATCTTCTATAGCTTCAAGATGAAGGGTGCCGGCGGGTTCATCAAGGAACTCTCCTTCACGCCGTTCACCCACTGGGCGCTGATCCCGTTCAACCTGTTCCTGGAAATCCTTGGTCTGCTGACCAAGCCGCTGAGTCTTGCCCTGCGTCTGTTCGGTAACATGTACGCCGGTGAGGTGGTGTTCATTCTGATCGCGCTTCTGCCGTTCTTCCTGCAATGGACACTCTATGTGCCCTGGGCGATTTTCCACATCCTGGTAATCCCGCTTCAGGCATTCATCTTCATGGTTCTGACCATCGTGTATCTCAGTCAGGCCCATGAGGAACATCATTGACGCGTGGGTTTTCCACTAACTTTTTAAACTGCACCTCAAACTTAGAAACTTAGGAGTAATTATGGAACTCGTTATCATGTCTGCCGCCATCATCATCGGTCTGGGCGCTCTGGCTACCGGTATCGGCTTCGCCCTGCTGGGTGGCAAGCTGCTGGAATCCACTGCCCGTCAGCCCGAGCTGGCTCCGCAGCTGCAGACCAAGACCTTCATCATGGCGGGTCTGCTCGACGCCGTTCCGATGATCGGTGTTGGTATCGCGATGTACCTGATCTTCGTTGTTGCCCCTGGCGTCGGCGCCTGATCGAACGATCCGATCCCTGGCAGGGCGCAGGCTCTGCCAGATCACGTCGTCTCGTTTTCCGGGATACAACGAATAGCACGAGGTAAATCGCTGTGAACATTAATCTGACGCTGTTTGGTCAAACGATTGCCTTCGCTATTTTTGTCTGGTTCACCGTTAAGTACGTATGGCCGCCGCTTACGCAGGCCATGCAGGAGCGCCAGAAAAAAATCGCCGAAGGTCTGGATGCGGCAGGCCGCGCCCAGCGTGACCTGAGTCTGGCCCAGGAAAAGGCTACCCAGACCCTGCGTGAGACCAAGGAACAGGCCACTCAGATCATCGAGAAGGCCAACAAGAGTGCCAACCTCATTGTCGAGGAAGCTAAACAGCAGGCACGTTCCGAGGGTGAACGCCTGATCGCGGCTGCACGCGCCGAGATCGAACAGGAAATCAACCGCGCCAAGGACGAACTCCGTACCCAGGTAGCTGCACTGGCCGTCAAGGGTGCCGAGCAGATCCTGGAATCGGAAGTCGATTCCGCGGCCCACCGTGAGCTGGTCAACAAACTGGCCTCACAACTCTAAGCGAGGCGAGCTATGGCTACTACCAATACGCTAGCTCGACCTTATGCCAAGGCCGCTTTCGAGTACGCTTCATCTGCCAACAAGCTGGATGCCTGGTCGGGCATGCTGGCCCTGGCAAGTGCAGTGATGACCGATGCGGCCTTCAGCAATAGGGTTATGAATCCGGCGCTGACCGGAGAGCAGAAGGCGCAGGACCTGCTCATGGTTTGCGAAGGTCGCATCGATGACGAGTTCACTGCGTTCATTCGCACGCTCGCCGAGAACGACCGGCTGCCCGTGATCCCGGTAATCGCCGAGCTCTATGAGCAGAACAAGGCGGAATACGATCGCAGCATCACAGTCGAGGTGGAATCCGCCTTCGAACTGGACGCCGATCAAAAACAGACGCTGGCTACCGCATTGTCGAAGCGGTTAGACCGCACAGTAACTCCTCATGTGACCATCAACCCGGCCCTGATCGGCGGTGTGTTGATTCGTGCGGGTGACTTGGTTATCGACGGTTCGGTCCGCGGCAGGCTTGCCAAGCTGGCCGAGGCGTTGAAATCCTGATTTGAGGGACATGGCATGCAGCAATTGAATCCTTCCGAAATTAGCGAAATTATCAAACAGCGCATCGAGAAGCTCGATGTGACTTCGCAGGCACGGAATGTTGGAACCATCGTCAGCGTGTCTGACGGTATCGTCCGTATCCACGGTCTCGCCGATGTAATGTACGGCGAAATGATCGAATTCCCCGGCGGCATCTACGGTATGGCGCTGAACCTCGAGCGTGACTCCGTTGGTGCGGTTGTCCTGGGTGAGTACCTGGGTCTGGCCGAGGGCATGACTGCCCAGTGCACCGGCCGCATTCTCGAAGTTCCGGTCGGTCCCGAGCTGCTGGGTCGCGTTGTTGACGCCCTCGGCAACCCGATCGACGGCAAAGGTCCGATCGAAGCCAAGCTGACCGACGCGGTTGAGAAGGTCGCTCCGGGTGTGATCTGGCGTAAGTCGGTCGACCAGCCGGTACAGACCGGTTACAAGTCGGTCGATGCGATGATTCCGATCGGCCGTGGCCAGCGTGAGCTGATCATCGGCGACCGTCAGACCGGCAAGACCGCGATGGCCGTCGACGCCATCATCAACCAGAAAGACTCCGGCATTCGTTGCGTTTACGTGGCAATCGGTCAGAAGCAGTCGACCATCGCCAACGTGGTACGCAAGCTCGAAGAGCACGGCGCGCTGGCCAACACCATCGTCGTCGCCGCTTCGGCCTCCGAGCCGGCCGCTCTGCAGTTCCTGGCACCCTATGCCGGCTGCACCATGGGCGAATACTTCCGTGACCGCGGCGAAGATGCCCTGATCGTATACGATGACCTGTCCAAGCAGGCCGTTGCCTACCGTCAGATCTCCCTGCTGCTGCGCCGTCCGCCGGGCCGTGAAGCCTATCCGGGCGACGTCTTCTATCTCCACAGCCGTCTGCTCGAGCGCGCATCGCGTATCTCCGAGGAGTACGTCGAGAAGCTCACCAACGGTGAAGTCAAGGGCAAGACCGGTTCGCTGACCGCTCTGCCGCTGATCGAGACCCAGGCCGGTGACGTATCCGCCTTCGTTCCGACCAACGTGATCTCGATCACCGATGGCCAGATCTTCCTCGAGTCCAACCTGTTCAACTCGGGTATCCGTCCTGCGGTCAACGCGGGTGTGTCGGTATCCCGGGTAGGTGGTGCGGCTCAGACCAAGATCATCAAGAAGCTGTCCGGCGGTATCCGTACCGCGCTGGCCCAGTATCGTGAACTGGCTGCCTTCGCGCAGTTCGCTTCCGACCTTGACGAAGCCACCCGTAAGCAGCTCGAGCACGGTCAGCGTGTCACCGAGCTGATGAAGCAGGATCAGTACGCACCGATGTCGATCGCCGACATGGCGATCAGTCTGTACGCGGCTGAGAAGGGCTTCCTGACCGACGTCGAGCTGAACAAGGTCGGCGCCTTCGAGAAGGCCATGCTCGCGTGGTTCAAGCGCGAGAAGGCTGATCTGCTGGCGAAGATCAACGAGAAGGGCGACTACAACGACGAAATCGAAGCCGGTATCAAGTCTGGCATCGAGAACTTCAAGGCGACCCAGAGCTGGTAATTTCCCCGGTGTGGCGTGCTCCGCGCGCCGCACCGCTGGCTTTACCGGTGCCGGGCTAACCTCAGAGGTGTGACATGTCAGGCGCAAAAGAGATTCGCGGCAAGATCGCGAGTATTAAAAGTACGCAGAAGATCACCAGCGCCATGGAAAAGGTCGCTGTCAGCAAGATGCGCAAGGCACAACAGCGCATGGCTGCCAGCCGCCCCTACGCTGACAGGATCCGTCAGGTGATTGGCCATCTGGCCAATGCCAACCCCGAGTATCGCCACGCATTCATGCAGGACCGTCCGGTCAAGCGCGTGGGTTACATCGTGGTGAGCACGGATCGTGGTCTCGCGGGTGGCTTGAACACCAACCTGTTCAAGCTGCTGGTTCAGAACATGAAAGAGTGGCGTGACCAAAACGTCGAAACCGAGCTGTGCGTGATCGGCAGCAAGGGCGCCGCGTTCTTCCGCAGCTATGGCGGAAACGTGGTAGCGGCTATCAGTGGTCTGGGCGAAAAGCCCTCCCTGAATGATCTCATCGGTAGCGTCAAGGTAATGCTTGACGGCTACGATGAAGGCCGTATCGACCGTCTGTATCTGGTTTCCAACAAGTTCGTCAACACCATGGTGCAGTCGCCCACGGTGGAGCAGCTGATTCCCCTGGTTCCTGCCGACGAGGAAGGACTCAAGGGTCACTGGGACTATGTGTACGAGCCGGATGCGCGCGCGCTGCTGGATGGTCTGCTGGTACGTTACATCGAATCCCAGGTCTACCAGGCCGTGATCGAGAACAACGCCAGTGAGCAGGCCGCCCGGATGGTAGCGATGAAAAGCGCTACGGATAACGCAGGTGAGATCATCAAGAGCCTGCAGCTTATCTACAACAAGGCTCGCCAGGCGGCGATCACCCAGGAAATTTCGGAAATCGTCGGCGGCGCCGCCGCGGTTTGATCGGGTCGCGCAGACGCGAACGGTTTCATACCATTTAGAGGAACCAAACATGAGTAGCGGACGTATCGTTCAAATCATCGGCGCCGTCATCGACGTGGAGTTCTCCCGCGAAGACGTGCCGAATGTGTATGAAGCGCTGCAGGTCGACGAGAAGGGTCTGACCCTGGAAGTCCAGCAGCAGCTGGGTGATGGCATTGTACGGACCATCGCCATGGGTACCACCGAAGGCATCAAGCGTGGCCTGGCCGTGACCAGCACCGGTGCTGCCATCTCCGTACCGGTGGGCGTCAAGACCCTCGGCCGGATCATGGACGTACTGGGCAACCCCATCGACGAAGCCGGCCCGATCGGTGAAGAAGAGCGCTGGGGCATCCACCGCCCGGCGCCGTCCTACGCCGAGCAGGCCGGTTCCAACGAACTGCTCGAAACCGGCATCAAGGTCATCGACCTGATCTGTCCGTTCGCCAAGGGCGGCAAGGTCGGTCTGTTCGGTGGTGCGGGTGTAGGCAAGACCGTAAACATGATGGAGCTGATCCGTAACATCGCGATCGAGCACAGCGGTTACTCGGTATTCGCCGGTGTGGGTGAGCGGACTCGTGAAGGTAACGACTTCTATCACGAGATGAAGGACTCCAACGTACTGGACAAGGTAGCGCTGGTGTACGGTCAGATGAACGAGCCGCCGGGCAACCGTCTGCGCGTGGCCCTGACCGGTCTGACCATGGCCGAGAAGTTCCGTGACGAAGGTCGTGACGTACTCCTGTTCGTCGACAACATCTACCGTTACACCCTGGCCGGTACCGAAGTATCCGCACTGCTCGGCCGTATGCCGTCTGCAGTAGGTTACCAGCCGACCCTGGCCGAGGAGATGGGTGTTCTGCAGGAGCGCATCACCTCCACCAAGACCGGTTCGATCACCTCGATCCAGGCGGTATACGTACCGGCGGACGACTTGACCGACCCGTCGCCGGCCACCACCTTCGCTCACCTTGACGCGACCGTGGTACTGTCCCGTGACATCGCCTCCCTGGGTATCTACCCTGCGGTAGACCCGCTGGACTCCACTTCCCGTCAACTGGATCCGCTGGTCATCGGCCAGGAGCACTACGACGTGGCCCGTGGCGTCCAGTACGTTCTGCAGCGCTACAAGGAGCTGAAGGACATCATCGCGATTCTGGGTATGGACGAACTGTCGGAAGAGGACAAGCAGCTGGTAGCCCGCGCGCGGAAGATGCAGCGTTACCTGTCCCAGCCGTTCTTCGTTGCCGAGGTATTCACTGGTTCGCCGGGCAAGTACGTTCCCCTCAAGGAAACCATCCGCGCGTTCAAGGGTATCCTCAGCGGTGAGTTCGACCACCTGCCCGAGCAGGCGTTCTACATGGTCGGCACTATCGACGAAGCGATCGAGAAAGCGAAGAAAATGTAATGGTAGCGCCCGCGCAAGCGGGCGCAGAACCGAGGCAATATCATGGCTATGACAGTGCACTGCGATATCGTTAGCGCGGAAGAAGAGCTGTTCACCGGGCTGGTAGAGATGGTCGTCGCACACGGCAACATGGGTGATCTGGGTATTCTGCCCGGTCACACTCCGTTGCTGACCGATCTCAAGCCGGGCCCGGTTCGGGTGATCAAGCAGGATGGCAGCGAAGAGGTGTTCTACATCTCCGGTGGCTTCCTGGAGGTTCAGCCGAGCATGGTCAAGGTGCTTGCCGACACGGCCATCCGTGCCGGTGACATCGATGAAGCCGCGGCTGCCGAAGCCAAGCGCGCTGCGGAAGCGGCGCTCAGCGAGAAGGGTGCAGAGTTCGATTACGGCTCCGCCTCCGCTCGACTGGCTGAAGCCGCCGCGCAGCTACGCACCGTGCAGGAGCTTCGCAAGAAGTACGGCGGACCGGCGCTCAACAACCGCTGATTCGCCAGCGGGACCAGACAAGGCAGCTTCGGCTGCCTTTTCTTTTGCGCAGGATTTCTGCAGGGGCGCGGCCACTTTGCTAACATTCCGCCCATCATTCTTCTTGGGGTACGCACATGATTCTCGACATCGTCATTCTCGCCGCCGGCCAGGGCACCCGCATGCGCTCGGCATTGCCCAAGGTCCTGCACCCGGTTGCCGGAAAGCCGATGCTCGGACATGCCATCGACTGCGCACGCGCGCTGTCACCGCGGCGTATCCATGTGGTGATCGGTCATGGCGCCGAGCAGGTACGCGCCCACCTGGAGGCTCCGGATCTGCACTGGGTGATGCAGGAACAGCAGCTGGGTACCGGCCATGCCGTCGCCCAGGCGCTGCCCGGCGCCGAGGGAGCGGACCAGATTCTGGTGCTGTACGGAGATGTGCCACTGCTACGCGAAACTACATTGAAGCGCCTCAGCGAGCAGGCCGGGGCCGAGGCACTGGGACTTTTGACCGTCGAGATGCAGGACCCCACCGGCTACGGACGGATCGTTCGGGATGCTGCAGGCCGCGTCCTTGCGATCGTCGAACAGAAGGACGCCAGCCCTGCGCAACTGGCCATCCGTGAGGGCAACACAGGTATCATGGCCTTGCCCGGTAGGCACGCCGCCCGGTGGCTGAACAGCCTCTCCAACGCCAATGCCCAGGGGGAGTACTATCTCACGGATGTGGTCGCGAAGGCGGTGGAGGAAGAGTTGAACCTGGTCGTCGCCCAGCCGGAGGACGAGCTGGAGGTGATGGGTGCCAACAACCGGCAGCAGCTATCGATTCTGGAGCGCGCCTGGCAGCAACGCGAGGCGCTGCGCCTGATGACCGCGGGCGTAACCCTGGCCGACCCTGCTCGACTGGACGTGCGGGGAGAGGTCGAGGTGGGCCGTGACATCTTCATAGACGTCAATGTGATTCTGGCAGGTCGGGTGCAGCTTGCCGATGGAGTGACCATCGAGGCCAACTGCGTGATCAGGGACGCGAGCATCGGTGCCGGAGCCCATATCAAGGCGTTCAGTCATATTGAAGGGGCCGAGGTGGCGACCGGCTGCGATGTCGGTCCCTATGCACGCTTGCGCCCCGGAACCCGGCTGCAGGATGGCGCGAAGATCGGCAACTTCGTCGAAACCAAGAAGGCCGATATCGGACCGGGGGCGAAGGTCAATCATCTGTCGTATATCGGTGATGCCCAGGTCGGTGCTCAAGCCAACGTGGGAGCTGGTACCATCACCTGCAATTACGATGGCGTGAACAAATCGGTTACCCATATCGGCGAAAACGCCTTCATCGGTTCCAACACCGCACTGGTCGCACCGGTAAGGGTAGGTGCGGGTGCAAGCACCGGTGCCGGCACGATTGTTACCCAGGATGTGCCTGACGGTGCACTGGCCGTGGGTCGAGCCCGCCAGCGCAATATCGAAGGCTGGAAACGACCGGTCAAGCGCAGCAGCTGAAGGGCCGGCTTGCCCCTGAGCGGCGCTGGGCTATATTGAAGAGCAAGTCGAACGACCGGGACGAGGGAATTGCCCATGCTCGCTCAATTTGCCACAGCGCTCGCTGGACTGGAGTTACCGCTTCGCCTGAAAGTGGGTGATGCCGAGCCTTTGAATCTTGGCCGGGACCCGCGGGTGACCCTGGTGATTCGCGACCCGGCCTTGCTGCAGTCCCTTGCCGAGCCGTCGCTGGATCTGCTCGGCGAGGCCTTCATCGAGCAAAGGCTGGATGTCGAGGGGCCGATCCTCGAGGTAATCGAGGTCGCCGACCGTATCAGTCAGGCGCTGCTGGGCGATCAGCCTTCTACCCCGCCGCCACGCTCGGCGCACGATAAAGCGCTGGATGCCGAAGCCATCGCCTATCATTACGACCTTTCCAACGCCTTCTATCGGCTCTGGCTTGATCCGGACATGGTCTATTCATGTGCCTACTTTCACCAGGACAGCGATACCCTCGCGCAGGCTCAGCAGCAGAAGTTCGAACACCTGTGTCGCAAGCTGCGTCTTCGTGAGGGTGAGCGGCTGCTGGATGTGGGCTGTGGGTGGGGTGGTCTCGCGCGTTACGCGGCTCGACATTTCGGTGTCCACGTGACTGGCATCACACTGAGCAAGGCACAACTGGAGCTTGGCCGTGAACGGGTTGTTCAGGACGGACTGGCGAGCCAGATCGACCTCAAACTGCTCGATTATCGGGATCTACCGGGTGAGGCGGTCTTCGACAAGATAGTCAGTGTCGGCATGTTCGAGCACGTAGGGTTGGCGAATCTAGGCCAGTATTTCCAGATCCTGTACCGCCAGGTTCGGCCGGGCGGTCTGGTGCTCAACCACGGCATCACCGCACGCCATGTGGACTGCCGCCCGGTAGGGCGGGGCGCCGGAACCTTCATCGGCAGATATGTCTTTCCCCACGGAGAGCTGCCCCATCTTTCGACGGCTATCGCCGAAATGTCTGACCAGGGCCTGGAGGTCGTTGACGTCGAGAGCCTCCGTCTGCACTACGCCCGTACCCTGGAGCGCTGGAGCGCGAATCTGGAAAATCGCCTGGCAGAAGCGGCGCAGGTCGTTCCGGATAGAGCGTTGCGGATCTGGCGCATTTATCTGGCGGGTTGTGCCTATGGCTTCTGGCATAACTGGATGAACATTCACCAGATTCTGGCCGTGCGTCCGCTGGACGACGGATCGCATCACCTGCCATTGACGCGAGCCGACATCTATCGGTGAACCAAGGGTCGGGTGCTGATAGCAAGGCGGTATCACCGCTGTTAGAGTAGGGTCTCGCCGTCCCAAAACACCAGAGCCATGGCGTGGAGTTCCCTTGCCGCTGATTCCCCTTACCGAAAATGATCTGTCGCTTGGCGTACCGCTTCCCTGGGACGTTCTCGATAGCGAAGGCAGCGTGTTGTTCGCCAAATCCCAGCTGATAGACAGTCAGCCGGTGCTCACTCAGTTGCTCAAGCTTGGCCTGTACCGTGCTGCTCCCGAGCCGGCGAATGAGCGGCTTGATGTAACCGGAAGCGGAGCTGCTGCGAACGAGGCGCAGATTTCCAGCCTGGCGCAGGTGCAGTTGTTGCCGGGTGACCCCGTGCAGTTACAGACCTTGCACGCCACCCATGCGGAACGATATCAGGTGCGCATGGTCGGCTTGTTCGCACCGATCAGTCTCCTGGTGACTGCGCCTACCGTCCAGGGCAAGCTGGTCTTTGTCAAGGAAGGCCAGCAGTTCCTCGTTAGGGGCTTTGTTGGCAAGGATGCGGTCGCTTACAAGACACGGGTCCTCAAATCGAACCTTGCGCCTTTTCCCTACCTGCATCTGGCATACCCTGAAAGTGTCCAGTCCATGCGGATAAGGGCTTCCGCCCGGGTCCCCGTGGATCTGGTCACTGCAATCGCTACCCCGGTGGGGCAGGCCGCGGCTCGACTGGTCGATCTCAGTGTGGGAGGCGCCCGACTGGTATCGCCCAGAGCCTTTGCAGAAAAAGGCCATGAGGTGAAAATATCGTTTCGGATCAACCCGTCAGGCATGGAAGTCTATCTGACGCTGAACGCGGTCGTGCGGGCAGTTCACCGAGAGGAAAGTGCCCAGAATCAAACTGCAACCGGCGTGGAATTCGTGGGTCTGACCGATCAGGAACGGCTTTATCTGACCAATATGGTTTACCAGAATCTATTGAAGGATGTCCTGTGATGACACTGCGCATGCTGCTCCTGGTGGCTCTCGTTTCGCTTGCACAGTGGAGCGGTGCAGAGGAGCGCGAACGGCTCGAGGTGGAGTTGGGAGGGGAGCGCTTTACGCTGGAGGTTGTTGATGACGAGGCCAGCCGCACTCAGGGTCTGATGGGACGCGAAGCACTGGGTACCAACGAGGGAATGCTGTTCGATTTTCCCGCCGGTACACGTCCAGCCATCTGGATGCGTAACATGCTTATCAGTCTTGATCTGCTATTTGTCGATGAGCAGGGTAGGCTGGAGCAGATCTTCCGCGAGGTACCACCATGCAGGGCGATGCCGTGCGAGATCTATCGCGCGGACCGGCCGCTTCGCTTTGTCATCGAGGTCCCCGCGGGAACGGCGGAGCGACTGGGTTTGAACGAGGGCGATCAGCTGCAGATCGGCACGCGGCTTTCCACACCATTACCCTTACTCTGATATCTTCAGTTCGATCCAGCGGCCCTTGCTGATCTGCTCGCAGTAGGCGGCCAGCACTGGCGCGTCATCTTGTTCGGAATAGTAGAAGATGGACTGGCGGTAGCCGACGCCAGAGGTTTCCGCGCCCTCGCACTTGCCATAGGCACCTTGGGGGCAGGCTTCGAGCATCTTCACCTTCAGTACTCGATCCGGAATCTCCGGCTTGCAGAAGCCCGCCCCGAATAGACTGGACGGAATGCTGATGTTCTCCTGGCAAAGGCGTATCGCGGGCAGCTCATCCGCGCTCTCTATCAGACAGGCACCCGGACTGGGCTCGCCCCTGGCGAACGCGGCGAAAACGATTATCAGGCTTGAAAGGGCTAGGCGATAAGGCATGGCGGCTCGAAAAAGGCTACCTTAATCCGCCCGGCTCGTTGCCCGCAAGCCCCTGTCTAGCAGGTCGGGATCGAAGGGCTCGTCCATCAGCAGCTCCAGACGATTGGCGGAACCGGCGTCGGTAAGCTCCCAGCCATCCTCGGCCGATTTAAGTCGATTCAGTCTGTACCATCCGTTATGGGCATGCAGGACGCCCTTGGCGCGTGAATAGGGTATCCCGGCAAGCCAGCGGTCGACCTGCTCCAGATCGAAACGACGCGCCGGGTGGGCCAGCCAGCCCAGGCTCTGCCAACCTTCGAAGCCATGAATATGGCACTCCCACTCCTCACTGTCCTGCCAGAGCCTGCCAATCGCGGGCGGGCTCGTCGGCAGCTCACGGAATGTTCGGCCCGCCAGGGTCTGCGCCTTGGTTTTCGGGGGTAGTTCAAGCGGCCAGGGGAGCGCTCCCCCCTCACAACAGATCAGCGGTCGGCCGGGAAACTGGCCAGTGACCGCGGCGATCTGATTGGCGTTCAATCGGTCGCACTTGTTCAAAACCAGAACGTCAGCCAGCGGCAAGGCATCTGCCTGAGCGGCTGGCAAGGTTTTGCCGGAATGCAGCGCCTTGGC
Organism: Pseudomonas sp.; assembly: GCA_030603065.1. Lineage (GTDB taxonomy): Bacteria > Pseudomonadota > Gammaproteobacteria > Pseudomonadales > Pseudomonadaceae > Halopseudomonas. The sequence continues at coordinate 48,383 of JAUVYN010000003.1, forward strand.
GTCGAGGACCATTAGCAGGGCCTCCATCCGCAGCACGCCCTGCCAGGGTGCTGCCTGCAGTTGCGTCAGTAGTGCCTTGGGATGGCCGAGCCCGGAGGCTTCGATAAAGAGCCGATCGGGTCTGGCTTTACGCAGCAATCGGCCAAGCCCGACCTGAAAGGGCAGCCCGTTGACGCAACACAGACAGCCGCCCGGAATCTCTGAAATCTGCACACCGCTGTGTTTGCCGAGCAGCGCAGCGTCGATGCCCACTGCTCCAAACTCATTGATCAGTACGGCCCAGCGTTCTTCGCGCGGGCGTTGACTGAATAGCTGGCTCAGCACAGTGGTCTTTCCCGCGCCGAGCGGCCCGGCGAGCAGATAGGTGGGAATGTCCTGTAGCTCGGTCATTGCCTGGGCCTATTCGGGTGCATAGCGACTGCCGCTTCGTTCCACGTGGAACTGCTAGTGTAGTCGCTCGTGCAGGGTCGGTCCGGGGAAGGGGTGGGGGGCCAGTTCGATATGTCGCAGGCGCGAGCCAAGCAGCTCAATGTAGCCGCCATAACGACGTTCTCCGGTGACGGTGAATTCGAAACCATATCGCCGCTGCACCCAGGGGCGACCCCTGTGCCAGGCCAGTCGCAGCCTGACCAGAGCAATGCTCTCATCAAGCAGTTGGACGTCGGCCTCGTTGCAGCGGCGGCGAACCAATGCCATTGCATGGTCCCGCAACCCCAGCCCGCGCCAGATCCAGGCGCCTATGATGCCGGCCAGCAGCAGTAGGGCTACATGCCCGAGATCGAACATTGCGGTCTCCTAGGTTGTTGGCCGGCCAGTATGCCACGGGCCGGTTCAGGCGGGCAGAACGCTCAACACGCGAATTTCGCACTGAGTGGGGTAATGCCAGCGTACGTTGAGGTCCCAGAAGCGCACACCGTACTCACGCCGCGGGGTGGGCTGCTGGTAGGCTGGCTTCGGGTCCTGAGCAAGACACTGCTCGATCAGCTCCACCACCGGCTGGTTCAGGCGGGCCGCGGCGGCGGTGGCCTGCGCCAGGGCGTCTTCATTCCAGCTGATCGAGCAACCGGTTGGTGCAGCGTCGGCCAGCTCGTTACGCGCGCTGGGCAGGGCGTCGGCATAGGGAACGTAGGGCTTGATATCCAGAACCGGGGTCCCATCCAGCAGGTCAAGGCCTGAAATGGCCAGGCGACCGGGGTCGGCGCGGTCGAGTGTCACTACCGATTGACCGATCGGATTGGGTCTGTGGGTGGCCCGGCTGGCAAAGACGCCAATGCGCTGGTTGCCGCCCAGACGAGGGGGCCTGACCCGCAGATGTTCCGGCCCTGAACTCGCGGCATGGAATACGAAGAGCACCCAGATGTGACTGACCAGCTCGAGCCCGGCTATCGCTTCCGGCTGGTCGTAGGGAGGTAGCAGCTCGATCACACCGCGTGCGGCAGGCGCGAGGTGCGGCTGTCGAGGAATGGCGAACTTCTCAACGAAGCAGGATCGCACATAGCCAATCGGCTCGAAGCGAAAGGACACCCTTGTCAGACCTCGGGAAGTGGCGGAACACGTTCGGGGTTGTCGAAAATGACGAAATGGGTACCCTCGGGAACCTCGATGATCTGCAGATTCTGCGCCTGGCTGGCGGCGGCGAGCATGGCCCCAGGATGCAGTACCTTGTCACGTTCCGGAACCAGTATCGCTCCGCGCTGCAGATTGGCGAACAGATGAGCATCTTCCTCGCGCATCCAGCGGTTCATGTCGCGCAGGTTGGTCATCAGTACACTGGCCCGCCGGCCGTTGAACGGATAGCCCATGACCAGCGACCGTTTGTACGGATCGTCCAAAGGCCCCCACATCGAACGGTTGCGCTCGTTGATCGGATTCTGCTGCCAGGCAGAGAGGTAGAACGGCAAAAACCAGATGAACCAGCCTGGCATAGGAGCATAGGGACGTCCCTGGGGCAGTACCGGCGCTTCGAGAATCACTTCGACACGTTCGAACAGGTCAGGCCGCAGTCGGGCTGCCTCCATTACAACGGCGCCCCCCCGCGAATGACCGTGGACACGAACCGTGTCGGTGGAAACCAGGTGTTCGAGGGCGAGAATGAGGACCTGGGCATCGTGAGCTATGGTACCCACGGGCGGCTCTGGTGTCTTCGTCCAATCAACACTGGAAAAGCGAGGCGCCTCGACGGGCAGGTTGTAACCTGAGCAGGTAACGCCCACCAGCTCCAGGTCGGGCTGGTCGTAATAACGAGTGAAGTAAAGGAAGTTTTCCACGAACCCGTGGACCACCACCACCGACTGCTTCGGATTACCCGATCGCTGGCGACTCAGCGTGGCACCGCCGACAGGATACAGTTCACCCCTGAACGGGACGCGTTGAGCAGGTTCCACGTCCTTGCGCAGCAGGAAGCGTCGTAGATACACCACGACCAGAATTACCAGACCAATCAGCCCAAGCAGCATTTCCATATGAACGAAGCCCTTTCTTGTATTGGTAACCAATCGGTGAATTGGCAATCATTCCCGTTGCCGTCAGTCACCGTCGTACAGCCACACCTTGCTCGCATCGAGCCGATAGCTGGCATCGGCTAGCTCGTTGCTGGTTTGGTCCACATGCAGCGTTCCACTTACCCAGAACGGGACGTAAATGTCATCGATCGTTATCCCCTGAGGGTAATCCACGAGGATGATCTGGTTCGGCGGCGGCGGCGGTACATGGATGCAGGCACCTGCATAGGGTACCAGAAAGAACGAGAGGTACCTGCCTCGGTCATCGGTCTCGAGGGGCACCGGGTAACCCCCGATCTGCAGCTCGGCGCCGTCGTACTCGCCAACCACGCGGGTCGAATACATGACCTCGGGCAAGGACTGGTCGCGTTGTCGCAGGCTGTTGGTGAAGCCCCCTGGAGCCTCATCGCCCCAGTCGTGGTCGATCTCGGGCATCTCGAGCATCGCCTGATAGTCTTCTTCGGGCAGCAGGTCCAGCCAGTCGACGATCTTCGGCGATGCCTGGACGGTGAGGGGCAACAGCAGCATCAGGGCGAACAGCTTCAAGCGCATGGGGATGGCGAACCTGTGACTGGGGACGGGCGGTCCATTAAGGCCGCTAGAGTGTGGCGTATCGGTTGCTGCGTGCCAAGACGCCGGGAAGGCGGGCCAGACAAAAGGTTTTGCAAACCTTTGCCAGGCCCCGGCGTTCACTCGGCGTTGATCAGCGCCTCGACTTCGGCGATACGGGTGCGCAGGGTGGCGGCATCGGCGCAGCGCAACGTGGCATGGCCTACCTTGCGCCCGGCCTTGAATGCCTTGCCATAGTGGTGAAGGTGCACATCGGTCAGCGCGGTGATCTTCTCTGTCGGCGGTACCCTGCCGATGAAGTTGAGCATTGCACTGGCACCGACCAGCGCAGTGGAGCCCAGCGGAAGACCGGCAATGGCGCGCAGATGGTTCTCGAACTGACTGCACTCGGCGCCTTCGATGGTCCAATGCCCTGAGTTATGCACGCGGGGGGCGATTTCATTGGCCTTGAGGCCCCCATCGACTTCAAAGAACTCGAAGGCGAGCACGCCCACGTACTCCAGCTTGCCGAGAACACGCTCGGCATAATCCTCCGCCAGAGCCTGCAGCGGGTGGCCGGAACTGGCTACCGACAGACGCAGGATGCCGTTCTCGTGGGTATTGTGGACCAGCGGATAGAAACAGGTCTGACCGCTCCGGGCGCGGACGGCTATAAGTGAGACTTCACCACTGAAAGGCACAAAACCCTCCAGAATGCAGGGTACACTGCCCAGTTCAGCGAAAGCGTTCTGCACATCCTCAGGATGGCGCAGTACCTTCTGGCCCTTGCCGTCGTAGCCCAGGGTACGCGTCTTGAGAACTGCCGGCAGGCCGATCCGTCTTACCGCCGCGTCCAGGTTCTCCTGGGACTGGATATCGGCAAATTCGGGGGTAGGGATGCCAAGCTCCTGAAACATCGATTTTTCGAACCAGCGGTCTCGAGCGATACGCAGGGACTCGGCACTGGGATAAACCGGGACGAACTGGGAAAGGAAGGCGACGGTTTCGGCCGGGACGCTCTCGAACTCGAAGGTAACCAGATCCACCTCGTCGGCCAGCTGACGCAGATGATCGCGATCACTGTAATCGGCACGGATGTGTTCGCCCAGAGCCTGAGCACAGGCATCAGGGGCAGGATCCAGGAAGGCGAACTGCTGGCCGAGTGGAGTGCCGGCCAGGGCCAGCATGCGTCCGAGTTGTCCACCGCCGATGACACCGATCTTCATGCTCTGTTCCTCACGCCTGCCGGGGGTCGGGATTGTCCAGTACGGTTTCCGTCTGCCGGTTGCGGAAATCCTTCAGGGCATCATGGTACTGCGGATACTTGGCGCCGAGAATGCTTGCGGCCAGCAAGGCAGCGTTTACCGCACCGGCCTTGCCGATCGCCAGGGTCGCGACCGGGACGCCGGCAGGCATCTGCACGATCGACAGCAGCGAATCGACACCCGAGAGCATGGAAGACTGCACCGGCACGCCCAGCACCGGCAGATGGGTCTTGGCCGCGCACATGCCCGGCAGATGGGCGGCGCCGCCGGCACCGGCAATGATCACTTCGATACCGCGCTCGGCGGCCTCATCGGCATACTGAAACAGCAGGTCCGGCGTGCGGTGGGCGGATACCACCTTGACTTCGAAGGGTACGCCCAGCTGTTCCAGCGTATCGGCCGTATGGCTCATGGTGGACCAGTCGGACTTGGAGCCCATGATCACGCCTACCAGTGCGGTCATCTTCAGTGCCTCGCTCAAAGTTTCCGCCCGCAGGCGGTAAAAACCAACAAGCCACGGCAGACGAGCTGACGTGGCTTGATGACGCAGGAACCGGGGATGCCGTCCTGCTGATTCGGAAAGCGGCGCATTATACGCTCAAATGGTCGCCTACGTATCGTCTGATCTGTAAACGGACGGCTCAGAACTTCTGAGCGCGCAACACTTCCACTTCCGACAGAAAGCAGACCATTGCGTAGTTATCGTAGTAGCGCTGCTGAACCGCGTGAGCCATGCGCTCGGCCAGTTCGCGATTGCAGATGATCTCTACTCGGATATTGCCATCATTGGCCCAGCCGGCGCTGCGCACCCCGCGCGTCCCGCGCCCGCGAGCGTCAGATATGGTCCAGCCAGGCGCGCCCAGCTGTTCGAGCTCCTTGAGAAGGCGGGCCTCGAGAGCGGCCTCGCAGATGATGGTAAGCAAAGTGCGGGTTGGCATGCTCATGGACGTCTCCTCAGGCTGCCAGCCATTCGGCCAGCGACAGGTAAAGCGGTATGCCTACCAGTATGTTGAAGGGGAAGGTGATACCCAGCGAGGCGGTCAGTGACAGGGCCGGGTTGGCTTCCGGCAAAGCCAGGCGCATTGCTGCAGGCACTGCTATGTAGGATCCACTGGCAGCCAGCGTGGCCAGTACCGTCACGCCCCCCACCGAAAGTCCCAGCGCATGTCCGAGCAGGCCGCCGACCACGGCACCGAATAGCGGGAACACCAGCGCAAAGGCGGCAAGACGCACGCCTGCGGTGCGCAGGCTGCCCAGATGACGCGAGGCGATCAGGCCCATCTCCAGCAGAAAGAACGCGAGTACCGGCTTGAACATGCTGGTATACAGCGGCTCCAGCGGCGCGATGGCCTCCTTGCCAGCCAGCACGCCGATTATCAGGCCGCCAAGTAGCAGCATGATGCTCTTGCCGAAAAACACCTCATGACTCAATGCCTTCCAGTTGGTATCCCGGCTGACGCCCTTGGCCAGCAGGATGCCGACAATGATGGCCGGTATTTCCAGCACGGCGACGAACAGCGGCATGTAGCTTTCGAAGAAGATCTCGCGTGACAGCAGGTAGGCGATCACCACCGCGAAGGTCGCCGCGCTGACCGAGCCATAGTGCGCCGCGATGCTGGCGGCATCGGTGCGACCGAAGCGCAGTGCGCGCAGTACCGGGAAGGCGACCAGCGGCAGCAGGATGCCCATCACCATGACGGCCAGGGCCTGGCCGATAAGCGCCGGGCTGGCCTGGGCTGCCAGCTCGACGCCCCCATGCAGACCGATCGCCAGCAGCAGGATCATCGACAGGGTATCGTAGAGCCCCGGCGGCAGTTTCAGCTCGCTTTTCACCAGGCCGGCGAAAAGCCCGAAGATGAAGAACAGTACAACCGGATCAAACCCCATGCATCCCTCCGCAGTCGTCTAGTTGGGGCGGCCCTGCCGCCCGCTTATTATGTCTTACTCGATCTCGATCAGAATCTCACCAGGGTTGACCCGATCGCCCTTGGCGACGTTCACGGCCTTGACGGTACCGGCCACGGCTGCCTGGATCTCGCTTTCCATCTTCATGGCTTCGCTGACCAATACCGCCTGGCCTGCCTTTACCGAATCGCCTACCTTGACCAGAACATCAACCACGTTGCCCGGCATGCTGGTGGTAACGTGGCCCGGCTGGCTGGCCTGCTTGCGCGCGCTGCCGCCACTGCCGCCAGCGAAGCTGTTCAGTGGTTCGAAGACCGCCTCCTCGGGCATGCCGTCGAGGCTCAGATAGAAGTGGCGCTTGCCGTCCCCTTTGACGCTCACACCGGTGATGTCGACACGGTAGCTTTCGCCGTGAACGTCGATGATGAACTCGGTAGGACTGCTGTCCTGGGCGATCGGCTTGGCTGCGCCGGTTCCCGGGATGGGCAGCAGGACCTCCGGTTTGAGGGTGCCGGCAGCGCGCTCTTCGAGGAACTTGCGGCCGATGTCCGGGAACATGGCATAGGTAAGCACGTCTTCTTCGCTCTGGGCGAGGCTACCAACCTCACTGCGCAGTTTGTCCATTTCCGGTGGAATCAGGTCGGCCGGACGCACGTCGATCACTTCTTCATTACCGATTGCGCGGTGGCGCAGCTCTTCGTCGATGACGCCCGGGGTCTGGCCGTAGCGGCCCTGCAGCAGCAGCTTCACCTCGTTGGTGATGGTCTTGTAACGCTCTCCGGCAAGCACGTTGAATACCGCCTGAGTGCCGACGATCTGAGAGGTCGGGGTGACCAGCGGGGGGTAACCGAGGTCCGCACGCACCCGCGGGATCTCTTCGAAGACTTCCTGGATGCGGTTCAGTGCACCCTGCTCCCGAAGCTGGTTGGCCAGGTTGGACATCATGCCGCCGGGAACCTGATTGACCTGCACGCGGGTGTCGACCCCGGTGAACTCGCTTTCATACTGGTGGTACTTCTTGCGAACTTCGTGGAAATACAGGCTGATTTCCTGAATCAGCGCCAGATCCAGGCCGGTATCGTAGGGTGTCCCCTTGAGCGCCGCGACCATGGACTCGGTGCCTGGATGGCTGGTGCCCCAGGCCATCGAGCCGATGGCGGTATCGATATGATCGGCGCCGGCTTCGATCGCCTTGATCTGCACCATCGCCGCCATGCCGGCGGTGTCGTGGGAGTGGATGAACACCGGCAGGCTGAGTTCGGCCTTGAGCGCGCGGACCAGATCGGCGGTGGCGAAGGGCGTCAGCAGGCCGGCCATGTCCTTGATCGCAATGGAATCCACGCCCAGCGCAGCCATCGCCTTGGCCTGTTTCACGTAGGCTTCGACGTTGTGTACCGGGCTGGTGGTGTAGGCCAGGGTGCCCTGGGCGTGCTTGCCCGCGGCCTTGACGGCAGCGATGGCCGTCTCCAGATTGCGTACATCGTTCATGGCGTCGAAGATGCGGTACACATCGATACCGTTCTCGGCGGTTTTGGCGACGAATGCCTTGACCACATCATCGCTGTAATGGCGATAGCCGAGCAGGTTCTGCCCGCGCAGGAGCATCTGCAGGCGAGTGTTGGGCAGCGCCTCGCGCAGCTTGCGCAGGCGCTCCCAGGGATCCTCCTTGAGGAAGCGCACGCAGGCGTCGAAGGTGGCGCCGCCCCACACTTCCAGCGACCAATAGCCGACCTGATCGAGTTTGGCGCAGATCGGCAGCATGTCTTCGGTGCGCAGGCGGGTGGCCAGGATCGACTGGTGGGCGTCGCGCAGAATGGTATCGGTTACGGTGATTTTCTTGCTCATGTTGATCTCCTGCTGCTCAAGCGACAAGGGTTAAAGACCGGCGTGCGCGGCGATGGCGGTGGCGATGACCAATGCCAGTTCCTCCGGCTTGCGCTTGATCGAATACTGGGTCAGTTCGGGGTGGCTTTCGACGAAGCTGGTGTTGAACACACCACTGCGAAATTCCGGGTTCTTCAGGATTTCCTGGTAATAGGGCGTGGTGGTCTTCACGCCCTGCAAACGCATGTCGTCCAACGCACGCAGGCCACGGTCCATGGCCTCTTCCCAGGTCAGAGCCCAGACGATGAGCTTCAGGCACATGGAGTCGTAGTAAGGCGGAATGCTGTAGCCGGTGTAGATGGCCGTATCCACCCGCACACCGGGACCGCCCGGGGCATAGTAGCGGGTGATCTTGCCGAAGCTGGGCAGGAAGTTGTTCTTCGGATCCTCGGCATTGATGCGGAACTGGATGGCGAACCCGCGATGCTGGATGTCTTCCTGCTTGATCGACAGTGGCAGACCCGCGGCGACACGGATCTGCTCGCAAACGATATCGATGCCGGTGATCTGCTCGGTGATGGTGTGCTCGACCTGCACGCGGGTGTTCATCTCCATGAAGTACACCTCGTCATCCGCCAGCAGGAACTCCACCGTGCCGGCATTCTCGTAGCCGACAGCCTGGGCCGCACGAACCGCCAGATCACCAATGTAGGCCCGCTGTTCCGGGGTGAGCTGCGGGCTGGGCGCGATCTCGATCAGTTTCTGGTTGCGCCGCTGGATTGAGCAATCGCGCTCGAACAGGTGCACGGTGTTGCCGTGGCTGTCGGCCAGGATCTGCGCTTCGATGTGCTTGGGATTGACGATGCACTTTTCCAGGAAGACTTCGGCGCTGCCGAAGGCCTTGGTCGCTTCGGAGATTACCCGTGGGTAAGCCTGTTCCAGCTCCTCTCGACTGTTGCAGCGTCGGATACCCCGCCCACCACCGCCTGAGGTTGCCTTGAGCATGACCGGATAACCGATCCGGTCGCCTTCGCGCAGGGCTTCGGCAAGGTCCGCGACGTTCCCCTCGGTACCTGGGGTAACCGGAACGCCGGCGGCGATCATGCTGCGCCGGGCCTCGGTCTTGTCGCCCATGCGCCGGATCACCTCGGCCGAGGGGCCGATGAAGCGAATGCCACGCGTTGCGCAGATTTCCGCCAGCTCGGCGTTTTCGGACAGGAAGCCATACCCCGGATGCAAGGCATCGCAGCCGGTCTCCACGGCGAGATTCACCAGCTGGCGCGGATTGAGGTAGCCGGCCAGCGGGTCGCTGCCGATGTTGTAGGACTCGTCGGCGCGCTTGACGTGCAGGGCGTAGCGGTCGGCGTCGGTGTAGACGGCCACCGAACGAATCCCCATCTCCGCGCAGGCACGGACGATACGGACGGCAATTTCGCCGCGGTTGGCAATGAGTATTTTCTTGATCACTTGGACCTGTCCTCTCGCGGGTGATCGGTTTCATACACCTTACTTGCGGGGATCAATGGAGGAAAACGAATTATTGTGTGGTTCAGCATAAGTAATAGCTAATATTCGTTCCAAGCCTCCTTCCCTGATACTTAAAGGTAGACCACGTGCGTAAAGCCTTACTCCGGATGACCCTTAGACAACTGCAGGTGTTCCGAGCGGTGTGCAGCCATCTCTCCTACAGCCGGGCGGCGGAGGAGATGGCACTGACCCAATCTGCAGTGAGCCAGCAGATCCGTCAGCTTGAAGAACAGGTGGGGTCGCCCCTTTTCGAGTATGTTGGCAAGCGGCTTTATCTGACCGAGGCGGCAAACAGTCTTGCCGGTGCAGCGGAGGACATCTTTCAACGGCTGGATAGCCTGGACATGAGCTTGTCGAGCCTGCAGGGGCAGCTACGCGGGGAATTGCGCCTGGCAGTGGTCAGCAGCATCCAGTATCTGACCCCGCATCTGCTGGCGGCCTTTCTGAAAACCCATCCCGAGGTCACTGTCCGGCTCGAGGTGGCGCGGCGTGCTCAGGTTATCCAGCGCCTGCATGACAATCAGGACGACGTGGTGCTGATGGCGCTGGTGCCCGAGGACCGTGCCCTGGAGTTCTTTCCGTTCCTGAACAATCCGATCATTGCCGTGGCTCGGCCTGATCACCCTCTGGCTGGCCTGGCCGGGTTACCACTTTCCGCCCTGGAAAGGCACATGGTGCTGCAGCGCGAACAGGGTTCCGGTACCCGCAAGGCCTGTGATGAATTCCTGCAGCTCAAGCGCGTTCATCTGCAGCGGGTGATGCAGCTGGGCTCAAGCGATGCGCTGGTTCAGGGCGTGCTGGCGGGATTGGGTATCGCACTGGTTACCCGCCACGCAGTAGCACCCTACTTGCATAACGGGGAACTGGTATCGCTCGATCTGCACGAGTTGCCCCTGGTGCGCAGCTGGTGCGCAGTTCATGCCCGCGGCAAGCATCTGAGCCCGGTCGCCGAGGCGTTCCTGGCCTTTCTGCGCGAAGAGCGCGCCCGGGTCAGAGAGCTGGCCGGGCGATTTGCACCTTCCTGATATTACTGCAGGCCGCCCTGGCGAAGCCGATAACCGGCCAGCTCCGGGTAATCCGCTACCATGGCGTGCAGCGCCTGGCTGTCGCGATAGTCCTCGATGGCTCGCCGGTAGGCCATACGTCGCTTGTCCTCCTGGCGTCGCTTCTCGCGCCGTGGGTTGCTGCCGGTCTCGCTGTCGAACTCTGTTTCGAAGGCCATGGTGACTCTCCGTGGAGTGGATTTCGTTTCGCATGACCATGTTTGCCAGGCTTTCGTGAAGCGATGATGACAGCCAGAGAGTGTCGTGGCCTTGAGGGTAGATGGTCTGAGGGAGCATTGCAGGCTGCCATCCGCAAGGTGAAAACCAGATGGGAGGGAATGCGCAGGATGTCAGCGGTGGTTGGCCACGGATCTGGCCACCAAGGTTTGTTGAGCAGGACGCGTGCCCCCCGATGATTCGGAGGGCACGCATTCGCGAGGCTTAGGCTTCGCGAACGTGCTGTTCGAGCTTTTCCTGACGCTCCTTGGCTTCGATGCACAGGGTCGCCGTGGGGCGCAGCATCAGGCGGCGCAGACCGATCGGCTCGCCGGTTTCCTCGCACCAGCCGTAGCTGCCATCGGCGACTCGCGTCAGGGCTTCATCGATCTTGTCGAGCAGCTTCTTTTCACGTTCCAGTAGACGCAGCTGCCACTGCCGCTGTTCTTCGGCAGCGCCGATATCGGCCACGTCGCTGCCTGGCTCATATTCGCGCAGGGCCTGAAACTCCGAGTCGATGCGAGTCTGAAGGTCCGTCCGCTGTTCCATCAGCAGGTTGTGAAAGAACGCAAGCTGTTGTTCGTTCATGTAGGCGTCGGCGGGTTGGGCAAGGATTTCTTCTGCAGAGAGAACCTTTTCGCTCATGATCTTGGGCCTGTGCAATCGTCAAATGTTGGGTTGGGGTGTATGGGAGATTGAACCCGCAGTTTAGTTCCGCTTTCAAGGGCTCGCCGAGCGCAGCATATCCAGCCGGGAACGCCAGTCGCCACCGTGTACGAGTCGGCATTCCTCTTCGCTGTCGAAGCGAACATGCGCTTCGATGATACCGATCTTGACACCGGCTTCGGCGAGGGCCTCGGCCGTCAGTTCGTACATGCGTCTGCCATGCCCCGTTTCCAGTGCCCTGGCGAGGTTCGCACGGGTGTCGAACACCCATATCACCTGCAAACTGGAGCTAAAGCGATGTGTTTCAGCCTCATGGGTGAGCCACTCGAACCCGGCGATCTCCGCCCGTGCCGTTTCACAGACCCGAGCCAGGGCCGCTTCCACGCGCCGGTCGGTCGTATCCGGGTATCCTGTACTGGTCGCCATGCTGCCGCTCCTCTGCTGTCGGTCCTTTGTAGGCCAGACCATACGACAGCACAGGCGTGCTTAAGTTGCGGGACACCCGGAGGCTGCAACCAGATATTCAGACCCCGATGCCCTGCCCCCGCAGGTAATCGTCATAGCTGCCGGAGAAGTCGGTCACGCCGTTTTCGGACAGCTCAATGATCCGGGTGGCCAGACTGGAGACGAACTCACGGTCATGGCTGACGAAGATCAGCGTACCGGGATAGTTTTCCAGCGCCAGATTGAGCGCCTCGATGGATTCCATGTCGAGGTGGTTGGTCGGCTCGTCCATGACCATCACGTTGGCCTTTTTCAGAATGAGCTTGCCGAACAGCATGCGGCCCTGCTCGCCACCGGAAATGACCTTGACCGACTTGAGGATCTCGTCGTTGGAAAACAGCATACGGCCGAGTGTGCCGCGCACCAGCTGCTCGCCGCCCTGGGTCCACTGGGCCATCCAGTCGAACAGGGTGCAGTCGTCCCTGAAATCCTCCGCGTGGTCCTGGGCGAAGTAACCCACATCGGCACTCTCGGTCCACTTCACCTCGCCCGATAGCGGCTGCAACTCGCCGACCAGCGTGCGAAGCAGCGTGGTCTTGCCGATGCCGTTGGGACCGATGATCGCCACCCGCTCGCCGGCTTCGATCTGCAGGCTCAGATTGCGAAACAGCACCTCACCGTCGTAGCCCTGGCTCACCTGATCCAGCGTGACAGCCTGACGATGCAGCTTCTTGTGCTGATCGAAGCGAATGAACGGGCTGACCCGGCTCGACGGCTTGACCTCTTCAAGCTGGATCTTGTCGATCTGCCGGGCGCGGCTGGTGGCCTGCTTGGCCTTGGAGGCATTGGCCGAGAAGCGGCTGACGAAGGTCTGCAGCTCGGCGATCTGCGCCTTCTTCTTGGCATTGTCCGAAAGCAGGCGCTCGCGGGCCTGGGTAGCGGCGGTCATGTATTCGTCGTAGTTGCCGGGGAACAGGCGTAATTCACCGTAATCCAGATCGGCCATGTGCGTGCATACGCTGTTGAGGAAGTGCCGGTCGTGGGAAATGATGATCATGGTGCTGGTGCGCGCCTTGAGGATGTCCTCCAGCCAGCGGATGGTATTGATATCCAGGTGGTTGGTGGGCTCATCCAGTAGCAACACGTCCGGGTCGGAGAACAGCGCCTGGGCCAGCAGCACGCGCAGCTTCCAGCCGGGGGCGACCTCGCTCATAGGGCCGAAGTGCTGTTCCAGCGGAATCCCCAGGCCCAGCAGTAGTTCGCCGGCGCGGGATTCGGCGGTGTAGCCGTCCAGCTCGGCGAACTCGGTTTCCAGCTCGGCGACCTTCATGCCGTCCTCTTCGCTCATCTCGGCCAGGGAGTAGATGCGGTCACGTTCGGCCTTGACCTTCCACAGCTCCTCGTGGCCCATGATCACGGTATCGATGACGCTGAAGTCCTCGTAGGCGAACTGGTTCTGACGCAGTTTGCCCAGGCGCACGTTCTGTTCGATCATCACCTGGCCGCCGGAGGGCTCCAGTTCACCGCCGAGGATCTTCATGAAGGTCGACTTGCCGCAGCCGTTGGCGCCGATCAGGCCATAGCGGTTGCCGCCCGCGAACTTGACGGAAACGTTTTCGAAAAGCGGCTTGGCGCCGAACTGCATGGTGATATTGGCGGTGGAGATCACGGGAGAACCTGCTGAGAAGTGAAAGGCCCGAGCGCGGGGCCGGGCATTGTACTGGTTAAGCCGCGCGGATTACAGGGCGGGCGACCGGCTGGCGGGGGGGCAGGCGTATCCGGCCGGCGCGGCTCAGCGCAGGAATTCGGCAATGGCTTCGCGAAAGGCGGACTTGGTCAGCGCAGTGGTGTGGTTGCCCGGCACCGTGATCAGTCGGCTATCGGGGATGGCCTGCTGCAGCAGATTGGGTCGGGCGGCGAAGGGATCATCGCGGCCAGCCAATACCAGCGTCGGCGCGGTTATGCGCTCCAACGGAATCCGCTTACCATGAAAAGCGGCGGCCTGAGCAGCCAGTGCCCGCCGGTCGGCCCAGAGCATGTCGGCCATCAGACGAAAGCCGACCAGTGCCGGATTGCGGACCGAGGCTATACTTCGCGCGAGCATCGCGTCGGAGATCGCCTTGCGCGGATTCGGTCGGGCACGCATGCCGGGCAGCCTGACGCTGTTGCCACCGATGCCGGCGACCACCAGGCGACGGATGCGCGGCTCCTGACTGCCCACGATGAGGGACACCACCGCTCCCATCGAGTAGCCGACCAGGTCGACCTCGTCCAGCCCGAGCACATCCAGGAGGGTGCTGACGTCTTCTGCCATCCTCGCCTCGCCGTAATAGGCCGGGTCGTGCGGCTTTCCGGAGCGGCCGTGGCCCCTGGCATCGAGTGCGATCACTCGTCGCCCGGCCGCAGTGAGGCGGCGGACGATACCGGGCCAGACCCAATTGGCCCGCGCGTGGGCTACATAACCGTGGTGCAGAACGACTGGCGGGCTGGCGCCGCCTCGACCCCATTCCTGGTAATAGATCTCGACTCCGTCACTGGCTCTGAATCTGGCCATGCAGCGTTCCCCCGAAGGCTGTGCCTGTCAGTGAGAAACGCGGATGAGGCAAAAGTTTCGAGTGTCCCAGCATCATTCCGATGCGGTTATTGCAGCAGCTCTCCCAGCACAGTGTCCAGCAGCCTGCCGAAACGCTGCTCGCCCGCCTCGCTCCAGTGGTCTCCGTCGTGAAAGTAGATGTTCCGGCAATCAATCAGTCGACTGCCGCTGCGTAGCCCGAGGCGTTCGTTGGAGGACACGTAATCGATGCTCGAAACCTCCGCTGTGGTTTCGGCCAGCATCTCATCCAGCTGTTCGAAGCTCTTTCGAACGCCGCGGCTGAAGGGCGGTGGGTTTTCGCATCCGTGCACTACCAGCTCCCTGGGCAGAATGTGTGGCTCGGTCCAGGGGCCCAGCCAGATTACCGGGGTGCGCCGTGCCAGCGTCTCGAGATAGTCCACCACCGATTCCACGTAGGACTCGTTGGGGGTGAACGAGCGCCGACGAGCCTCGGCGAGATGGGTTCGGGTCACTTCGCGGCCACGGGGTGTTTCAAGGAGGGGAAAACCAGCCTGGTTGTAGAGCACCGCCTGAAACAGCTTCGGCTGTTCATCGAGCAGTTCGACGAACTCGTCGAACAGGCACCAGTCGCGGCTGGGATGGGGCATGCAGCCTGACTGAGTGAAACCGAACAGGAAAGGCTGGCCCCCTGCCCCGGCCAGGCCGTTGTAAACGTTGCGGGCGTGGGAGTCGCCGAGAACGGCGAGCCCAGGGCCATGGCGCTCGAAACAGGTGAGCAGGCGTGCCCGCGCCGCTTCGTCAAGCTCGGACGTCTGGAACAGGCATTCGCCTTCGATCTCTGATTCAGGTTTGGCTCGGGCCGCCTCGACCAGCTCCAGCGCCTGCAGCTGTTCCGGCTCTAGCCGCTTGTCCAGCATCAGGATCGGCTGTGGAAACAGCGACGCGCCTGCCGCAGAGATGAATAGCGCACCAGAGGCCATGGCAGTCCCGGTCAATAGCGCCCGGCGGCGGATCTTAAGGCCGTGACGAAAGGGCAACTCAACGAAGCGCCAGGAGAGGTAGGCGACGCCCAGGGTGAGGATTATCAGATTGAGGTAAGTCGATACGTCAAGCTGCCATGGAAAGCGGATACGGGCGAAGGCGAAGATCGGCTGGTGCCAAAGATAGGCGCTGTAGCTGAGCAGTCCGATGAACACCATCGGCTTGAGTGATAGCAGACGCGCCACGCTGGTGCCTTCGCGGGCAAAGACGATGATCAGTGCGGTGCCACCTACAGGCAGCAGCGCCAGCAGCCCGGGGAAGGGAGTGCCGCCATGGAATAGCGTCACGGAAAGCGCGATCAGTCCCACGCCGGACCACGCGAACAGCTCGCTGGACCAGTGTCTGCCCGGTCGCCAGTGTTGCATAGCCAGGGCCAGAAAGGAGCCGACCAGCAGCTCCCACGCCCGCGTATGCAGCAGGAAGAAATTGGCATCTGGATAGCGGGTGGCGGAATACTCCGCCAGCAGAAGCCCGCCCAGGATAGTCAGGCCGATTACCATCAGCAGTGCCCGGCGTCGCAGTGGCTTTAGTAAAAGGAGTGCAAAGGGGAACAGCAGGTAGAATTGCTCCTCCACCGCCAGCGACCAGGTGTGCAGGAGCGGCGTCAGTTCAGCGGCAGTGCTGAAATAGTCCATCTCCTGCCAGAAATAGATGTTCGATGCGAATACCTGGATGGCGGCCATGCTATGGAGAAACTGGCGGAAGTCGTGGGGCAGCATCCATAGCCAGGCAAAGGGCAGGGCAACGAAGGTCATGACCGTCAGGGCGGGGTACAGGCGGCGAATGCGCCGCTCGTAGAAGCGCCCGAGCGTGAAGCTTCCGGCCTGGATCTCGCGATAGAGGATGGCGGTGATGAGGTAGCCGCTGATGACGAAGAACACGTCCACCCCGACGAATCCGCCGCTCATCAGCTCGAAGCCGGCATGAAAGAAGATGACCGGCATCACGGCTAGCGCACGCAGGCCGTCAATCTCGGGTCTGTAGGCCAGATTCTCGTTGATTCTGGGTACCACGACGACTCTCCGTGTGGGTGATGGATCCCGGGTTCGAGCAGGGGGAGCCGAGCCCGGCCAGCCCGGGATCATCACCGAGCCGTGCCACCATTGGGCCTTTAGATGGGCGGGAAGTTCTGCATCCTTTCATCGCCCTTGGGATCGTTCGGCAGCAGCTGGAGGTCAGGCGTGCAGCGGCTTCACCGATTCGAAGATGCGGCAGAGCAGTCTGGCATCCAGCAGTGCATGGTGCGGTGCGGCTTCGAGCAGGGCGATCTGGTCGGGAGAAAGCGAGGCCGCCTGGTCATCGAGCAGGGCACGACAACCACAGACATTGTCCGGCAACCCCCCCGGCTCGAGCAGTTCCAGCAGTAGTGGCCAGTCCCAGGCCAATGCATCCCCGGCGATTTCCACCTCGCCCTGACTGCGCAGGAAGCTGTGCAGGGCGCGGTTCGCAGTAGCACGGGTCATCCCGTAACGGTCGGGCTGCAGCTGAGGCAGCACCACTTCGAGCACGAAATCACTGCAGTCAGACTCTTCCCAGCCGTCGATCAGTTCCACATAAAATTCGCGCCCGGTTGCGTCTACCAATCCCAATGAAATGAGGCGTCGGTCGAGGCTTAGCTGGGTAAATTCAGTGTCAATGTATAGCGTGCGCATGAGTTGCTCAGTTGCGAATCCGAGTGTTGAGTCTAGCGCAAAGTTCGGGCCCGGCTGCGAGGTCACGCGGACCGGAAGGAACGGAAAGGTTGCGATGACAAGGATATTGTTACAGTATTACATTTCATATTACTGGCAATCTCACGGAAGCGATCATGAAATTCTCTTTTTCCTACCTCTCCGCTGCCCTGTTCGCAGGGGCTGCAGGCGCCGTGTCTACGTTGGCTGTGGCGCAGACCGAACCTCAGGTACCTGCCCGCTCGGCGGTCGACGTAGATCTCTCGCTCATCCTTGATGGTGTGTACTACAACCGTATTTCTCGAGGGAATGAAAACCCGGCCGGTTTCGGCGGCAGTCACGGTCACTTTCATGACCACGATCATGGTCACAGTCATGGGTTCGACGAGGGCTTCAATATGGGCCACTCCGAGATCGCCATGAATGCGCGCCTGGGCGACGTGCTCGATGGGACCTTGATCATCGGCTTCAACGAAGATGATTTCGAGCTTGAAGAAGCCTTCCTGACCACCCGCGCCCTGCCTGCGGGTTTGCAACTGAAGGGTGGTAAATTCCTGTCGGACATCGGTTATATCAACAGTCGCCACCCGCATGACTGGGACTTCGTCGACCGTCCGCTGGTCAATGAATACCTGTTCGGCGATCACGGCCTGCGTGAAAAGGGCGTGCAGATCAGTTGGGTACCCGCTACCGAGCAGTACACCCGCCTGGGCCTGGAGATTCTTCAGGGCGAAACCAGCGGCGTTGCCAACTACGAAGGTGGCCAGTCCGCTTTGGGAGGCACCCGCAGGATCCTTTCCGACTCGTCCGGCCCGCGATTGGTGACCGGCTTCCTGAAGTTCGCACCCAACCTCGCGGCGAGCCATGCGGCTCAGTTCGGGGCTTCCGGCGGCTATGCCAGGACCTACCAGGAAACCGACAGCCACTCGACCCGCTATGAGGACTGGGATGGCAGTGCCTGGTTCGCGGGCCTCGACGCCGTTTACAAGTTCGATGCGGGGCGCAGCTATGGCGCAGGCGATTGGCGACTGGCGGCGGAGTACTTCTACCGCGAGCTGGATCTGGATCGCCGCGACGTTAATTTCGTTGCTGATGGCAACGGCCCCGTGGGCTTTGTACGTAACGAGCAGTCCTTCCGCAATCGCCACGACGGCGCCTACGTACAGGCTGTGTATGGCTTTGCGCCACGTTGGGAAGCCGGCCTGCGTGCCGAGGCACTGGGCCTGACCAACCGAATCGGCCGCGGCAACGGAACGGACTACGATGCCTCGTACCGCTATGGAGCGCAGGTCACCTTCCGCCCAGTGGAGCCGGTGTTCGTTCGGGCCCAGGTCAACCGGACTGACTTTGCCGAGGAAAGCCACGGTGATCATGATGGACACGGCAGTCACCGTGGCCTCGAGTTCCTGCTACAGGTCAACGTTGCGCTGGGCGCGCACGCAGCTCACCGGTTCTGACATCGGTCAGCCAGGGAGGGCCTTTTCTTCAATAACCGCCGCCCCGTCGAGGGCGGCCTCTCTTCAAGGGCTGATACATGTTCGGCTTGTTTCTTCGTTATTCCCTGACACTTCTGATTGCCCTCCTTGTACTTGCCGCGCCCGCCAGCGCCGCATTGCGGGTCGTTGCGACTACCAACAGCCTCGGCATGCTCGCGGTCGAGATCGGTGGCGAGCAGGTTCAGGTACGGGTTCTCGCCCCGGCCGACCGGGATGTTCATTATCTGGATGCACGCCCCAGCTACATGGCGGCGTTACGCCGGGCGGACCTGCTTCTCGAAATGGGCGCCGGTCTGGAAGAGGGCTGGCTGCCCGCCGCGGTGCAGGGTGCTGCCAATCCGGCAATCAACCTGGGACGACCCGGCAGGCTGCGTGCAGCCGATCATCTAGAGCTACGGCAATCCATCACCACCCAGGGCCCACATACCGGACACGTCCATGCAGAGGGTAACCCGCATTTCAATGCAGACCCTGCACGCATGGCGCAATTGGCCGGGGTTGTTGGCGAGCGTCTGGCGCAGCTTCAGCCAGAGCATGCCGAGCGGTTCTCGCAGGCTGCAGGCAGGTTGGCAGAGTCGCTGCTTGCCGAGGCGAACCGCCTGGCTGGGGAGGTGCCCGAGGGTCGGGTCTTCGTGGCTTACCACGAAGACCTTGATTACCTGGAAGAATGGCTTCCGGTGCGCGTTGTGGGCTATCTGGAGCCGCTACCCGGTATTCCGCCAACCGCGCGCCACCTGACGCAGTTGACCAGCCGGCTGGAGGCTAAGCAGGGCGTGGTGCTTTATGCGCTATTCCAGCCGGATCGGGGCGCGCGCTTTCTGCAGGAGCGCATCGGCTGGCCTGGGCGAGCCGTGCCGCTGGAGCCCAGAGAGCCGACTATCGAAAGCTATCTGGCGTTGCTGCGCGACTGGGCGCAGGCGCTCTCCGGCAGTGTGTGAGCATTTCATGCTGATTGACTGCGACCAGGTGATCGCCGGTTTCGCCGGGCCGCAGCTGGGGCCGGTCAGTCTGCGCCTTTCCCCCGGAGAGCGAAGGCTGGTGACCGGACCCAACGGCAGCGGAAAATCGCTACTGTTGAAGGCGATTCTGGGGAGGGCAAGAGTATTTTCCGGAAGGATCGACCGCGCCGCCGATCTTGCCATCGGACATCTTGCCCAGGAGCACGGCCGCCCGGCGGTGTGGCCATTGAGCGGCCGGGACTGGTTTACGGCAATGGGGATACGGCCTCCCGACGAGCCCTGGATCAGCGGTTTGCTGGAGAAGCGCCTGGACCGGCTGAGCGGTGGTCAATGGCAACTGCTGCGCCTGGCAGCGGTCGTCCGGAGTGTGGCGGAGGGAGGCCAGCCGCGACTGCTGTTGCTGGATGAACCCTCCAATCACCTGGACAGGCAGGTTCGCGCTCAGGCCCTGGCACTGCTGAAACAGGTCCCGTCTGATGTCGGGGTGCTGATCACCAGCCATGATCACGCTTTGATAGAGGCGCTTGAGCTGTCAGTGATCGCGCTAGGTGAGACAGGCGGGGTCGAATCGTGATCGATCTCTTGTTGTGGCCGCTTGTCAACGGTCTGTTGGTCGCTTCGCTGCTGGCGCTGGCCGGTGTGGCGCTCTTTCTCCGCGGTTCGGGTTGGCAGGCACTGGCATCCTGTCAATCGGCGGCGGCAGGGGGCGTAGTGGCGTCGACCATGGGGCTGGCAGTGACTCCGGTAGCGTTGCTGGCGGCCTTGGTCGCCCTCGGCGTCATGCGACGTGCCGGCCCAGGAGGGGACGCCAGAACTTCGGGCGACCCGGCGCGGATGCCGCTGGCCGTATTTCTGCTTGCCACCGCGCTGACGTCGCTGCTGGCCGCCAACCTGGCGGCCGCGAGCCTGGCGGCGGCGCGCTGGGTGGAAGGCGAAATTCTCTTCGCGGTGGCATCTGATGTGGTCTGGGCGTTCGGTCTGGCCGTCCTGACTCTGGCAGCTTTGCCCAAATTGACCGGTCGGTGGCTGGCGGAACAGTGTGAGCCCGACTGCTCGGCGCAGGCAAGCGCTGCCGGCGTCCGCACAAAGCGACTGGGACAGGGCCTGGATCTGATGTGGATGACATTGGTACTGGTGCTCGGCGCAAGGACCCTGGGAGTCCCGGCTGCGCTGGCGGTTCTGCTGTTTCCCGCCTGGGCAGCTGCCCGCACCGCCTCAAGCTTTCGCGGCTTTCTGATCTCATCCCAACTGCTGGCGCTTGCTGCGATGGTCGCCGCCTGGGCACCGACCGTTCTCTGGGATCAGCCCTTCGCGCCTTCGCTGGTGCTGGCCAACGCGGCTCTGGCCGCGATGGTCGTCCTTGCTTCCTTCACAAGGCGTGGCCTGAGCTGAACTCAGGCCGTCGGATGCGCGCCAATCAGCCCGCGCATTCGTACCAGCGCCTTGTCCCGAAACCTCAACGTCTTGCGCACGGCGGGGGCAAGCAGGGCGCTCCAACTCAGCCCGGGATTGTGCATTTCGTTGGTCGTTACGCAGAAAACCGACTTCTGAGTTGCCTGCATTACCGCTTCTGCCCGGCCCGGGCAGGACTCGAAGAGCATCAGCGCGTGGGGATCGTTCTTGAAAACTCCGGCGACGAAGTCTCGATAGGCCGCCATGAGTTCCCCTTGATCTTCACCGGTAAGGGGAGCGGGCGGCATATGAAGCTTTTCGTAACAGACACCGTGACGCTTTAGCCAGGCTTCGACCTGCTCGCGTGCCGCTTCAGGTGTCGCGGTGATCAGATGGCCGATTCTGGCGGAGGGCACGAAAAGTGGAGGGCGATCGATCCAGAGCGGCTGCAGCGCCTCCTGCGATGACTTTGCGGAACGGGCTTCTGCAATAACGCCGTCCAGGTTTACGCAGGAGAATGCGAGCAGATTGTGATGCATGATGTTCCACTCGAAAAGCCGTGGCTGCTCGACCGTTTCCAGAAAAACGTCGACCTGCGAAGTATTGTCGCGCTGGGCAAAGGCGACCATCGTCATGATCTCTCCGGGAAATACCTCTCGCGCCATTTCCACCGCTTCGCGCAGTGATTTGCCCGAGGCGATGCTGTCGTCCACCAGAAGCACCCGTTTGGCATCCCAGGGGCGTTCCAGATGCCGTCCCCTGCAGCGACGCAGAGCCGACTCGTCCAGCACGTCGTTGCGGTGGAAGGCATACAGATCGGTCATTGGCAGGTTCAGCTTGAGTGACAGGATGCTTGCCACCAGCATTCCGCTTCGTGGGATGCCGACGATCAGATCGACGTCATGCGGGACTCTATGGGCGTAGGCATTGACCAGTTCGGACAGGTCGCCGACTGTGCGGTAGTGCATCGTGAGCTCCTTATGCCTTCCCGGCAGAATTGTTATTCCGGCCCCGTTGCATGGGCACCTTTTTCTGAATTTGCGGGTCTGACTCAGAATACCCAGCGCTGCTGGCTGGAACCGGCCAACTGACTGCCCTGGGCAGTAGAGGACGCCGGGCGGACGATGGTCTTCGGCATGGCTGGCGCTTCGTACTGGATCCACTGAGCCTGAGCCTGATTGGTCAGTGCAGGCTCCGGAGCGGCACGGAGGTTCTCGTCGCCAACCAGCATGACGGCTACTGCACCTGCGATCAGCAGTGCTTTTCCAGTCCAGGCGGATTCGCTGAGAGAAAGGTTCATCCGGGGTCTCCTCATCGTCAAGTTTTCCAGTCGTGCCAGGATCGCTGGCTGCAGGGTATGGAGAGCAAGCGGCGTGCCAAACCTTTTGGTTGAATAAATACTTTATAAATCAAATAGTTGATATTTAAGATGGCTTTATGGTGGCATGCATAATGCAAGATGTGCGTTTGGGGGCATTGTAAGTTGCACGAAACTTTTCGCCGATACGGAGGTATCGTCACGCAGCCATGACATGGGGCTAGCGTCGTGCCGGTATTCGCGTACCATCCTCCCATAGTCCTTCTCAGGAGCATCCATGCCCACTATCACTCCCAAGCTGGCAGGCCTGAAGACGCGCACCGAGCAGTTGGTCGAGACTGTCGTTGCGCCCCGGGCGGGGCAGATCGATGCCGAGTGCCTCTGGCCGCGCGAGGCGATGAGTGCATTCGCCGAGGCCGGGCTGCTGGGGCTGCATGTTCCAGTGAATCATGGAGGTCAGGGCCAGGGTTTGCTGGCGCTGAGTCTTCTCACCGAAACCATCGCGCGGGCCTGCCCTTCATCGGCAATGTGTTTCGGCATGCACTGTGTCGGAACCGCGGTGATCGCCGCCAAGGCTACCGACTACCAGCAGGACCATTACCTGCGTGAAATAGCCGAGGGTCGCCACATAACCTCTCTGGCGCTCTCCGAGGCAGGTTCCGGTTCACATTTCTATCTGCCGCAAACGTCGCTGGTGCAGGAAGGCGAGGGCTATCGCCTGGACGGCGTGAAACAGTTCGTGACCAGCGGTGGGCAGGCCGATTCCTATGTGGTTTCGACCCAGGCCAGCGATAGCCGAGCCGCCGGAGATTTCAGCTGCGTCATACTCGATCAGGGTACAGACGGCATGGAATGGCTGGACCCCTGGCAGGGCTTCGGCATGCGTGGCAATTCATCCCGCGGCCTGCGCCTGGTTTCGGCCAGGGTGCCGCTCGCGAATCTGCTCGGCGAACCGGGTGACCAGGTCTGGTATGTCTTCGAGGTGGTTGCGCCCTATTTTCTCACCGCCATGGCCGGGACTTATCTGGGCATCGCCCAGGCGGCAGTCGATGCCGCCGGAGAGCACCTGCGGATGCGCCAGTACGCCCATTCCGGCGAATCTCTTCGGGACGTCGAGACCCTTCGTGTGCGTTTTGCGGAGATGTGGATCGCTCTGGAAAAGACCCGCGGTCTGGTCCAGCGTGCGGCTCAGCTCGGAGATGCCGGCAGCCCGGATGCGCTGTCCTTCATTCTGGCCAGCAAGGCAGACGCCGGTGAGACAGCGGTCAATCTTGCCAATGAGGCGATGACCCTTTGCGGCGGTTTCGCCTATCGGGCCAACAGCCGTGTGGCACAGTTGCTGAGGGACGCGCGGGCCAGCCACGTGATGGCACCGACCACCGATATTCTCAAGAGCTGGGCAGGCCGTCACCTGCTCGGCCTTCCGCTGCTCTGAGGTCATTTCCTTGCCAAGGGTTCTGCTCATCCGGCCACCGGGCGTTGAATCGCCTGAGTACACCAGCCTCCTGCGGACGCTGGATCAGCGGGGACTTGTCGTCGATACGCTGGCAGAGGAGAAGCTGCCGTACTCTGGCGCGGAGGACATCGAGCCCGCGGTGATCCTGCTGCCACCGGGCCTGGACGAGCCGCTGCGCACTGCGCGAGTGTTGCATACCAGGTGGCCACGCAGCGATCTGCTGTTTCTGCAGCCGGCGGCGGAGGTTGACGCGTTCCGGCGCGGTCTCGGGCTTGCGCCGCTGCTGGGGCTGCATTGGTCGATCGAGGCCCTGGATGCCCCGCATTTCGCCCAGGAGCTGGACCGTGCGGTAGAGGCCGGTACACGTCGGCAGCAGTTTCGCGCCACGCTTGCGCGTGCCAGCGCCCAGGTGAGTCTGGGCCGGGAGCAGGCCGGTTCCAGACGCCAGGTGGTGGCTGACCATTATCTGGCCAGTTTCATCGAGTTTTCCCAGGACGTCCTGATCGGTCTCGATCGCCAGCTGCACATTCTGTTCTGGAGTGAGGGGGCCGTGCAGCTCACGGGGGTGGCGGCAGGGGAGGCAGTTGGGCAGAGCATCACCGATCAGGCCGTCTGGAACCCCGTTCTCGCTGCAGCCATTGCGGGCCTGGGTGCGCAGGGGCGATCGCAGCTGGTAGAGGTCGGCGCCTGGCTCCAGGGCTCCGAAAAGGCCTTGGAGATACTCTGTTCGGTGGTGCGTGACGGTAGTGGGGAGTCGCTCGGCTATTCATTGATGATTCGGGATGTCACTGAGCTACGTCTGCAGAAAGCGTCGGGCGAGGCCATCCTGCACGCCGAACACCAGCATCTGCATCAACTGTTTCATCAGGCTCCAGGCTTCGTTGCAGTCACCCGGTTTCCCGATCATCGTATCGAGCTGGCCAACCGGGCGTTTCATCAACTGGTGGGCTCACGTCAACTTACCGGGCAGCTGGCCACCGAGGTGTTCCCGGAACTCGAAGGCCAGAGTCTGCTGGACCTGCTCAATCGCGTGCATGCCAGCCGCCGACCCTTCATCGGGCGAGGTATTGCAGTACGCAGTCGTCAGCGACCTACCGGCCCACGCCGATTGCGCTATCTCGATTTCATTTTTCAGCCGGTGCTGTCGGCGGATGGCACTCCCACTGGCATCTTCTGCCAGGGGCATGACGTCACTGCCGAGGTGCAGCTTCGTGAGCAGCTGAAACGCTCCGAGGAGCACCTCGAGGCCTTGGTGGAAGAGCGTACCCGCGAGCTTCGGCGCAGCCAGATGGCGCTCTATCAGTCACAGAAGCTCGAGGCGGTGGGCAAGCTGACTGGCGGGGTCGCGCATGATTTCAACAACGTCCTGCAGATCATTGGTGCCAATCTGCAACTGCTGCGCGACGGCGTCGGCGAAGAGCCACGCCTGTTGCGTCGGCTGGAGTCGGCCATGCAGGCAGTGGAGCGTGGTGCACGGCTGTCAGCGCAGTTATTGGCATTTGCTCGACGTCAGCCGCTGAGTCCGGCGCCGACCGATCTGGGCGCTCATTTGCACAACATGGACGAACTGCTGAGGCAGGCGCTTGGCGAGCGTATCCATCTCGAGCTGCGCGTACCGGGAGGGCTATGGACTACCATGGTCGACCCGCACCGCCTGGAGAACGTGGTACTCAATCTGGTCATCAATGCGCGTGATGCCATGCCGGATGGTGGCCGGCTGACGCTGGAACTGGCGAATCTTCAACTCGATGCAGCCTATGCAGCCGAATTCGACGACCTTTCGCCGGGGCACTATGTGATGCTGAGCGTAGCGGACACCGGCTGCGGCATGCCCGCGGAGGTCGTCGAGCAGGTTTTCGAGCCGTTCTTCACTACCAAGCCCGAAGGAAAGGGTACCGGGTTGGGATTGAGTATGGCCTACGGTTTCGCGAAGCAGAGTGGCGGACACATCCGTCTGCTCAGTGAGCCGGGTCGGGGGACCACGGTCAGTCTCTATCTCCCTCGAACGCTCAATCAGGTCGTCGAACCTGCGCCTTCCGAAGCGGTGCAGGCGGAGGGGGGCAACGAGACCATTCTGGTGGTAGAGGACGATCCCGACGTGCAGGCGGCGGTTATCGACCAGCTTGCCGGCCTAGGCTACGAGGTATTGCGTGCCAATGATGCTCAGAGCGCGTTGAGCATCCTGCAAAGCGGCATCCATGTCGATCTGCTGTTCACCGATGTGGTAATGCCTGGCCCGCTGCGCAGCACCGAGCTCGCCCGTCGGGCCCGCTTGCTGCAGCCCACCATCGCGGTGCTGTTTACCTCCGGCTACAGCCAGGACGCCATCATGCATGACGGTCGGCTGGACGAGGGTGTGGAGCTGCTTAGCAAGCCCTATCGGAGGGACGATCTGGCACGCCAGTTGCGCCTGTCGCTGACCCGTCACGCCCTGCCGGATCCGGACGCTACCGAACTCTAGCCACTTTCCAGCAACCGGATTACCCGGCTTTTGAGCGTGGCGACCAGAAACGGCTTGGTAATCAGTTCGCGCACGCCGGGCTCGAGGGCGCTGGCAAAGGAGGGCTCCTGCGCATAGCCAGTGATGTAGAGCACCTTTATACCGGGGTGAATGGCGAGCGCCTCGCTGGCCAGGGTTCTACCGTCTACACCCGGCAGGCCGATATCGGTGATCAGCAAATCGATTCGCGAAGCTGCGCTGATCTGGCGCCGCCCGGCCCTGCCGTCCGCGGCGTGCATGACGACATACCCCATTTCGTGCAGCGCTTCCATTAGCAGCTCGCGCACCAGGCTTTCATCTTCCACCACTAGCACCGTCGCACAGGCGCGCCGACTGCATTCGAGCTGGGGAAGCTGTTCCGGTGCAGAGGTTGCGCCTCCCAGATAGCGCGGCAGATAAATTGTGAAGCTCGAGCCCTGGCCCACGGCCGAAGCGATGTCCAGATGGCCATCGCTCTGCCTGGCGAAGCCGTAAACCATGCTCAGGCCAAGGCCGGTTCCCTGGCCCAGCGGCTTGGTTGTGAAGAAGGGTTCCACGACCCGCTCCATCACCTCGGCGGGCATGCCGACGCCGGTGTCCGTGAGGCGAATGGCAACGTAATCACCCTGGCGAGGTTGGCCCTGGCCGGTTGGCCAGTGGTCCTCCCGGCTGGTGTTGAAGGTTTCGATGGTCAGCAGGCCGCCGTCGGGCATGGCGTCGCGTGCATTGATGCAGATGTTCAGCAACGCGCTTTCCAGCTGGTACGGATCGCACAGCGTCGGCCAGAGCTCGCTGTCGTTGCGCAGTCGCAAGCGGAAACTGGGGCCGAGGGTGCGCTGAATCAGATCGCGCATATCGCGCACCAGCCGGTCTGCCTGTACCTCGGTGGGGGACAGGGGCTGCCGCCTGGCGAAGGCGAGCAGGCGATGGGTAAGCGCGGCGGCGCGCTGGGCTGACTGCATCGCACCCTGGGCGTAACGCCCTATGGTTTGCGCGCGGCCCTGCTCGATCCGCGCCATCATCAGCTCCAATGAGCCAATGATACCGCTCAGCAGATTGTTGAAGTCATGGGCGATACCACCGGTAAGCTGGCCGACGGCCTCCATCTTCTGCGCCTGGCGGAGCTGTTCTTCCGCGTCGCGCAGCGCCTGTGCCTGCTGTTTGGCGCTGGTGATGTCACGACCGTAGGCATAACAGTAGCGCCCTTCCGCCGAAGTATGCCAGGAGACCCAGCGCAGGCTGCCGTCACGGTGCAGATAGCGAATCTCGAAGCTGGTGAGGTCGGCGTCGAAGGCCTGGCCCAGGGCGACGTGTGAGGCCGAGACATCTTCCGGGTGGACCAACTCGGAAAAATGTCGTCCCTCGATCTGTTCCGGAGCGTAGCCAAGGATGTCAGCCCAGGCCGGATTGGCGCTGAGGTAGATCCCGGCCTGGTCGATCACCGCCAGCAGGTCGCGTGAGTTGCGCCACACCCGGTCACGCTCCAGAGTGCGCTGGGCCACGCGGCGCTGCAGACGGCTGTTGCGCTTGCTCAGCGCTTCGGCGGCCTGTTTCTGATCTTCGATATCGGTATTGGTACCGAACCAGCGAGTGATCTCGCCGCTGTCGTTGACGATGGGCACAGCGCGTGCCAGATGCCAGCGATACTCACCATCCCGCCGTCGCAGCCGCAATTCGCAGGTCAGCGGCGCTCCACTTTTCAGGGCCTGACGCCAGGCGCGCAGTGTTTCGGCTCGGTCATCCTCATGGATGAGTTCCTGCCAACCGCTACCGGCCAGTTTCCCCGATGCGACTCCGCTGTATCGATAGGCCTGTTCGTTGAGCCATTCCGACTCGCCGTCCGCATGGGCTGTCCAGACGATGGTAGGCAGGGCTTCGGCCAGCGCGGTGAAGCGCTGCTCGCTGTCGCGCAGAGCGGCCTGGGCGCGGAAGGTGTCGGACACGTCATAGCCCTGCACGAAGATTCCGGTAACCTGACCACTCTCATCGAGCACAGGCTCGTAAATGAAGTTCAGGTAGAAGGTTACCAGCGCAGTTCCCGGCCCCGACTGAAGGGTTATTGGTTCTTCGGAGAAAACCCGTCGCCGACCAGTCCGATACACCTCGTCGAGGGCTTCGAAGAACCCCTGGCCCTCCAGTTCCGGATAGGCGTCGCGGACCCTGCGTCCGACGAGCTTGCGCGCACCGAAGAGCCGTTCGAATGCCGCGTTGGTGAATTCAAAAACATGCTCGGGACCAGTAAGTCCTGCGATAAAGCCTGGAGCCTGCTGGAATAGACGGCGATGGCGATCGTTTTCTTCCTGTTGACGTCGCTTGGTAAGCACCTGAACGGTGGTTTCGACGCATGGGCAGAATAGACCGTTGATTCGCCCGTCGATGTCCCTGACCGGCGTATAGGAAAAGGAAAAATGGGCCTCTTCAGGGTAGCCGCTGCGGTGCAGTATCAGCGCGATGTCATCCATGTGCACCGGCGTACCTTCCCAGACCTGATCGACCAACGGAGTCAGTTCGTTGCGCACTTCCCCCCAGGCTTCGAAGAACTCCTGTCCCAGCGCTGCTGGGTGCTTGCTGCCGAGAATGTTGGCGTAGGCGTCGTTGTAGAGCATGATCTTGCGAGGGCCCCAGGCGACGAACATGGCCTGCTCGGCGCCGAGAATCACTCCCACCAGAGTCGAGAGCGCAGGTGACCATGCTTCCGGAGGCCCCAGTGGGGAATGGGCCCAGTCATACTCGCGGATTCGCTGTCCCATCTCACCGCCGCCGGAAAGAAAGGAAGGCAGCGCGGGAACCGGACTAGACCCAGCCATCACACTCTCTCAGGAATCGGGAACGCCCACGGGATGCTGGACCAGCTGTTGCAGGCATTCGGTCAGCGGTTCGATGTCATAGGGTTTGGTGAAAACCGGGCGTCCAGACCAGGCTGGGGGCAGACCTGCGGCGCCGTAACCGGTGGTGAACAGAAATGGAATACCGCGCTCCCGCAGGATGGTGGCCACGGGGAAGACTTCCTCTCCGGCGAGGCTGACATCGAGAATCGCGACATCCACGTCCAGCGTCCTGGCCAGCTCGCTGGCATCGGTCAGATTGGTGCCGTGGCCCGCAACCGTATAGCCGCGGTCGGCAAGCATTTCTTCCAGAAGCATGGCGATCAGCGCTTCGTCTTCCACTACAAGAACTCTGGTCATCCGGTCCTCGACCCTACGCAAGGAGAATATTGGCAGGCGTCTGCGCACCCGTCACCACGGAACACAAAACCGGCTCGCACCGCACGCGCTTCGCGCGGGCCAAGCGGTTTGACGGTACTTGCGGCCGAATGTTCCATCTTGTTGCCGAACAGTAGCGAAACACTATACAGCAAGCAGCTCCGACTATCAGGCGAGGTCAGCTCAGGTCGGCCGCCTCGATATGCTCACTGTAAATAACGATCAGCCCACGCTTGAGCAGCGCGCCGAGAGCTTTCTTGAAGTTGCCCTTGCTGACGCCGAACGCCTGGGCGATGGCTTCCGGCGGGCTGCGGTCGCTCAGGGCCAGGCGCCCCCCTTGTTCGGCAAGGACCTCGAGTATGCGTTGCTGCAGCGCGTCGCCGGCCTGGGGTCCGATCGGCTGCAGGCTCAGGCTGATCTTGCCATCCGAGCGGATCTCGCGAATGTAGCCTCGGTCACGGGTGCCCTTGCGCAGAAACTTGAAGGCTTCGTTGCGATGAATCAGACCCCAGTGGCGGTTGTTGATGATCGCCTTGAAGCCCAGATCGGTCGGACCTGCCACCAGCAGATCAACGGCTTCGCCAGGTCGATAGGTTGGCGGGCTCTTGTCCAGATAACGGTCCAGATAGCTGGTCGCGGTGATGCGCCGGGTATGGCGATCGAGATAGACGTAGACCACGGCATAGTCTCCCTCGCGCAGTGGTCGTTTTTCCTCGGAGTGCGGCAGCAGCAGATCCTTCGGTAGTCCCCAGTCCAGGAACAGGCCGACCTTGTTGATCTGCACCACCTTCAGACTTGCGAATTCGCCCACCTGCGCCTTTGGCCTGAGTGTCGTGGCGATCGGGCGGTCTTCGCTGTCGAGATACACGAAAACGTTCAGCCAGTCGTCGACCTCGGTCGATTCGTTGGCAGGAATGTAGCGTTTCGGCAGCAGGATTTCGCCGAGGGTACCGCCGTCCAGGTACAGGCCGAAGTCGGTATGTTTGGTGATCTGCAGGGTGTTGAAGCGCCCGATGGCGGCCATGTGGAATTACTCGAGGACAATGGGAAGGGCTGTGCCAAAGCGGTTGATCATACCAGACCCCTGGCGGTTGCCTGCAGCTTCGGCTCCTCTTGCCGAGGAACTCGCGGGGGTCGGTGGGCTCTACAGAACGCAATGCTCAAACGAGCGTTTAATTGTTTTCAGCGATTCGCCAGGAGCGCAGATGACAGCCGCAGACCGTGGGCCAAGGCCCTCCTCTTACTTTCTCGCCTGGGTAGCTGCCGCCGTTTTGCTGGTCGGCTGCGGCGGGGCCGACGAGGTCGCCGATCCGCCGCCCCGCGTGGCGCTTGTGGAGCCTTTGCAGCGCGTGGAACCTGCGCCTGAACTGCTGCGTTTCGCCGGGGTGGTTGAAAGCGTCAGCGCAAGCCAGCTGGCATTCCAGGTACCTGGACGGATCGAACGCATTCTGGTGGAGGAGGGTGCTCAGGTCAGCCGAGGGCAGCCCCTCGCCGAACTGGACGATACCGACTATCAGCTCCAGCTGCGTGAAGCCGCAGCACAGTTCAATCAGCTACAGGCTGACCTGCAGCGCAAGCGCGAACTGCTCGAGGAAGGCATTCTGTCCCCTGCCGCGATCGAGCCGCTCGAGGCCGCCATGATATCTGCCCGTGTGGCGCGTGATGCAGCCCAGCGCAACATAGGCCACAGCACGCTCGAAGCGCCCTTCGATGGGGTCATCGCGCGGCGCATGGCGGAGCCGAACATGGTCATCGATGCCGGCATGCCGATCTTCCAGCTGCGTGACCAACGGCAGGTCGAGGTGGGTGTCGACCTTACCGAGCGCGCCGCACTTACGCTGCCGCTGGGGCCGGAGCTGCAGGCGCAGGGAGAACTGGTAATTGCCGAGCTGCAATTACCGCTCATGTACAAGGAGCATGCCACCCAGCCCGAGCCCGGCTCGCGAACCTATCGGTTGATTCTGCGGGGCGACCCTCCGGAGGGCGTCAATCTTCTCCCGGGCATGGCGATGCATGTCACCTTGCAGATGCCATCTCCGCAGCAGGACGAACCAGCGGGCTTTCTGCTACCGCTGGCGGCGCTGCAGACCGGCTCCGACGGTCGACATTTCGCCTGGATCGCCGAAGACGGCCATGCGCGCCGCCGCGATCTCGACGTTCGCCAGCTCGGAGAGGGGCAGGCTGTTGTGAGCGGTCAGTTCAATGCAGGCGACCAGGTAGTGGTAGCCGGGGCAAGCAAGCTCTTCGAGGGCCAGCCCATTCAGCCCAGAACGCGGGACTGAGGCATGGACATAGCGCGCATTGCCATCCACAAGCCGGTCAATACCTGGCTCGTGGTGCTGACCTGCCTGATCGGCGGCATCATCGCCTTCTTTGAAATAGGTCGCCTGGAAGACCCTGCTTTCACCATCAAGCAGGCCATCATCAATGTTCAGTATCCCGGCGCCACCGCGATCGAAGTCGAGCAGGAAGTGACCGAACCGCTGGAAAGCGCCATTCAGGAGATCCCCGAGGTCAAGGAGATCCGCTCGCGCTCGATGCCGGGGCAGGCCGAGATCCGCGTGGAGATTCAGGACCGCTATACCGGCGGTGCCCTCGATCAGATCTGGGATGACCTGCGCAACCGGGTCGACGATGCGCGCAGTGACCTGCCCCCGGACGTACGTCCGCCACTGGTAAACGACGACTTCGGTGACGTGTTCGGGATTTTTTATGCCCTCACAGGAGAGGGCATGACCATGCGCGAGCTGCACGACCTGGCCAAGGAACTGCGCCGCGCGCTGGTCACCGCAGAGGGCGTCGGGAAGGTGGAGATTTCCGGCGTGATCGAGGAGCGGGTGTTTGTCGAAGTGGACTCTGCACGGCTGGCTGCCCTGCGTCTTTCGCCTCAGGAAATCGTCGCCGCGCTGGATGATGCCGATGCGGTGGTGGACGCCGGCGGCATGGCGGTCGGCGACATATTCGTACGGATTCGGCCCACCGGCGCCTTCGATTCGCTGGCCGCGTTGCGCGCCTTGCCGATCGGCCAGGGACCGCAGAGCCTTACCCTGGGCGACGTCGCCACGCTGCACCGGGGGTACGAGGAGCGGCCCAGACAGATCATCCGCCACAATGGCCAGCCAGCCCTCACCCTGGGTATCAGCGGGGTCGAGGGAAGCAACATCGTCGAGGTCGGGGAACAGGTCGAGGCGCTGCTCGACAGCATGGCTTATCGCATGCCGGTTGGCGCTGAGCTTCACCCGCTGTATGAGCAGCACCGTATCGTTGATGACGCAGTGAACAGCTTTGCGCTGAACGTGTTCATGTCGGTCGCGATCGTGGTGACGGTCCTGTGCCTGGCGATGGGGCTGCGGGCCGGCCTGATCATTGGTGCAGTGCTCTTTCTGACGGTGCTCGGCACGCTGTTCATCATGTGGCTGTCGAACATCGAACTGGAGCGGATATCCCTCGGCGCCCTGATCATCGCCATGGGAATGCTGGTGGACAATGCGGTGGTGGTCTGTGACGGTATGCTTATCCAGCAGCGCCGCGGCCTGAATATCCTCCAGGCATCTCAGAAAACGCTCGAGCAGACCCAATGGTCGCTCCTCGGGGCGACCATCATCGGAATTCTGGCCTTTGCCGGCATCGGGCTGTCGCAGGATGTAACCGGCGAGTTTCTGTTTTCGCTGTTCTTCGTGATTGCCGTTTCCCTGTTGCTCAGTTGGGCGCTGGCGCTGGCGGTGGTACCCCTGTTCGGCCATTACCTGCTGGAGCGCAAGGATAATCAAGCCGATTCCGATCAGGGCGAACCCTACAGCGGCCCCGTTTATGATCGTTTCCGCGCGGTGGTGCGCCTGGCGCTTGCCAAGGCCTGGCTGGTGGTGCTCGGACTGGTGCTGCTCACTGCGGCCTGTTTTTACGGGTTCACCCGCGTTCCGCAGGCGTTTTTCCCGCCGTCGAGCACCCCACTTTTCTACGTCAATCTGTTTTTGCCACAGGGCACGGATATTCGCGTCACCAGCCGCACGGCCCAGGAGGTGGAGGCCTGGCTGGCACAGCTCGACGGCGTTACCGACGTGTCAAGCTACGTGGGCCAGGGTGCATCGCGCTTCATGCTGACCTACAACCCCGAACAGCCAAATTCGTCGCTGATGCATTTCCTGGTACGCGGGGAGGAGGTCGATCTGCTCGACGGGCTGGTGCGAGAGGTCAATCAGGCGCTACCGGCGCGCTACCCGGACGCGGAGGTCCATGCGGCGCGATTTTTATTCGGCCCGAATGCAGAGGCCAAGCTGGAGGCGCGTATCTCCGGCCCGGACATAGCCGAACTGCGAAGGCTGTCTGCCGAGGGGCAGCGTCGGCTGCACGAGGAGGGTCAGGTCTTCAATATTCGGGATGACTGGCGTCAGCCGGTGCTTACCATGCAGCCAGTACTGGCGCTGGATCGTCTGGCCGATGCCGGACTCACGCAGCAGATGATCGCGGTCTCCCTGGCGGCGTCGGGAGAAGGTGCTCCGGCCAGCGTCCTGCGCGAGAAGGACGAATTGATACCGATTCTGCTGAGGGCTCGGGCCGAGGACCGGGTAACGCCAGATAATCTGCTGCAGCGGTTGGTCTGGAGTACTGCGCTGTCGAGCTACGTGCCGCTGGGTCAGGTCGCAGATGGTGTGCGGCTGGTGAGTGAAGAAACGCTTATAAGTCGCTTCGATCGTGCGCGGACCATCGCCATTCGCGCCGAGCCGCGGGATGGTGAAAATTCCAACGAGGCGCATGAACGCATCCGTCCGCTGATCGAGGATATGGAGCTGCCTCCGGAATATAGCCTGGAGTGGGGCGGCGATTACGAACAGTCGAGCGAAGCCCAGGAGGCCCTCACAGCGACCCTGGCTGTACCTTACCTGCTGATGGTGCTGGTTACCGTGCTGCTGTTTGCCAAGGTCCGCCAGCCGCTGATGATCTGGCTGGTGGTGCCCATGGCCGTGTGCGGGGTGACCATCGGACTGCTGGTGACGGGCAAGCCTTTCGATTTCATGTCGCTGCTCGGCCTGCTCAGCCTTACCGGCATGCTGATCAAGAATGCGGTGGTACTGGTGGACGAAATCGATCGCCAGATCGCCGAACAGATCCCTCGCCTGACTGCGATCGTCGATGCCTCGGCGTCCAGGCTGCGGCCAGTGGTAATGGCCGCCTGCACCACGGTGCTGGGCATGGTGCCGCTCCTGTTCGATCCCTTTTTCGCCAACATGGCGGTGACCATCATGGGCGGGCTGGCCTTCGCCACGCTGCTGACTCTGGTAGCGGTGCCCTGTCTTTATGCACTTCTCATGCGCGTCGATCAGCAGGAGGTGGCCGATGCAAAGGCGTGACGGACTGAAGCGCGGACTGCTTACCTGCGCCATCGCGCTGAGCGCTGCCTGCAGCAGTGTGCCCGAGCGCGCCGCCCCCGAACTGCCGCCGGACTGGTTCGCCTCTGCGCCAGAGGGGCCGGTCGATGCCGGGCTGCTGGTCGACTGGTGGAAAGCCTTCGATGATCCGCAAGTGAGTAATGTGGTCGAGCGAGCGATGGAGCGTAACCGCGACGTGCGCCTGGCCATGCTGCAGGCCGAGGCTGCCCGGTCGCAGCTGCGGCTCTCCCGGGCGGGGCTGTTTCCGGCAATTGATGCAACGGGTAGTGCCACGCGGCAATGGATAGGCAACGACCAGGATCTGCCACCCGGCAGCCCGCTGGCAGAGTTCGGTCTGGATGACAATCTGCGCATCGACATCTGGGAGCTGGCGCTCGAAGCCAGCTGGGAAATCGACCTGTTCGGCGCCACCCGGGCGCGTATCGATGGCGCCCGAGCCCAATTGCGTTCGGCCCAGGCCGAGGCGGTGGCCGCGCGCATCGCCGTGGCCTCCGCCGCGGCGCAGGCTTACATCCAGATTCGTGCATTGCAGGCCCAGCGTGAGCTTCTGCGTGAGGGTATAGGGGTCGCCGAAGAGCTGGAACGCATTGCCGGGCGTCTGTTCGACGTTGGCGAGGTAACGCGGCTGGATGTGGAAAGTGCCGCTGCCGAACGCGCTTCGCTGCAGGCGGACCTGGGTGAGCTGGACATCAGCCTGACCGAGGCGCTGCTGATGCTGGACAATCTTTTGGCTGAGCCACCTGGGACCCTGGCAACCGAGCTGGATGCGGAGGTACCGGTACCATTGGCCGCGTCGCCGATAACCGCTGGACAGCCGATCGACTTGCTGCGCCGACGCCCTGACCTGATCGCGGCAGTTGCCCAGCTCGAGGCCAGTTCCCAGCAATCGCTGGCCGCACGGCGTGACCTCTTTCCCACGCTGGCGGTGCAGGCAGCAGCGGGCCGCTCGGGCCTACGCCTGAACAACGATCTGTCCACCGCATCACCCTTTGCCCGGGTCGCTGCACTATTCAGCCTGCCTCTGCTCGATTTCGGTCGGCGGCAGACCGCCATCGATCTGGCCGATCTCGAGGGTGATGCGGCCTTCATTGGCATGCAGCAGGCCATTGCCGATGCCCTGCTTGATGTGGAGCAGGGGCTAGCGGCCATTGAAGGCCAGCAGCGCCGGCACGCGGCGCTCAGCCGAGCGCGTGACCACTACCAGCGCGCGCATGAGCTGGCGCGAACCAGTTACCGCCTGGGGGAGGCCAATCTCAACGATGTGCTCAATGCTCAGCGCGGAGAATTGCAGGCTCGTCAGCAGTATCTGGCCGGGCGTACGGCATTGGCGACCGCTCAGGTCAGTCTCTACGTGGCGCTTGGAGGTGGCTGGGCGCCGGAGCAGCCGGTGACCGCAGAGGCGCGTCCCTGAGGTGCGCAGCCCATCGCCGTGGCGGAACATTCCCTGCGAGCGATTGCCCATATCAGGAGCGCCTCGAGCGCATTGTCCCTATGCCGGAGATTTCGACCGTGGAGCAACCCAGAGCCACGCCCTTCATCAACGTCCTTGCCTGGGTTTTCATTTTGCTGGCCGCAGGGGGCGTGGTCATGGGGCTGCTACAGAATCTGATCATCCACTTCTGGCCGCCACTTGCCGACCTGGTGCGCCAGCATCAGACGGCACCGACCGGAGCCGGAGTATTCAGTGTCCAGCGTCTGTTCGTAGGCAACCTGCCGGCTATCATGTTCGTCAATGTGCTGGTTTCGGCGGTGCTGCTGGTCGCTGCGGTCGGACTGCTGCGGCGCCTTAACTGGGCTCGGCTGCTGTTCATCGGACTGATGCTGATGGGCATCGTCTGGGCTGCCGGCAGCTTCATTCTGGTTATTCAGGCCGATCCGCTCAGCGCCGCTCTGCAGGACGTTCCGCCGGAATACCAGCCAGCCATGGCTGGCGCGCGAACGCCTTCGCTGCTGGCCGGAGGACTGTTCACGCTGCTGTTTTGCGGGCTGCTTGGCTGGATTGCCTGGCGCCTTTCGGCGCAGGATGTCGCCCGGCAGTTCCAGCGTCGGGCGCCAAAGGGCTAGTCGCCGCTATCGCTGCTGCGGTGGCCGGCCTTGGGCGACAGGCGCAGTCCGCGCAGGCTGCGTTTGACGTTCTTCAGGTGATTCACCAGCTCCGGGCCGCGACGCATCGCCACCCCCATTGCCAATACATCGATGACCACCAGGTGGGCGATGCGCGAAGACAGGGGAGTGTAAATCTCGGTGTCCTCGATCACATCGATTGGAATATGAATGCTGGCGAGTTCGGCCAGCGGCGTATGGCTCGGGCAGAGACTTATCAGCGTGGCGCCGCTTTCCCCGACCAGTGAGGCGGAATGCAGCAGATCCCGGGTACGCCCGGTCTGCGAAATGGCGACGGCAACGTCCTCGGGCCCCAGGGTGACCGCGGACATGGCCTGCATGTGCGGGTCGGAATAGGCAGCGGTGGATACCTGCAGACGAAAAAACTTGTGTTGTGCATCGCTGGCTACCGCACCAGACGCGCCGAAGCCGTAGAATTCGACCCGGCGGGCCCGCGCCATGGCTTCGATGGCCTTGTCCATGGCCACGACATCGAGGGTTTCACGCACCTCCATCAGCGTAGCCAGGGTGGTATCGAAGATCTTCTGTGACAGTTGGTCGGTATTGTCCGTGTCAGTGATCGAAAACTGACCGAAGCTGGCCCCTGCCGCGAGGCTTTGCGCTAGTCTGAGCTTCAGGTCCTGAAACCCGCTGCAGCCTGCGGCTCGACAGAAGCGCACGATCGTCGGCTCGCTGACACCGACTTCCCGCGCCAGCTCGGCCATCGACGAGTGCATGACCTGCGCCGCATGGGCCAGAACGTGGTCGGCCACCTTCAGCTCCGACTTGCGGAGCTGGGGACGGGTACTGGCTATATGCTGGAGCAGGTTCACGGCGTTTTTGGTGTTAGTCTGAGTGCGATCGAGAGAAAGTCTTGTAGTTATACTACAAAATCTGCCCAACCGTCTTGAAAGAGGAGGATGCCTGTGCCGCAACGTGGTCTGGCCTGTGACATGGTGGTGTTCGGCGGAACCGGTGACCTGGCGATGCGTAAACTACTGCCGGCGCTTTATTACCTGCACCGTGACCGGCATCTGAACCCGGACACGCGCATCCTTGCGCTGGCTCGGGCTCGACACGAGCCGGAGGCCTATCGCACTCTGGTCAAGCGGCGTATCAGTCAGTATCTGCCGCAGGGAGATTTCGACGAGCAGGTCTGGGAAGCGTTTGCTACCCGTCTGGACTACCTCAGCCTGGACGTCAGTCAGCGGGTCGCCTTCCCCAGGCTTGCCAAAGCGCTGGGCGAATCCCCAGGTCGTGTACGGGTGTTCTATCTGGCGACCATGCCCGAACTGTTCGCCTCCACTGCCAAGTACTTGGCCTCGGTCGGCCTGGCCGATGACCAGGCGCGTATAGTGTTGGAGAAACCCCTGGGCCAGAGTCTCGAGACTGCCAATCAGATCAACGACCAGATCGGCAGTGTGTTCGATGAATCGCGGGTTTTCCGGATCGACCACTATCTGGGCAAGGAGGCGGTGCAGAATCTTCTCGCGCTGCGTTTTGGCAACGCGCTGTTCGAGCCGCTCTGGCGCAACGCGCACATAGATCATGTACAGATCAGCGTGCTCGAAACCGTGGGGGTGGAAAACCGCGGCGATTATTACGACAAGGCTGGCGCCATCCGCGACATGGTCCAGAATCACCTTCTGCAACTGCTCTGTCTGGTGGCAATGGAAGCCCCGGTGCATTTCGAACCAGAGGCGGTGCGTAACGAAAAACTGAAGATTCTCGAAGCGTTGCGGCCGATCACCGGCATGGACGTTCAGGATCACACCGTGCGCGGTCAGTACTCTGAAGGTTCCCGCGCAGGCGAGAAGCTACCCGCCTACTATTTCGAGAAGAGTGTCGACCACGACAGCAATACTGAAACCTTCGTTGCGCTCAAGGCAGAAATCGACAGCTGGCGCTGGGCCGGCGTGCCCTTCTACCTGCGTACTGGCAAGGCCACCGCCCAGCGCAAGTCAGAGATCGTCATCCAGTTCAAGGCGGTTCCGCATCGGCTGTTCCCCCAGAAGGGCGACGACCCGGCAGGTAACCGTCTGGTCATCCGCCTCCAGCCGGACGAAAGCATCCAGCTATCGCTGGCAGCCAAGTCGCCCGGGAGAGGCATGACGCTGCAGCAGGTAGAACTCGATCTCAATTTTGCCAAGGCCTTCAAGCGCCGCCGCTGGGACGCCTATGAGCGATTGCTGCTCGATGTTATCGAAGGCGATGCCACACTGTTCATGCGCCGGGACGAAATTGAAGCGGCCTGGCGCTGGGTGGATCCGATCATCCTAGGCTGGCAGAACTGCTATCGCTCACCGAAGCGTTATGCTGCCGGCAGCTGGGGGCCAGAAGCGGCGGACAGTCTGCTCGAACGGCAAGGGCACTATTGGCTGGATGAACGCTCTCGCTAGAGCAGACTCAGGCTTGACTGTGAGCGCTGCAGCAATTCGTCGAAGTGTACTGCATCGACCGGGCGGCTGATGAGATAACCCTGTACCTCGTCGCAGCCCCAGCTGCGGAGCAGTTCCATCTGGCTGTTCTCTTCGACGCCCTCCGCCACTACATTCAGTTCGAGGCTATGTGCCATGGCGATAATGGCTCGGACGATGGCCGCATCCTGGGCGCCATCATGCAGCTCAGAGATGAACGCGCGGTCGATCTTCAGGGTATTCAACGGGAAGCGCTTGAGATAGGCCAGTGAGGAATAGCCGGTACCGAAATCGTCCACCGCCAGTTTGACGCCCGCAGCCTGCAGTGCGGCGATGTTGTCGAGAACCGTCTCGGTTTCTTCGAGGAACATGCTCTCGGTCAGTTCCAGCTCCAGCAGTTCCGAGGGCAGACTGCATTCTTGCAACAGATCAAGGACCGAGCGGGCAAAATTCGGCTGGCGCAGCTGCTGGACGGAGAGGTTAACCGACACGCAGATGGATGCTCCGTCACACTGATGCCAGAGGCTTGCCTGTACACAGGCCTGGCGCAGGACGATTTCGCCGAGGGTGACAATCATTCCGGTTTCCTCGGCGATAGGAATGAAGTCGCCCGGCATGACCAGGCCGCGTTCCGGATGGCGCCAGCGAACCAGTGCCTCGGCGCTGCTGATCCGGTCGGTCTTCAGGTGTAGCTTGGGCTGGTAGAACACCACCAGCTGGGACTCGTCCAGCGCCTTGCGCAGCTGACCTTCCAGGCGCAGCCGATCCGGGCTGTAGCCCTGCAGCGATTCGGTGAAGAACTGGCAGCCGTCGCCGCCCAGATGCTTGGCGTGCTGCATCG
This sequence comes from Pseudomonas sp., assembly GCA_030603065.1. Classification (GTDB taxonomy): domain Bacteria; phylum Pseudomonadota; class Gammaproteobacteria; order Pseudomonadales; family Pseudomonadaceae; genus Halopseudomonas. The sequence continues at coordinate 88,639 of JAUVYN010000003.1, forward strand.
CCAGGTTGGCCTGGGTCACCAGCATCAGGCTGTCACGGGCGGTGCCGGGAAACTGGCTGATGCCGACGGAAGCGGTGACTACCAGCTCATGTTCACCGATGGTTACCGGGCGCTTTATGGTTTCCAGGATGCTGCGGGCCTGCTTCGCCAGCCAGTGGGGATCGGTGCAGCCCTCCAGCAGGACCACGAACTCGTCAGCCGAAAGCCGGGCGAGCACCGCCCCCTCGGGAATCAGGGTATTGAGCCGAGTGGCGACCTCCTGCAACAGGGTGTCGGCTATCCCATGGCCGAGCGTATCGTTGATGTACTTGAAGCGGTCCAGATCCACATGCAACAGGGCCAGGTTGGTATCGCTGCGGCGAGCCCTGCCGAAGGCCTCGTTCAGCCATTCGGTGAACATGCTGCGGTTGGCCAACTGGGTCAGCGGGTCATAGTTGGTCAGGTACTGTACCTTGGCCTCGGTCTGACGGTGGGTGGTCAGGTCGGCAAAGAATCCGACGTAATGGGAAATGTTACCGGCCTGGTCACGTACTACGGTGAGCTGCAGCCACTGCGGGTAGGTTTCGCCACTGCGCCGGGTGGCAATACGCTCGCCCTGCCAGCGGTCCTCCGCCTGCAGCTTGCGGCGGATCTGACGGAACTCGTCGCTGCTTTCGGCCTCTTCCAGATCGATGATGCGTCGGCCGATCACATCGGCTACCGCGTACCCGGTGATCACGCTGAGGGCGCGGTTCGCCGCCAGAATTCGCAACTGCGGATCAAGGATGAAGATACCTTCGGAAGTGGCCTCGAATACGGTAGCTGCCAGGCGAGCTTCTTCGGCCTGATGTCGACGGGCGGTGATATCACGGCGTGTGCCGATCATCCTGTGTACCCGGCCGGTTTCATCCCGTGCTACCGCTCGGCCGGTGTCCTCCACCCAGACCCAGTGCCCGGCAGCGTGACGGACCCGGTACTCGATATGGTAAATCGCGTCCTGATCGTGCAGATGGCGGATCATCGCCTCGCGTACAAGCGGCCGGTCGTCCGGATGCAGGAGGGGGGTCAGGTCGGCGCGCATATGCTGCACGCTGTCGTCGGGCAGGCCGAAGATTTCCTGCAGATGTGAATGGTAGACGCGGTCGCTGTCCAGATCCCAGTCCCAGAGGCCGAGTTCACTGGCCTCGAGCGCCAGGCTGAGCTGATCCTCGCTGGAACGCAGGGCCTCCGTAGCGGCCTGCAACTGGGCGGTGCGTCGTTCAACCCTCCGCTCCAGTTCGTCGTGACTTTCACGCAGCTGTTGTTCCGCCTGCCGACGCTGCTGGATCTCGCGAGTAAGCTGCTGATTGAGTGACTCGGCCTGCTTGCGCGCATCTTCCAGGCGAGACACCAGTCCGGTGCTCTGATCCACTGCCTGAAGGGTGCGCGTAACCGAACGGTTGATGAAACCACCAGCGAGCAGGATGGAAAGGAAGATCAGTAAACCGAGCAGAGCCCAGTACGGGCTGGTCGGATCATCCCGGGTCAGCAGATAGACTACCGGCGGTAGCCAGGCGGGAACGGCAAAGCTGACGAATGCCAGAAAGCGATGGGCATGAAGAAGGCCCACGCACAGACTGATCCCACCGGCGATCCCATACACTGGCGCCTGCAGGGCAAAGTTTTCCTGAGGTACCAGCAGAATATGGACGACGCCCAGGGCGAGACCAGTCAGGAAGTTGCCCAGATAGAACAGACCGCGCCAGCGGAACCGCAAACGCTCACTGGCCGGCGCGCGCAGAAAACTGTGGCTCAAGCGGTAACGGGCAAGGGTGAGGACTGCGATCACGCCGACCCAGGTGAGGACCAATCCAAGGGGAGCGACCTTCCAGACCAGAACAGCAATCAGGCCTGCGGCCAGCGCAACAAGCCACTGGGAAGCCCGGGAGTACTCGTATAGCAGATCCAGCTGCCGCAGGACGAGTTCGTCCCGGCTACCGCTGGATACGGAATGCTTCATTTGGGATAACGCCATGTGACGAGTGATCCGAACGCTGCACGCTTCTTGTTATAGGTATTGGCCGGGTTCCTCCGGCACCATTCGCCCGTCACCTTACACCACCAGCGCGGCTCGGCACACCCCCACATGGCAAATTGATGCAAGGGCGATGTGTCTGGAACAAGGGTTCTGGCGATCCCCTTCGACTGGCGGCCGCAGACTGATAGAATGCCGCGATGGATATTTCCCACCTGCTCAATTCGCTCAATGATGCCCAGCGTCAGGCCGTCACCGCCAGTGTCGGCCAGCAACTGGTGCTGGCGGGCGCCGGCTCCGGCAAGACCCGCGTTCTGGTCCATCGTATCGCCTGGCTGATTCAGGTCGAGAACGCCTCGCCCTGGAGCATTCTCTCGGTCACCTTCACCAACAAGGCTGCCTATGAGATGCGCCAGCGCATCGAACAGCTGCTGGGCATCTCGCCCCAGGGCATGTGGGTCGGCACCTTCCACGGCCTGGCCCACCGCCTGCTGCGTGCGCACTGGCGCGAGGCCGGACTGGCCGAGCAGTTCCAGATCCTCGATGGCGACGACCAGATGCGTCTGGTCAAGCGGGTGATCCGCGACATCGGCCTGGA
>JAUVYN010000080.1 GCA_030603065.1 Pseudomonas sp.
GATGCTGCCGTTGTTGCCCACAAGGGCAGCGCAGCGCATATCACCGATGAGCGCATAGTCGGCAATGGGTAGGGGCATGAAGGTCTCCGCGTCAGTCTACGGGGAGCCAACCGGCCGTAAGCGGCCCGGTGGCCTGTACACAGACGACCGGCCGAGCTGCTTGCAAGTTCCGCCCCTCGGGCGACTAGCCTCAGCGCGCTTTCTTCTTGAGTTGCTGAATGAGCCCCTTGGGCGGATGGCGGATTACCAGCGAGTCCTCGGATTCGTCATACTCCACCCGTTCGCCGAGCAGGTGCGCCTCGAAGCTGATCGACAGGCCGTCAGCCTTGCCATAGAAGCGCATGAAGTTGTTCAGGGTCCGCTTGTCGGGCGGAATCTCCGGGGCAAGGCCGTAATCCTTGTTACGGATGTAGTCGTAGAAGGCCCGTGGCTGGTCTTCATCGATCAGGCCGGATAGTTCTTCCAACGCCACCTGCTCGCCCTGCCGAGCCTGGCTGCTGACGTAGCCACTCATGGCCTTGGTCTTGTCCTTGACGATCGCCGGTTCCAGGTCCGCTTCGCCAACATAGTCCTGAAAGGCCTGCAGCAGGGTAGTGGTTTCCTCTTCCGGGTTGGCACCTTCGACGCAGCCGATGAAATCGCGGAAATAGTCCGATACCCTTTTGCCACTGCGCCCACGTATGAAGGAGATGTACTGTCTGGAGCTCGTGTTTTGCTTCCACTCGGTCAGGTTGATGCGCGCCGCCATGTTCAGGCTGGACAGGTCCAGGTGGCGCGCTGCGGCGACGTTGAGATCGTCGGTGACCGTGACGCCTTCGGTGTGGTGCAGCAGCGCGATGACCAGAAAAGCGGTCATGCCCTGCCGGTAACGTATGTACAGGACATGACCGCCGAGGGCGAGATTGGACCCTTCCATCAGGTTCTTGAGCTGCTCGGTGGCGGTGCTGGAGAAACGCACGAAATCCAGCTCGCCATCGATCAGTCGCTGCAGCCAGCCGCTGAAGGGGTAGGCACCGCTTTCTTCGTGGAAGTAACCCCAGGCCTTGTTCGGTTTGGAATTGTAGGCTTCGATCAGGCCAGCCAGCAGTTGCTCCAGTGCCTCGTTACTGGCCAGTTCCGCATCACGCAGAGTGAGGCTGGCCGGCTGTCCGTCGGGCTTCTTGTGAATCTGGTGAACGATGCTGTTGTCGATGGGCATGCTGATATCCGGTTCTGGCGTGGCGGTTGAACAACCGCAGGTCGTGCGCTGCAAGGTACTGCAGTTCGCGCCGCGCCGCAAAGGGCGCGTGCGCGACCGGTGGCTCAGCCCAGCAACAGTGCGTCGTCGGCGAGTTTCTCGCCGCGTACGGTCTCGAACATGCGCAACAGGTCGGTCACTTCCAACCCCTTGCGCTCCTCTCCCGCGACGTCCAGTACCACCTGTCCCTGGTGCAGCATCACCGTGCGGTCACCAACATCCAGCGCCTGGCGCATGCTGTGGGTGACCATCATGGTGGTGAGCTTCTTCTCGGCGACAATGCGCGCGGTAAGCTGCAACACGAAGTCTGCGGTGCGTGGGTCGAGCGCTGCGGTGTGCTCGTCGAGCAGCAGGATGCGCGAGGGTTGCAGCGCCGCCATCAACAGGCTGACGGCCTGGCGCTGGCCACCGGAAAGCAGTCCGATGCGGTCGGTCAGGCGATTCTCCAGCCCCAGCCCGAGTGTTGCCAGATGCGCCCGGTACTCATCGCGCATGCTGCTGCGGACTGCCCAGCGCAGTCCCCGGCGCTCGCCGCGCTGTTGAGCCAGGGCCATGTTTTCTTCGATGGTCAGGTCTTCGCAGGTTCCGGCCATCGGGTCCTGAAATACCCGGGCCACGCGCTTGGCGCGGGTCCAGACCGGCTGCCGGGTAACGTCCTCGCCGTCGATCAGCAGCGCGCCGCTGTCCACCGGCAGATCGCCGGACACCGCATTGAGGAAGGTCGACTTGCCCGCGCCATTGGTACCGATCACGGTGACGAACTGTCCGGTTGGAATCTCAAGCGAGAGGCCCTGCAGAGCGCGGGTCTCGATGGGCGTTCCGGGGTTGAAGGTGATTCTGAGATTTTGCGCGCTGAGCATCAGAGGTGCCTCCTGCGGGCCATGCGCTGTTTCAGCAGGGGAATGACCAGAGCGACCACGACGAGTACAGCGGTAACCAGATTCAGGTCCTGCGCCTGGAGACCGATGAAGTCGCTATTGAGCGCGAGCGCGATGAAGAAGCGGTAGAGGATCGCGCCAAGGATCACTGCGAGCGTCAGGTAGATGAGTCGGCGAGCCGGCAGCACGCTCTCACCGACTATGACTGCAGCCAGGCCGATGACAATGGTGCCGATGCCCATTGAGATGTCGGCGCCACCCTGGGTCTGGGCGAACATGGCACCGGCCAGCGCTACCAGGGCATTGGATACAGCCATCCCGAGGATGACCATGGCGCCGGTGTTGACCCCCTGGGCCCTTGCCATGCGCGGGTTCGAGCCGGTTGCACGGATCGCCAGCCCCTGGCGGGTGGAAAAATAGGCGTCGACCAGCAGTTTGGCGATCACCACTACCATCAGCAGGATAAGCGGGCGGGCCACGTAATCGGTAAGCCACTCCGGCTGCAGCACGCTGAACACGGTCGGCTCCATGATCAGCGGTATGTTCGGCCGGCCCATGATGCGCAGGTTGATCGAGTAGAGTGCGATCATCATCAGGATGCTAGCGAGCAGGTCCATGATCTTCAGGTGCACATTGAGCGAAGCAGTAGCCATGCCTGCCAGCGCGCCGGCCAGGGTCGCTATGGCTGTCGCCAGGAAGGGGTCGGTGCCATTGGCGATGAGCACCGCGCAGACCGCGCCACCCAGCGGAAAGCTGCCGTCGACCGTCAGGTCCGGGAAGCGCAGCAGTCGAAACGAAATGAATACACCGAGCGCCACCAGACCAAATATCAGTCCGACCTCAAGGGCGCCAAACAGGGAAAACAGTGACATAGGGGAAATGCCTTTGGGAAATCGGCAGCGCCGACGCGGATGCGCCGGCGCGGGTCAGGTCAGTCGATGATTTCGACAGCCGAGTCGAGCAGGTCCTGGGACAGGGTGACGCCCTGGGCGGCGGCCGCGGCGCGGTTGAGATACAGGCTCAGGTCGGCGCTCTTCTGCGGGGCGATGCTGCCCGGTGCTTCACCTTGCAGGATCCGCACGACCAGTTCGCCTGCCTGTTCGCCATGCTTGAAGTAATCCAGACCCAGTGCGGCGATAGCACCGCGCTTGACGCTGTCGGTATCCGAGGCGACCAGGGGGGTCTTGGTGTCCATGCCGACCTTGACCAGCGACTCGTAAGCCGACACTACGTTATTGTCGGTATTGGTATAGATGACATCGACCTTGCCGACCAGGCTGCGGGCCGCGGAGCCTACATCCACCGTGCGCGGTGCGGCGGCTTCCACCAGGGTCATGCCCATCTCGGGCAGCAGTTTGCGCAGGCGTTCCACGACCACCACCGAGTTGGCCTCTCCGGGGTTATAGACCATACCGACCCGCTTGGCCTCGGGTACGACACGCTTGACCAGCTCCATTTGCCGCTCCAGCTCCAGTTCATCGGATACGCCGGTGACATTGCCGCCAGAGGGCTCCCAGTTGCGCACAAGTTGGGCAGCGATAGGGTCGGTTACCGCGGCGAAGACCACCGGTACCGAACGGGTGCTGGCTACCACTGCCTGGGAAGACGGCGTGGCAATGGATACGATCACATCCGGCCGGTCACCAACGAACTTGCGGGCGATCTGCGCAGCGGTAGCGGTATTGCCCTGGGCAGACTGGTACTGCCATTTGAGATTGGTCTCGTTGTAGCCGGCCTGCTCCAGCGCCGAGCGGACCCCGTCGCGGACCGAATCCAGCGCCGGATGCTCGACGATGGCCGTGACCGCGACCGAGCGGGTTTCCGCCGCCGCGTTGATCGAGGTGGCAAGGGTGACGCCCAGCGCCGCAGCGCGAAGCCAGTGACTGAGGGGTGACTTCAGCATGTCTAGTTCATCCTGTCGGGCCTGAGGCGGCCCTTGGTAGTGTGTTTGTCCTGGTCGCTACGCATTAGAGCGCGGCGATCTGGGCCCTCTGGTCCCCGAGCTGAGACAACGCCTGCTCGGCTTCGGCCAGTTTGGCGCGTTCCTTCTCGATTACCGCAGCCGGCGCCTTGTCGACGAAGCCGGGGTTGCCCAGCTTGCCGCCAATGCGCGCCACCTCGCCTTGCAACTTGGCGATCTCCTTGTCCAGCCGCGCAAGTTCGGCGGACTTGTCGATCAGCCCGGCTATGGGTACCAATACTTCGAGCTCACCCACCAGGGCTGTGGCGGCGAGCGGCGCCTCGTCGGACTCTTCCAGCACGGTGATGGAGCCAAGCTTGGCCATCTTGCGCAGGAAGGTCTCATTCTCGGCCAGGCGCCGGCGGTCTTCCGCGCTGGCCTTGCGCAGTAGCAGGTCGAGCTCCTTGCCCGGGCCGATGTTGACTTCGGCGCGAATGTTGCGCACGCCGACGATCAGTCCCTTGAGCCACTCGGCATCACCCTCTGCCGCTTCGTCGAGGCGGCTGTCGTCCGCCTCCGGCCAGGGTTGCAGCATGATGGTGTCACCCGTCTTGCCAGCCAGAGGGGCAATCTTCTGCCAGATTTCCTCGGTGATGAAGGGCATGAAGGGGTGGGCCAGACGCAGTGCCGTTTCCAGGACTCGCACCAGAGTACGACGGGTACCGCGCTGGCGCTCGGCCGGTGCGTTTTCATCCCACAGGACCGGCTTGGACAGCTCCAGATACCAGTCGCAGTACTGGTTCCAGATGAATTCGTAGAGCGCCTGCGCGGCCAGGTCGAAGCGGAAGGCATCGAGCTGGCGGGTGACTTCCGCTTCGGTACGCTGGAGCTGCGAGATGATCCAGCGGTCGGCCAGGGTCAGTTCGACGGGTGCGCCATCGATTCCGGTATCCCGGTCTTCACACTGCATCATCACATAGCGAGCGGCGTTCCAGATCTTGTTGCAGAAGTTGCGATAGCCTTCCACCCGGCCCATGTCGAACTTGATGTCGCGGCCGGTGGAGGCCAGCGAGCAGTTGGTGAAGCGCAGCGCGTCGGTGCCATAGGCGGCGATGCCATCGGGGAATTCGGCGCGGGTCTGCTTGGCGATCTTCTCGGCCAGCTTGGGCTGCATCATCCCGCTGGTGCGCTTTTGCACCAGCGACTCCAGGTCGATGCCGTCGATGATGTCCAGCGGGTCGAGCACGTTACCCTTGGATTTGGACATTTTCTGGCCCTGACCGTCGCGGACCAGACCGTGCACATAGACCGTCTTGAATGGAATTTGCGCACTGCCGTCCTCATGCTTCATCAGATGCATGGTCAGCATGATCATCCGCGCGACCCAGAAGAAGATGATGTCGAAGCCGGTGACCAGCACGTCGGTGGGATGGAAGGTCTTCAGCGCTTCGGTCTGCTCCGGCCAGCCGAGCGTGGAGAAGGTCCACAGGCCCGAGCTGAACCAGGTATCCAGCACGTCCTCGTCCTGGCGCAGGGCGATGTCGCCGAGGTTGTGCTTGCTGCGCACTTCCGCTTCGTCGCGGCCCACATAGACGTTACCGGCCTCGTCGTACCAGGCCGGGATGCGATGGCCCCACCACAGCTGGCGCGAAATGCACCAGTCCTGGATGTCGCGCATCCAGGAGAAATACATGTTCTCGTACTGCTTGGGGACGAACTGAATGCGGCCGTCCTCGACCGCGGCGATGGCTGGCTCGGCCAGCGGCTTGGTCGACACGTACCATTGATCGGTCAGCCAGGGTTCGATGACCACGCCCGAGCGGTCACCCTTGGGTACCTTGAGCGCGTGGGGCTCGATCTTTTCGAGCAGGCCGGCGGCCTCGAAGTCGGCGACGATGCGCTTGCGCGCCTCGAAGCGATCGAGCCCGGCGTAGGCAGCGGGCAGGGTGGCATCGACCTGGTCGTTGACGCTGCCGTCTATGTTGAATACCTGCGCCCTGGCGAGAATGGCAGCATTCTTGTCGAGAATGTTGATCAGCGGCAGGGCGTGGCGCTTGCCCACTTCATAGTCGTTGAAATCGTGCGCCGGGGTGATCTTCACGCAGCCGGTGCCGAATTCCGGGTCACAGTAGTCGTCGCCGACGATGGGAATGCGTCGGCCGACCAGGGGCAGCTCCACGAACTTGCCGATCAGCGCCTGGTAACGCTCGTCGGATGGGTTGACCGCCACGGCGGTGTCCCCGAGCATGGTTTCAGGACGTGTGGTAGCTACTACCAGGTAACCCTTGCCCTCGGCTGTCTTCGCGCCATCGGCCAGCGGATAGCGGAGGTTCCAGAGCGAGCCGGTTTCATCGTGGTTCTCGACCTCGAGATCGGAAATCGCCGTATGCAGTTTCGGGTCCCAGTTGACCAGCCGCTTGCCGCGATAGATCAGGCCATCTTCGTGCAGGCGCACAAAGGCTTCCTTGACTGCCTCGGACAGGCCCTCGTCCATGGTGAAGCGTTCACGACTCCAGTCCACCGAGCTGCCCAGGCGGCGGATCTGGCGGGTGATGGTGCCGCCAGACTCTTCCTTCCACTCCCAGACCTTTTCCAGAAACTTCTCACGGCCCAGGTCGTGGCGGCTGATTCCCTGCGTCGCAAGCTGACGCTCGACCACCATCTGTGTGGCGATGCCGGCGTGGTCAGTCCCGGGCTGCCACAAAGTGTTGCGGCCTTGCATGCGGCGGAAGCGGATCAGCGCATCCATGATCGCATTGTTGAAGCCATGGCCCATGTGCAGGCTGCCAGTCACGTTCGGCGGGGGCAGGGCGATGGTGTAGGACTCGCCGGAACCCTGGGGTGCGAAGTAGTTGTTGCGCTCCCAGGTCTGATACCAGGAGGATTCGATGGCGTGCGGCTGGTAAGTCTTGTCCATGGGCTTCTGGGTGTCCGGGAAAAACGCCCATTATAACGAGGCCGGCGACCAGCGTCCCAGCCCCGTGGGGTTATTTCAGCTGTTCACGGACCAGCTCGTCGAGCTTGCCCTGCAACCGGTTGCGCAGTTCGGCTTCGATGGTGGGAATGAAATCATCGATTATCTCTTGAAGCACTAGCTGCGCTTCGGCGCGCAGGCGCGCTTCGAGGCGCACCTCTCGGGCTCCGGTGTGCACTGCATCGCGTGGTGGAGGCGGAACATGGCCGGCCAGCAGGCGGTCCAGCTGCATGCGCTCTTCAGCCAGGCGCGCCAGCGAATCATAGGGGAGAAACGGGTTGTGCGGGCGTTCCGGGGTCGCAGGCAAGTCGTTGGACAAAGGCTGTGCGGGTTCCGGAACGACTGGTGCCGCAGCGGTGACCGCTTCCGGCGGGGAGGGAACTGCGCTTGGCGCTGTCAGCTCCGGCTCATCCAGGATGTCGGTCACCAGTGGAATGGTTTCTTCGATCACATCATCCAGTACTGGAATGTCCAGCTGCGGAATGGCGACTTCGGCATGCAGTTCCGGCTTGGCGGGTTCGTCCAGCAGGGTACGGATGGACTCGAGGTCCTGGAGGAGACGCGAAGGTTCAGAGCGATCATGGGCCATGGGTGGTCATCCCGCCGTCCGTATGCTGTGGGAATTGAGAGGATATCCGCGGTCGCGGTAGAAGCGAAATCGCGCCCGCGCTGGTACGCGGACGGCATCGTGTTCGATCACTATTTCAGCCAGCCGGTTGAAGCGGCTGAAGAAGTCTGGCGTAGCGTCGGTCAGGTTGATCAGCAGATCATGGTGCGAGCCGGGCTCATCGCCCCAGCCGCAGGTAACCTGCTCGTCATCGGTCTGCCCGTGGGGCAGGAACAGGTCCGCGCGAAAGGACCAGAGCAGGTCATCGAGTTGACCGGCCTGGTCCGCATCCGCGCAGTGCAGGTAGATCCTGTGGCCCTTGTTCCAGGCCTTGTGTGCCAATCGACAGGCATAATCCAGGCGCAGCGCCGGAGCGCTACCGCTGAGCAGGTAGAAATCCACCTTGGTCATTTCGCGCGACGCCTCCTCACGCGTCCGCGCCGGCCTGATCGATCAGGTACTGCGTCAGCAGCGGTACCGGTCGGCCGGTGGCGCCCTTGTCCTTGCCGCCGCTGGTCCAGGCAGTCCCGGCAATATCCAGGTGCGCCCAGGGGTAGGCCTTGGTGAAGCGCGACAGGAAGCAGGCCGCGGTGATGGTGCCGGCCTTGGGTCCGCCAATATTGGCGATGTCGGCGAAGGGACTGTCAAGCTGTTCCTGATACTCGTCGAACAGCGGCAACTGCCAGGCCCGGTCATCGGCCCGCTGGCCGGCGCTGAGCAGCTTCTGCATCAATTGATCGTCGTTGCCGAGCAGACCGCTGGTATGGGCCCCCAGGGCGACCACGCAGGCGCCGGTCAGGGTGGCGATGTCGACCACGCTGGCCGGGTTGAAGCGCTCGGCGTAGGTCAACGCGTCGCACAGTACCAGACGGCCTTCGGCGTCGGTGTTGAGGACCTCGATGGTCTGGCCGGACATGCTGGTAACGATGTCTCCTGGCTTGGTGGCGGTGCCGCTGGGCATGTTCTCCGCTGCCGCCACCAGGCACACCAGATTGATCGGCAGCTGCATGCCGACGACGGCTTTGATTACGCCGAACACGCTGGCCGCACCGCACATGTCGTACTTCATTTCATCCATGTTGGCCGACGGCTTGATGCTGATACCCCCAGTGTCGAAGGTGATGCCCTTGCCCACCAGTACATGGGGTTTGTCGGTAGGGGTGCCGCCGTTGTAGCTGAAACGGATCAGCTTGGCAGGTTCCGCGCTGCCATTGCTGACCGACAACAGTGAGCCCATTCCGAGCGCCTTCATGTCCTTCTCGTCGAGGACTTCGACCTCTAGCTCCTTGTGCAGCTTGGCGAGTGCCTTGGCTTCCTTGGCCAGATAAGTCGGGGTGCACACGTTTCCGGGGAGGTTGCCCAGAGTGCGGGTCAGGTCGACACCATCGCTGATCGCCTGGCCATGGACCAGGGCACGATTGAGCGCATCGCCGTCGGCCTTGTCAGCAGACCACAGGTAAAACTTCTTGAGGCGCGGCGCGGGGGACTTTTTGCTCTTGAACTGATCGAACTGATAGAAGGTGTCACGCAGCGTCTCGACCATCAGGCGAGTACGCGAATAGAGGTCGCGCCCCTTCACCGGCAGACTGCCGAGTGTAAGAACCGCGTCGGTGGCCCCCCCTTCCTTAAGCATCGCTCCGGCCTTCTGGACCAGCTTGCGAAAGGCGCGGTCGCCCAGTTCCGCGTCCTTGCCGGCGCCAATCAGCAGGACCCGAGCGGCGGCGATGCCGGGGAGCCCGAACAGCATCAGCGTCTGGCCCGCTTTGCCGCTGATATCGCCGTGCTTGACCGCGGCCGCGAGCATGCCTCCGCAGGCCTTGTCGAGTTGAGCTGCGGGGCCGCTGAGGCCGCGCGCATCAGTGATCGCAACCACCAGGCAGCCGCTTTTGATGGTTTCCAGTGCGCCGTGCTTGACTTTGAACTCCATGGTGCTCCCCAAGACAAATCGAGTGGATTGCCTGATAATGCAGCGCGCCGCGTGGCTCGGGCCAGCTTCGTGGCACCGACCGCCAGGGCTGTTGCAACCAGGCAGGTTTTCCCTGCATTCTGGCCTAATACCGTGAGCCCATAAAGCCCCGGACCCAAGGAAGTTAATGTGATTGTCTTTCGCTATCTCGGCCGTGAAGTGCTGATGACGCTGACTGCCGTCAGCGGCGTGCTGCTGCTGATAATCATGAGCGGCCGCTTCATCAAGTACCTGGCTCAGGCTGCGGCCGGGCAGCTCGATCCTGGCGTGCTCTTTCTGATCATGGGCTATCGACTGCCCGGTTTTATGGTGCTGATCGTGCCGCTCGGCATGTTTCTCGGCATTCTGCTTGCCTATGGCCGTATGCATCTGGACAGCGAAATGACCGTATTGTCCGCCACGGGTGTAAGCGAACGGCGGATCCTCTGGTACACCCAGGGCCCTGCGTTGCTTACAGCGCTATTCGTCGCCTGGCTTAGCGTCTGGGTGGCGCCCGCCGGCGTGACGCGCACCCAGATGCTGTTCGCCGAGCAGGATGCGATGACCGAGTTCGATACGCTGGTGGCCGGCCGCTTCCAGTCGATTGGCCGTGCGGCGCAGCGGGTAACCTATGCAGGTGGCCTGTCTGCTGATCGGACCGAGTTGCGTGAAGTCTTCATTGCCGAGCGTACCGGCACTGGCGATGACGTTCGGGTGGGGGTGCTAATCGCCGAAAGAGGGCGCCAGCAGATGAATCCCGATGGTAGCCGCTATCTGGTGCTGCAGGATGGCTTTCGCTACGACGGCCGGCCCGGCTCTCCAGAGTTTCGCACCATCGAATACGACACATATGGGGTGCTGCTGCCGCAACCCGAGGCCGTCACCGAAATCACCGATCGCGAAGCGATTCCCACACGCCAGTTGATCGGTGATCCTGATCTGCGCATGCGTGCCGAACTGCAGTGGCGACTGGCGTTGCCGCTGCTGGTCCCCGTGGTGGCTTTCTTCGCGGTGCCGCTGGCGCGAGTCAATCCCCGGCAGGGTCGCTTCCTCAAGTTGCTGCCGGCTATCTTTTTGTACATGGCCTACCTTGCATTGCTGATTAGCGCCCGTGGCTGGATGGAATCCGGCCGCACCCCCGCTGCCATCGGCCTTTGGTGGGTGCATGGTGTCTTCCTGCTGGTAGGGCTGGCGCTGAACTTCCGTGCCCTGTTCCCGCCTCGCGTTCCGGAGAGACAGCATGCGCCAGCTTGATCGCTATATCGGCATCTCGGTCCTTTCCAGCGTGCTGGTCGTCACGCTCATTGTGCTGGGCCTGGACCTGTTGTTCGCCTATATCAACGAGCTTGACGATCTGCGTGGAGACTATGGCGCCATCCAGGCGCTCGAATACGTTCTGCTTACGTCGCCCCGGCGGCTGTATGACCTGCTTCCGGTGGCCATGCTGGTGGGTTGCCTGATCGGCCTGGGGACGCTGGCGAGCAATTCCGAACTCACCATTATGCGTGCAGCGGGTATTTCGGTGGCGCGAATCATCGGTGCGGTGATGAAGCCCCTGGCCGTGGTCATGGTGGCGGGGGTACTGCTTGGCGAGTACGCCGCGCCCTACAGTGAGAGCGTAGCGGAGAGCCGTCGGGCGATTGCGGTCGGAAGCAACGAAGCGATCCGCTCCCGAGGGCTCTGGCACCGTGAAGGCGATGAGTTCATTCACATCAATGCAGTGCAACCCAACGGCGTTCTGCGAGGAATCACGCGTTACCGGTTCGACGATCAGCGGCGTCTCCAGGAAGCGAGTTTCGCCGCGCGCGCCCGGGTGCAGGAGTCCGACTGGCTGCTCGAGCATGTCGAGCGGACGCTATTTGACGAAAACGGCCACAGCCGGGTAGACACGCTCGACCAGCAGCGCTGGGAGGTAGGCCTGTCGCCGGAGCTGCTGCGCATCGTGCTACTGGATCCGGACGTGCTGCCGCTTAGTGGGCTATGGCGGTACCAGCAGTACCTGGCGGAACAGGAACTCAACAACAGCGTTTACTGGTTGTCCTTCTGGCGCAAGTTGCTGCAGCCGGTGACCACTGCAGCGCTGGTGTTCGTGGCAATATCGTTCATTTTCGGCCCGTTGCGCTCGGTTACGCTCGGCCAGCGGGTGTTTACCGGCGTCCTGGTGGGCTTCAGCTTTCGGATCGCCCAGGATCTGCTTGGGCCCTCTAGCCTGGTATTCGGCTTTCCGCCGCTGGTCGCCGTGCTGGCGCCGATCCTGGTGCTGGTGGTGATGGGAACCGTGCTGATGCGGCGCGCTGGGTAGAACGGCCGCCTAGCGACCCTTCTTGCCGGGCTTGGGCAACTGAACCAGGCGCGTACCCGAGGCGATGTCTTGCCAGGTGCGCGAATCCTTGTCCCACCAGGCCCAGAACACGCCCAAACCGCCGCACAGCCAAGCCGGAATCGCGACCAGGAAGCGAATCAGCGCCTGGTGCCAGGTTATAGAGAGGCCTTCGGGCTGCTGCACCCGCAGGCGCCAGACCTGCATGCCCAGCGTTTGTCCCCCGAGCGTCCAGAACACACCGAAAAAGCCGAAAAGACACAGTAGAATCAACAGGCTCAGGACAGAGTCCTGATCCAGCGCACCGGCCTCGGACAGTGTCTGCAAGGCTTCTGCACCATGTACCAGTCGAAGTAGCCCCTGCTGGTAAACCAGAGTAACCACCATCACCAGGGCAACGCACAGCAGAAAATCGTAAAAGGCCGCCATCAAATGGCGCAGCCGACTGGGTGCGCCCAGATGTTCCGCAGGAGATAGAACTTTGACCGCCATGGATTGACCTCAGCGGCGCACGAGCGGCGGGTGCTCGAAAGTTACGCCGGCCAGGCCATGCGCCATCAGCGCCCGAATGTTGGCATGGGCGCTTCCTTCGGGGTCGGCCAGTACCGACTGGTAGTGCTCGGCAAAGCAGAGCAGGGCCTGCTCGTCGCTCAGACCCAGATCCATGGCCATCGCCAGTACCTTGCATGACCCCTGGTTCTGGTCGGCGGTGTTCTCGACCGCTCCGTTGCGAAAGGCACTGGGCTGGTACTGGTAGTGCCCCTCGATGAAGGCAAGTGTATCGGCAAACACGTGTTCGGGCGTGCCGAGTCGAGCAATGAAATCGTCCGGAGTCATGAACCGCTCTGCTTTTGTGAGTCCTCGAACGCTTTCTGCTGGGCAGGCGTGGCGTCCTTTTGATACTTGTCCTTCCAGTCAGCGTAAGGCATGCCATAAATGGCTTCCCGCGCCTGGTCGATACTCATGGGAATATCCATGTCGTCCGCTGCCGCCTTGTACCATTTGGCCAGGCAGTTGCGGCAGAACCCGGCCAGTGTCATGAGGTCTATGTTCTGGACATCCTTGCGGCTGCTCAGATGGCTTACAAGATTGCGGAAGGCCGCCGCTTCCAGTTCGATGCGCTCTTGCTTGGTCATGATCAACTCCGATAGGGCCGGTACTTTGGGTCGGATGATACTGGCGCCGCCAAGGGCTAGCAATCTCGAAGCGCTCGCCTCACCCGCGGCCAGCGCTCAGCGTAATGGACACCGATTCAGCGAAGCGCAGTGCGTGAGGTTTGTCCACCTCTACCTCGGCGTAGCGCACTTCGGGGTGGTTCATAACCAGATCGAGCAGTTCCTGCGTGAGTCGCTCGAGCAGGGCAAACCTGTTGCCCTCGACGTGGGCGATGATTTCCTTGGTAATCGTACGGTAGTTTAGCGCCTTCTCTATCCGATTCACCTCCGCAGCCTCTGCCGCGGGGTAGAGGATGGTGACGTTGATCAGCACGTCCTGGCGATTGCTGATCTCCTCATCCTTGATGCCGATGTAGGTTCGCAGGCTCAGGTCCTTGATGCGTATGCGGGCCATGCCCGGGGCGAGGCCACTCATGGGCTGGGCCGGGCGATCAATTGCAGAAACTCCTGCCGCGTATTGACCGACTCGCGGAAGGCCCCCAGCATTACCGAGCTGTGCATGGACGAGTTCTGCTTTTCGACTCCGCGCATCATCATGCACATGTGCTTGGCTTCGATCACGACCGCAACACCCTTGGCATGGGTCACCGACTGCAACGCTTCGGCAATCTGACGGGTCAGGTTCTCCTGAATCTGGAGCCTGCGAGCGTACATGTCGACGATTCGCGCGACCTTCGACAGGCCGATCACCTTGCCGGTCGGGATGTAGGCGACGTGAGCCTTACCGATGAACGGCAGCATGTGGTGCTCGCAGAGGCTGTACAGCTCGATGTCCTTGACGATTACCATCTCGTCATTGTCCGACTCGAATAGCGCGCCGTTGACTATTTCCTCGAGCGATTCCTGATATCCGCGGCAAAGGAACTGCATGGCCTTGGCGGCTCGCTTCGGGGTGCCCTGCAGGCCACCGCGCTCGGTATCCTCCCCCAGATTGGTCAGGATGTCGTGGTAGTTCCGTGTCAGTTTCTCAAGGCTCATGGGATTCTCGTCTGCCGTCATTTCAGGTGCCGCCCGCCATCCAGCTGCAGGGAGGTGCCGGTTACATAGGGGTTGTCCATTAGATAGCGAATGGACTGATAGACTACTTCCGGTCCCGGTTCTATACCCAGGGCGGATTTTTCGAGGGTTCGCTGCCGGTAAGCTGGCGAATCCCCGTCATTGAACATGATCAGTGCCGGGGCGATGCTGTTGACCTTGATTCGCGGTGCGAGGCGCGCGGCGAAGGAAAGCGTCAGCGCCTCCAGTGCTGCCTTGCTCGCGCAGTAGGCGATGTGTTTGGCGCTGCCCACATGGGCTACGCGGTCCGTCAGATGAATGATATCAGCCGTGCCGTTGACGTCGAACAGCCCGGGCAGCGCCTGGTTGATCAGATAGGGAGCCTGAACGTGCACACGCATCATCAGGTCAAAGGCTTCCGGGGCGCTGTCATCCAGCCAGAGGGAGGCGTTGTGGATGAAACCTCGCAATATGGCCTGAGCAGCGCGCAGTTCGGCAATGAACGTGTGAATGCCTTCTTCACTGGAAAAATCGGCGAGCATGACTTCAATCCCCGGCAGGGGAGTCTCATCCCATTCCTTGCGCCAGTGGCGACAGGTGATGATTACGCGATAGCCGTCATCGACGAAACGCCGGGCACAGTGCAGGCCGATGCGTTGGGCTGCGCCGGTGATCACTATGCAGGGCCGATTGTCCATGTGAGCTCCTCAGGTGGGATCAGGCGGCCCCTGCCAGGGGTACCGCAGCAAATGGCAGGGCCGCCAGATCCTGGAATGCAAAGCTATACGAATATTGTACAAACAGCAAGATAGTGGTGTTGCGTACAGTATTTGTATAGGGGTGTCTGGGTCTACCTGGCAGATATTAACATGAGGCATCCTTTGCCCGGCGGAGGAGACGGATCAAGGGCGCCGCATCCCGGATCAATTGCTGTACAATGCTCGTACAACGTATGAGTCCAACCAACCCGGCCATCAGACCGAACCGACCATGACCGACCATAGCCCAGGCGCCGCGCCTCCAGATGCTGATCTGGACCTGCAAGATCTCTATCCGATCCGGGAGGTGTCCCGATTGACCGGCGTCAACCCGGTGACTTTGCGGGCCTGGGAGCGGCGTTATGGGCTGCTCTCGCCGCACCGGACCGAAAGCGGTCATCGTCTCTATTCAATGGCTGATGTCGAGCGGGTTCGAGCGGTCACCGCCTGGATCGATCGGGGTGTCGCAGTGAGCAAGGTGGCGACCATCATCGATCGGCAGGTAAGTCAGCCCCGTGCTGCCGTCGAGGCTTCGGCTGCTGCGGTGGTCGATGACACTGCGGCATCGGCCGAGCCGTGGAAGTCGCGCGTGGTCGCGGCGGTCAATGCCTTCGATATCGAAGAGCTGGATCGTATCCATGGCCAGTTGCATGCAGTCTTGCCGCTGCCGGTGGTCTATGCAGAGGTGCTTTTGCCGGTATGGCGGCAATACCTCGGCCAGAGCGAGCCGCCTTCGGTACAGTGGCAGTTTCTGGACAGCTTCTTGCGTGAGAGAGCCTTTCAGCGGCTTGGCTATCTTCGCAGCGGGCAGCCACGGGTTTTGCTCGCATCACTGCCTGGCCCGCAGCGCGAGCTGGAGGTGCTGGTGGCGGCGATTGGTATCGCAAGCATCGATGCACAGATAATTCTGGTGCCCGCCCCGGTGGATCTGTCGGATATCCAGTATCTGGCCGAACGGTGCCAGTGTGATGCCGTTGTGCTGTACGGCGAAAAAGTTCTCGACACAGCGACGCTGGCGCGGCATCTCCCGCGGCTGGAGCAGGCGCTGGAATGCCCCCTGGCGGTACTCGGATCGCTTTGCGAGATCCAGCAGGAGCAGCTCGAGCGGGCCCGGATCATCTGCCTTGGTGGGGTGCATCAACCCTTCGGAAGCCATCTGAAGACCCTGCTCGACGGCAGGCTCGACACCGAAAATTAAAAAA
>JAUVYN010000129.1 GCA_030603065.1 Pseudomonas sp.
AAGCAATCTGGTGTTGTAGACAAGACATGCAAAACGACAGTTTGGAACTGCATGAGATTGCAGACCTGAGCCAGCTTGAAAAACTTCTGTCACGATCCCAACCCTTTAGCCGTGTGGACTAAACAACGCACAGCAACCGAACTGCTTGACGACCATAGAGCATTGGAACCACCTGATCCCATCCCGAACTCAGAAGTGAAACGATGCATCGCCGATGGTAGTGTGGGGCTTCCCCATGTGAGAGTAGGTCATCGTCAAGCGCCTAATATAAAGAACCCAGCCAACAGGCTGGGTTTTTTATTTGTCCCGGATACTGCGATTCGGCTCATACGCTTGGCCGTTTCGAGCGGAGCAGGCATGCTACGGCTATCCTGATAACGTTATGGTTTCGTGATGAAAGAAAAACTGACGATCGAACAGCTGAATCGATTCTTCGCAGAAGAGTTTCCTCAAACGCCGGTGCGAGCTCTCGAGCTGGGCCCGATGCGGGCTGTGGTGAAACATGAAGTGGGTGAGGCACAACTGAGGCCGGGCCGGACGGTCTCCGGCCCGGTAATGATGACCACTGCTGACGTGGGCTTGTACGCGGCTATTCTCGGTGAGATCGGTCTGGCCGCTTTGACTGTCACTACCAGCTTTACCATGAATTTCATGCGCAAGCCGGTTGAGGGCCGCGCCCTTATCGGTGAGTGCACCTTGTTAAAGCTCGGCAAGACTCTGGCCGTTGGCGAAGTGTCGATCTACTCGGAAGGCAGCACCGAGGTGGTGGCGCACGCGGTGGGCACTTACGCTATTCCGCCTGCGCACCTTCGCTGAGTACTGTCACTCTGCCGCTGTCAGTTCGCAGCGGCTTTTTTCCATTCCTCTTCCTGCAGTAATCGCCACATGATCTTGCCGGTCGGCGAGCGCGGAATTGCCTCGGTGAACTCGATCATTACCGGACATTTGTAGGCTGCCATGTTCTCGTGGCACCAGGCGATCACCTCTTCATCCGTAGTTTGTTCCTGACCAGCTGCAAGTACGACGAACGCTTTGACCGTCTCGCCGCGGCGTGGGTGGGGTGCCGAGATGACGCATACTTCGCGAATGGCAGGGTTCGCGTACATGAGCGACTCTACCTCGGCAGGCCAAACCTTGTACCCGGACGCGTTGATCATGCGCTTGACCCGGTCG
Organism: Pseudomonas sp.; assembly: GCA_030603065.1. Lineage (GTDB taxonomy): Bacteria > Pseudomonadota > Gammaproteobacteria > Pseudomonadales > Pseudomonadaceae > Halopseudomonas. The sequence continues at coordinate 1,174 of JAUVYN010000129.1, forward strand.
ACCAGGAAGAAATAGCCCTCTTCATCGTAGTAGCCCAGGTCGCCGGAGCGGAAGAACCGCTGACCATCCACTTCGACGAAAGCCTCCGCGGTCGCCTCGGGGCGGTTCCAGTAGCCCTGAAAGATCTGCTCCCCGCGCATTATGATTTCTCCTGTCACGCCGGGGCCAACTTCTTCGAGGGTCTCGACATTGATCACGCGCGAATCGACACCGATCAGCGGAATTCCGAGGCACTGGGGTTTGCTTGCCTGAGGGGGGTTCACGTGTGTGGGCGCCATGGTTTCCGATAAGCCATAGCCTTCCATGTAGGTCAGACCGGTCTTGCTGGCCAGCTTCCGAGCTACGGCGGCGGGCATCGCTGCACCACCTCCGCCAATGCTTTGCAGGCTGCTGATGTCGTATTGATCGATGTCCGGGTCAGAGAGCATGTCCACTACCATAGTGGAAATATTGCGCCAGGTGTTCACGCGGCAGCGCTCGATAAGCTGTGCGGCGACCTTCCGGTCCCAGCGAGTCATCACTACGAGCGTGCCACCGACATATAGCGTGCTGTTCATGCACGACTGCATGCCAGTCACGTGGAACATGGGCACCGAGACCAGGTGGATGATGTCATGTTGTGCATTGGTCCAGACTGCACCATAAACGGCCGTAGCCATCACGCTGTGGTGGGTATGCACGCAGCCTTTCGGGTTGCCGGTGGTTCCGGAGCTGTAGGGAATGACGCAGAGATCGTCTGGCCCGGTTTGCATCGGCTCTGGTGGGGCGGCGGCGTCGATCACGGTCGACCAGGGTGTTGCACCGGAGGGATATTCAGCCGCCGGTGGCTCGGTGACCATTTCCGGAAGCTGCAGATCTGTGGGGCGCTTGAGATACTCTGAGTAGGCTGTGACGATTATCTCGTCGAGCTTTTCGGGGCCAAGATGCGGTTTCGCATGGTCGAGCAGTTCCTGCGAGCAGAGCATCAGTCGTGCGCCGGTATCGCTGATCAGATACTCCAGCTCGGTTGTACGGTTCATCGGGTTCACCGGTACCACTACAGCGTCGGCGCGCAAAATGCCGAAGAATCCGATGATGTACTGAGGGCTGTTCTGCATGTAGAGCAGCACCCGGTCGCCTTTGCGAACACCAGCGCGCTGTAGATGTCCGGCGATCGCTTCCGCCTGACTTTGCAGCTGCCGATAGCTGATATCGGTCCCGTAGTAGTGGATTGCCGGATGATCCGGATAGCGCAACGCAGAAACTGTGAGGTTGTGAAACAGATTGGTGGAGGGCAGTGCAAGCTGCCTGGGCACCTGCGGTGGCCAGACCTCAAAATGACGATCGAACATTGTCGGACCCTTGATTGTTGTTGTGAGGGAGGCCATCCACAGGCGGCCTGCGTCGACTGGTATTTCCAAGCCTAGTACCGCGCCGGGTGTTCTGTGAACCTGTAGTCACTCCGGTGTTGGTGGGTCATAACCATAGCGGGGGCGGTTTGCATGCGCCTTCGCCCTCATTCGGATGGGGTATACTCTGCCTTATCAGGACCGCAGATATTCGCTGTCCAATCTATCAGGAGGCCAGCCGTGAGCCAGGATCGCGTCATAATATTCGACACCACCTTGCGTGACGGGGAACAAAGCCCCGGCGCGTCGATGACCAAAGAAGAAAAGCTGCGGATCGCCAAAGCACTGGAAAAGCTGCGCGTCGACGTGATCGAGGCGGGCTTCGCGATTGCCAGCCCGGGCGACTTCGAAGCGGTCAAGGCGATAGCTGACACCATCCAAGACAGTACCATCTGCAGCCTATCTCGCGCGGTGGATGCGGACATCGATCGGGCTGCCGAGGCGCTGGCCAACGCCAATTCAGGGCGCATTCATACTTTCATCGCCACCAGTCCTATCCATATGCAGCACAAGCTGCGGCTTGCGCCGGACCAGGTGGTTGAGCAGGCAGTGCGTGCCGTGAAGCGGGCACGCAATCTCTGCGCGGACGTGGAGTTTTCCTGCGAGGACGCGGGGCGTTCGGAGATCGACTTTCTGTGTCGGATAATCGAAGCAGCCATCAATGCCGGTGCGCGCACGATCAATATCCCCGACACCGTCGGCTACGCCATTCCACATCAGTTTGCCGAGACCATCCGGCAAATCATCGAACGGGTTCCCAACGCCGATCAGGCGGTGTTCTCGGTGCACTGTCACAACGACCTCGGTCTGGCAGTTGCCAACTCGCTTGCGGCAGTGACTGCCGGTGCGCGTCAGGTCGAGTGCACCATCAATGGTCTGGGCGAGCGGGCAGGGAATGCCGCGCTGGAGGAGATCGTGATGGCGATCAAAACGCGTCACGACGTTCTTGGCGTGCATACGGGTATCGTCACTGAAAATATTCTCAGCGCGTCGCGCCTTGTGTCGGGCATCACCGGGTTTCCGGTGCAGCCCAACAAGGCAATAGTCGGTGCCAATGCCTTCGCCCATGAGTCCGGGATCCATCAGGACGGGGTGCTGAAACACCGTGAGACCTACGAGATCATGAGTGCCCAGTCGGTAGGCTGGCACACCAACCGACTCTCGCTGGGCAAGCTGTCCGGACGCAATGCATTTCGTAGTCGACTCGAAGAGTTGGGTATTCAATTGCCTGGTGAAGCCGAGCTGAATGCGGCATTCGCCCGCTTCAAGGAACTCGCCGACAAGAAGCATGAAATCTTCGACGAGGACCTGCAGGCTCTGGTGTCCGATACGCTCACCGAGGTGGTCGAGCATGTTCGTCTGGTCTATCTGGATGTGGCCTCTCGTACGGGCGAGACTCCCGAGGCGAGGGTGGTGCTGAACATTGATGGCAAGGAAGTCGAGGGGCGAGCGCAAGGCTCCGGCCCGGTGGATGCGACTTTCAAGGCAATCGAGATGGTATCTCCTTCGCATTCGAACCTGCAGCTGTATTCGGTGAATGCGATTACCCAGGGAACGGATTCTCAGGGCGAAGTGACCGTTCGCCTGGAAAAGGCTGGCCGTATCGTAAATGGAAACGGGGCTGACACCGATATTGTCGTGGCTTCGGCCAAGGCGTATCTGAATGCGCTGAATCTGATGCAAGCCGGGGCGCAGAAAGCCCATCCTCAGGCAGCCGGTGTCTGATGCGCGAGGCGCTGCGTCTGGCTTATCTTGAAGCCATAGGGGTTCCCAATTGGGTGCCCCGACGACCATTGGCCAGAGCTGCTGCGCGGCAGCCCGCGTTGCTCGAGCCACTTCCCGTGTCGCAGCCGTTTGATTCTGAGGTCGCCGAGCGCCCGGAGACCGTCCGGGCTGCGAGCATCCCGATCAGAGCTGCAGCGCAGGCCGCCGCCGTGGTGCGAGAGGTCGTCAAGAGCCCGGCGCAGCCAATTCAGATTCCAAAGCCGGTCGTCGAGGTGCCGCCATCACCTTCCTTGCCGGCAGTTGCGCCTTTTTACCTGCAGCTCTGGCAGGCTGGCTCCTGCGCTGTACTGATGGAAATCGATGAGCCGGGACTCGAACCGGGTACCGCTCCACATCGCCTGTTCAGCGACATTCTGCGGGCGGCCGAGCTGCCGGCGCCACGTCTGCTGGCCGATTTTCGCTGGCCGCTGATTCGCAACCAGGCTGATCGCAGTGCTGCTTCGGCGAGCCTTGGCCTGCAGGCTTTCGTGCAGGCTCGGCTTGAGGAGTGGCCGGTGCGCTCGCTCGGGTGCTTCGGCGGTATGGCTGCCTTGCTGGCCGAAGGGGATGTCGATCAGGCGAGGCTGTTGTCCGGGCGCGAAGAGGCCCTCGAGGGGCTGCCGCCCACATGGTTCAGTGCCGGATTTTATGAATTGATGGCACAGCCGCAAGCCAAGGCCCGGCTGTGGAAGCTGATCAAGCGGGTTAAGAGCAGGTGGATGCTGTCGAATGAGTGACCTGAGTTTCCGTCCCATGAACGAGGACGACGTGGATGCTGTGCTCAAAATCGAATACTGCGCGTTCAGCCATCCCTGGACCCGGGGGATCTTTCTAGACTGCGTGCGTTCCGGATATGAGTGCTGGCTATTGTTCAAGGGTGCGCAGCAGGTGGGTCATGGCGTGCTTTCCGCGGCGGCAGGAGAATCACATCTGCTTAATCTCACGGTCAAGCCGGAAAGTCAGGGGCAGGGATTCGGGCGAACGTTGCTCGAGCACCTACTGCAGCGTGCCCGTGAGCGGGAGGCCGAGGTCACCTTTCTTGAGGTGCGCCAGTCCAACGCCAATGCCATTCGCCTTTATGAGAACTTTGGATTTAACGAGATCGGCCGCCGGCGCGGCTATTATCCTGCCGTAGCCGGGCGTGAGGATGCGCTGGTCATGGCCTATTCGCTGCTCGACTAATGAGCCTGCAACCGAGTGCGCGTGCGTGTCGGTGAACGTCTCGCCCCGGGTGCTGGCCATGGCCGGGCTAGTGGTATGCACCCTGGCCTGGGCGGGCAATGCCCTTATCGCCAGGGCGACCGCGGGATTCCTTCCGCCGGTCGGGCTGTCGTTCTGGCGGTGGACTACGGCGTTGCTGCTGCTTTTGCCCTTCACCGCTCGAGGGCTGTGGCAGCATCGTGTTGAACTACAGGCGCACTGGAAACAGATACTGGTTCTGGCTGCACTCAGTATCTCGACCTATAACACGCTGCTCTACCTGGCCGCACAGAGCACCACGGCGATCAACATCACGCTGGTCAACACGGGACTTCCGGTCGCCGCGTTCCTTTGGTCGGTCGTATTGCTGCGTCAATGGCCTACTCGAGGGACTCTGATTGGAACGCTGTTGTCTTTCTGTGGATTGCTATTGATTCTCACCGCAGGTGATCCGGCACGGCTGTCGGCCCTGTCCTTCAACCCGGGCGACTTGATAATGTTGGTGGCGGTGCTCGCCTGGGGGCTCTATTCCGTGTTGCTGAGACGCTGGCCTCTTCCAGTCCCAGGCCTGACTCTGCTCGCAGCCATGTTGCTGGCGGGAGTGCCGCTGCTGCTGCCGTTTTATCTTTGGGAGTTTGGCCAGACAGGAAGCTTGCCGCTCACGCCCCATAGTCTGGGTGCCATCGCCTACACTGCGGTTCTGGCGTCGTTGATGGCCTATCTGGCCTGGA
>JAUVYN010000050.1 GCA_030603065.1 Pseudomonas sp.
GCCCTCAGTGACTTAACTCAATCAGCTGGCTTTGTTCTGATCGCGCAGTGCCTTGACCTGATCGTGATTGCGCAGCACACCATCGTACTGACGCTGAACTACCTGGCGGATCTCAGGCGGCAAATCCTTTTCCAGGGCACGCTTGTAGCTCTTCTTCGCGACGTCCTCACCACGCTCGCACTCGTTCAATACGGCCTGGTCATCCTTGCCGGTGATTGCAGACTTGATGTCTACCCACCGACGATGCAAGTCACCGCTGACACTGGTGCTATCCTCCGGCTTGCCACCCAGTTGCACGACAATGGACTGCAGCTCGGCAGCAGCCTTCCCGCATTCCTCAGCACGCTTGGAGAACAGGTTCTTGAGTTCCAGGCGCTCGGCATCGTCAGCACAGGTCTTGAAACCCGCCTCGCCATCCTTGCTGGTTTCGATCAGATCGTTGAGGACTTCGATGACGTCTTTGGTATTTTCTACGGACATAGATACCTCCATTGATACATCGTGGGATTGAACGATGGGCTCAGCCCATCTTTTTGGAAATCTGCTTTTTCATTTCACAGTGGCCAGTTACGCCGCGATATACCGCGGCCGCCCCCATGGCCAGATTGGCGATACCGAAGAGACCGCCTTTGCGCATGCCTCGGGCAAACAGCAGTGCACCACCGCCGATGGAGGCCATTCGCTCCCATCCCTTCACGTTGGTAGCCTCGGGCAAATGGAACGGCAGCATTTTGCTGATGCCGTGTTCCGACTGAGTTTCCGGTCGTTGCACGGCATTGCCTTGCGGAGAGTTTTGCGTTTTCATATTTTCCCCTGTCACGTGCTGAATGGTCTGATAATTCCCTCTAGAACAAGAGACAGGGGGTTGGAGGAGAGGTTCAAGGAAGGAGCGGTCACCTATCGGAGCGGCGCCATAAGTTGCCATGACCGAACCCCTTCTGAGGTTCTTGAGTACTTCCGAAACGCTGCCAGGCCCGTTCATGAAAATAATAAGCTACGGTATTACAGGCCGGCTCAATCAGAGCAATAAGCCCTCCGGTAATCAAACTTCCAGTCAGGAGATAAGCAACTGTAAAAGCCACCGTGAAATGCACTATGGCGAAGGTGAAAGTTTTCAGCATATTACTCCCCCGAAGTTTCGGCGGGCCAAGAGCCCGCCGACTCGCATCCGAAACTAGCGCTTGGCCTGAGTGTCCGGATTGGCAGCCCGCTCGAGGAAGGCGGTGGTAATTTCATCGATGTGCTCAATAAGCCATTTCGCCATGGCTTCTTCCTGCGGCAGGATTTGCTCGCACACCCGCTGCGTCTCGGTATCGCCGACAGCTTTGGCGGCAGCGATCAGGGAAGTATAGGAGACGATCTCCAGATGTTCGAATACGTATCCGGCCATCGCCCCCTTGACCACCTCATCACTGACGAACATCCCGGACACGCCCTGCCCCATGGCCATCAACTTCGCGCCCAGGTCTTTTACGGTCGATGGGCTGACACCAAGCCGATCCAGGCACCCCTTGAGCAACTCCTGCTGGCCGCGCGTCTCTTCGATGTGCTGATCGATGCGCGCCTTGAGCTTGGGGTAGTTTTCCAGACGGGCCGACTGGGACTTCAGCATCGTCTCTGCCTGCTGCTCCATGGCATAGGCATCGCGCAGCCAGTCTGCGACATTTTCAGTTTTGGCTGTTTCGGACATATCGTATTCCTCCTGAGGGCAAACGAAAGGTTCACTCCATGAGAAATGCGGAACGGCGTCTAAGTTCATACCGTTCGGAAGTTTGCGCCAGGAGCGTCATTAAAAATCACGCGAACATCAAATTGACATTATTCCGCCATGGCTATTTTTGAGATTCCATAAACTCGAACTCTACGTACCGCGGGCACGCAAGACCGCTCATCTTATTCGATAATCCAATCGACCTGTCGGCCGAGATAATGTTTTCGTATATGTGCGGACTGAACCATATCCATTGAGACGCTTCTATTTTTAACGATGCCGCAACAAGCGCTATTTCATTCCCGTTTCAGGAGTTTCAATATGCACGGTTTATCCGGAATATTTGATAACAAGGGTACCCCGCTCGAAAAACAGAACTTTACCTGGAAAGACATCGCCAGCAAGCCGATCAGCAAACTGGATGACGACGCCTTCACCCGGGTGCGCATTATTCTGATGAATGGCCTGGAGCAGGATGCCCTGCGCCTCAAACACTTCGGATCCCGCTTCAACAAGGCGCTGCAACTGCCCCTAGCCCAGATACGCCGTGCTGAGCAACACCAGATGACAGCTGTCAACTGGCTGCTGTCATCTGACCATTCCCCGTTGGAAACGACCGTAGCCTACGAGCAGGTGGCCATTGAGGTTACCGCCGCGGTCGCCCAGAACGAACCCGACCCCTACCAGGCACAGACCTATCGCTTCGGCCTACTGGAAGATTTCGATCACCTCTACCGCTACTCCGCGATGCTGGATCGACTCGAGGGAAAGGATGCGAACAACATCCTTCAGGGCTATACCGATATAGTCCCGGGCAGGCCAACGTCTGAGCATCATCGTGCGCCGGAAAGCGACCTGCGCGACAACTATCAGAAAGAAGACGCGGCACTGATCACCAAAATCCATGCAGCCATGATCACCGCAGCAGAGTTTCAGACCCACGACTATTACATGAACATCGGCCCGCTGTTCTCCGATCCTGTCGCCCGCCAGCTATATGCGGAGATCGCCTCGGTCGAAGAGCAGCATGTGACCCAGTACGGCTCGCTGATGGACCCAAGCGAATCCTTCATGGAGAAGTGGCTGATTCACGAAGCGATGGAGGTTTACGCCTACAAAAGCTGTGCGGATCAGGAAGACAATCCTCGCATCAAGGCGATGTGGGAACAGTTCCTGGATTATGAGCTTGGACACCTGAACCTTGCCTGCGACCTGTTCAAGCAGCTGGAGCGCCGCGATCCAGCGGAAGTTCTCGGTGGCGACCTGCCAAAAATGGTCGAATTCAAAAGCCAACGAGAGTTCGTCCGCAAAGTGCTGGAGGAAGAAACCACCATGCGGACCTCGGGCACCCATTTCGTTTCGAAGCAGGAAGAGAGCCCGCTTTCACTTGAATACCGCGAGCAGATGAACTCGAAGATCATCCCTTCGAACGTGGCATCGGCGGGTTATGAATGGCGCCCCGGTACCGAACTTTCAGAAAAGAGCTCATAGGAGTCCGCAATGGCACAGGCAGCGAAACTTGGACACAACATGACCGGCGCCCAAATGTCGCCGAAAGACACCGACAAACAGCGTGAAGCAGTTCAACATTACGGAGCTGACGTTCCCGGTAATGCCTCTCAGCTCATGAACGCCCGCGTCAGCGAAACGCGAGAAGCCCTTCGGATCGGGTCCGTCCCGGTCCCCGGCTCCGCCAAGGGGATGCTCAAGGCTACAGCCGAAAAGCTGCTGGGAAAGAATCCGGAGGTTCTGATCGACAAGCTGGGCGAACGGTTGGCCTATGAGCGCACCGGGGTGCGGCTCTACGAAGCAATGATCGCCAAAGCCAAGGCCCTTGATACGGAAAAAGGAGCTCCACCGGATCTGGTTGAAACGCTTCAACGCATTCGTAACGAGGAAGAAGAACACTTTCATATGCTGGTAGGCGCTGTGGAGAAGATGGGGGCAGACCCAACAGCCATGACACCCTCGGCAGATGTCGTAGGCGTCGTCGCGTTGGGCGTAATGCAGGTGCTGACTGACCCTCGGACCAATCTGTCCCACGGTCTGAATGCCCTGCTTACTGTAGAACTGGCAGACAACGCGGCCTGGGAACTCCTTATCGAGCTTGCCGACAAGGCCGGGCATGGCAGCATGGCCAAAAAGTTCGAGAAGGCCCTGAACCAGGAAGAAGAGCACCTGGCGACCATCAAGGGCCTTCTGCGCCAGGACCAGCTGGACCAACTCTGACAACTAAAAAGCCTTGAATATCAGAGGCCAGGATCTGATTGCAAAGGATCGCATTCCGACCAGACTGAATGAGGACCTGACATGAACGCAATCGAAATGCTTAAAGACGATCACCAGCGCGTACTCAAGATGCTGGATGAAATCAGTAATACCACTGAACGAGCAATCAAGACCCGCACCGACCTACTTAATCAGATCGAAGCGGAGCTGAAGATTCATACCACGATAGAGGAAGAGGATTTCTATCCTGCCTATCGTAATGCCGGTGGCAAGCCGGGCCAGAAGATGTATCACGAGGCGGTAGAAGAGCATCGCGCGGTAGAGGCGCTGGTACTACCAGACCTGCTGGAAACCGATCCCGGCACCGTCGAATTCTCCGGCCGTGTCAAAGTACTCAAGGAACTGCTCGAGCACCATATCGAGGAAGAGGAAGGTGAGATGTTTCCCGAGGCGAAAAAACTGCTGAGCAAGGAAGAGCTACAGCTGCTCGGCGAGCAGATGGCCGCCAAGCGCAAATCGCTCAAGGCAAACCTGACCCACTGAGTAATGCTGATATAGCGGGCACAAAAAAGCGGGCCAAGGCCCGCTTTTTCATTAAATGGTGGGTCGTGTAGGATTCGAACCTACGACCAATTGGTTAAAAGCCAACTGCTCTACCGACTGAGCTAACGACCCGAACGCGCGCTATACTACTGATTTATCAGATAAAATCAAGCTGTTTTTTCACGCGTATGGGGTCGGATCTGCAAGCCCGGCCGCGAGAAAACCCTCCGCCCGCAGCCGGCAACTGTCACAGCGACCGCAGGCCGCGCCCTTCTCGTCAGCCTGATAACAGGAAACAGTGAGCGCATAATCCACACCCAGCAGAGTGCCCCGGCGAACGATGTCTGCTTTGCTCATGTTCTGCAGCGGTGCCTGTATCCGAATGCGATCTCCCTCCACTCCGGCCTTGGTAGCCAGATTGGCAAGCCGCTCGAAGGCTTCGATGAAAGCGGGCCGGCAGTCGGGATAGCCGGAATAGTCCACTGCGTTGACGCCAATGAAGATATCACGAGCCCCCAACACTTCTGCCCAACCCAGCGCGAGCGAAAGAAAGACGGTATTGCGCGCGGGCACGTAGGTCACCGGTATCCCTTCCCCTGCCTGCTCCGGAACCGCGATACTGGGGTCGGTAAGTGCCGAGCCCCCCATACCATCCAGATCAAGCCCTATTACCTTGTAATCCGCCACGCCGGCGCTTTCAGCCAGACGTCGAGCGGCGAGCAGTTCCGACCGGTGTCGCTGTCCGTAATCGAAGCTAAGTGCATAGCACTCAAAACCATCGGCCTGCGCCATCGCCAGGACGGTTGCCGAGTCCAGTCCCCCGGAAAGGAGCACTACTGCACGAGGTTTGGTCTGTTGGTTCATGTCAGTGCCCCGGCTCATCATTCCACAGGTATTTATGCAACTGCATCTGAAAGCGAACCGGCAGATTGTCTCTCACAATCCAATCGGCCAGCTCGCGCGGCTGCAACTGGCCGTGGCTCGGCGAGAAAAGAATCTCCCCCACTCGCCCGGCCAGCCCGAAGCGATCGATCTGGAAACGTGCCCAATCGTAATCTTCGCGGCTGCAGATAACGAACTTGACCTGATCAGCCGTGCTCAGCAGCGCCATGTTTTCGTATCGGTTGCGGCCGACTTCTGCCGAGCCTGGCGTTTTGAGATCCACCACGCGACTGACGCGCGGGTCGACGTTCGCCACGTCGAGCGCACCACTGGTTTCGAGTGACACAGCGTAGCCAGCGTCGCAGAGGGCGGTGAGCAGTGGCAGGCAGTTTGGCTGCGCCAGGGGTTCGCCACCGGTTACGCAGACATAGCGTGGGGAATAGTGGGCGACTCGATCCAGAATGTCCGTGAGGCTCATCAGATCGCCACCGTTGAAGGCGTAGGTGGTATCGCAATACTGGCAACGCAGCGGACAGCCGGTCAACCGCACAAACACTGTCGGCAGGCCCATGCTGCGGCTTTCGCCCTGTATGGAATAGAAAATCTCCGTTATCCGGAGAGTCTGAGTAGAATCAGTGGACATGATTTTCCCCGGGCGAACTGCTAAACAGGCAGAGGCCCTTTCAGGCGACAGCAGGAACAGACCGAGATGTCGGAGGTACCGGAAAGCTGGCGCGGTTTCGAGGCGCTATATTAACCCAGATTGTCCAGATCCCGACGCGCAAGTTGCGCTGCCGAAGAGTTGGGGTGCTTGGAGAGCACTTCCTGATAAAGCTGCCGCGCCTTCTGAATATTACCGAGACGCCGCTCCACATCAGCCAGCTTGTACATGGCATCGGCTTCCTTGCGGTGTCCGGGATAGGCGCTGATGACCTGCGCAAATGCGCGGCCTGCCTCGTTGAATTGCGACTCGGCGAGATGAACCTCACCTAGCCAGTATTGGGCATTACCCGCGTATTCGCTATTAGGATAGCGCCGCAGGAAAGCGGTGAAAGCCTGAATGGCCTTTGGAAAATCGCGCGTCTTCACCAGATCGAAGGCCGCGTCGTAAAGCAACTTCTCACGCTCAGGATCAGGCGGTGCAGCGCCGCTGCCCGCATTGCCGCCTGGCGCAGGCAGCGGAGCCCGTGCGTCGAGCGGTTGATCTCCGGTCGCGCCTGCCTGGCCCGAAGGATCGGCCCCGACAAGATTACCTCCGGCTACCGGGGTGCCAGCTGCAAGACGACGATCCAGATCCTGGTATCGCTCCAGCTGGTCCTGCTCCATCTGTTTCAGCCGGTGCTCCTGCTCTTCGAGCAGACCGCGCAGCATGGAAACTTCCTGCTGCAGCTGATACATCTGCTGCATCAGCTGGCCCTCCATGGAGAGACCAGCCCCGGGCTGCGAGGGTACAGAGGTGGATGGCTGTGGCGAACGGAATGCTCCGCCACTGCCATCGACGATCGGCGCCTGCGCCCATACCGCTAGCGGCATGGACAGACACAGTACTGCAAGCCCTCTGTACCCTTTCATGCGGCCTCTTACTTACGCAGTTCTACGCGGCGGTTCTGAGCCCAGGCTTCCTCGTTGGAACCCATGGCAGCAGGCTTCTCTTCGCCGTAGGAGACCAGCTCCAGCTGAGCGGGGGAAACACCCTGCAGAACCAGGTAGCGCTGTACGGAAGCCGCACGACGCTCGCCCAGAGCCATGTTGTACTCACGAGTACCGCGCTCGTCAGTGTGGCCTTCCAGAACGACACGGTTGCCAGCAGCACGCAGATCACGAGCGTGAACATCCAGAGCGCGCATGGCTTCCGGCTTCAGGTCAGCGCTGTCGAACTCGAAGTAGAAGGTAGTGATAGCGCGCAGAGCCGCTTCTTCGCTGCTTACGCCGCTGCCGGTGGGAGCAGTGCTGGTGTAACCGGCGTTCGGGTCAACGGCACCGGTGCCAGCTGCATCGCCACCGCGGGAAGAACAACCTACAACAACGCCGAAAGCTACAACCAGAGCTGCGAACTTGCCGAACTTGTTAACTTGCATCATAAACTCCTGAAAAAACCCCATGTGGTTTTGTGTTGGTGCATACCCTATGGCAGGTATGGGGACCATGATGGTACGCGCAGGTCGTTGAACTGAGTCGGAATCTCCGACCGTGCACGACCATTGGTGGAAACCAGCATGAGGACCCCCCGTCCCTGTTGACGGGTAGCATAAATTAACATAGTGCCATTGGGTGCGACAGTGGGTGACTCATCCAATGACGTTTCTGTTAAAACCCTCAAATTGCCACGCCTGAGGTCTTGAGTGGCAATGTGAAAATTACGGTATCCATCCTGACGGTGAACCATGACCATGGTCTGGCCATCAACCGACAGCTTGGCGTTGGCATTGTAATTGCCGACGAAGGTCAGGCGTTCGGCCGTACCCCCGGTTATGCTCTGCTTGTAAATCTGCGGACGACCACCCCGGTCAGAGGTAAAGACGATGGTGTTGTTGTCCATCCAGAAGGGTTCTGTATCGATTGCGAAATGGTTGGTGACCCGAGTCAGCTGGCGGCTCGCCAGGTGCATCACGTAAATCTCCGGATTGCCATCGCGCGACAGCACGAAAGCGAGTCGCTCGCCGTCCGGGGACCAGGCAGGAGCGCCATTCAAGCCTTCGAAACTGGTGACGCGCTCACGGCGTCCAGTAGCGACGTAGTGCACGAAAATCTCGGGACGACGCGACTCGAAGGAAACGTAGGCGATGCGCTGACCATCCGGAGAATAGGCCGGCGAGAGGATCGGCTCTCGCGACTGCAGCAGGGTAACCGCCCGGGCCCCGTCGTAATCCGCTCGCTGCAGCGTGTAGCGGGTATTCTCCGCGGAAAACCGTTCCGCCGCGACATAAAGAATCTTGGTGTTGAATGCACCACGAATGCCGGTCAGGTGTTCGAAAACCTGATCACTGACATGATGCGCCATGTCTCGCAGTTGAGTCTGGGTTCCAGTCACGGTACGGGACAGCAGCACCTCTTCTCGCGCCACTCCGTAGAGATGGTACTGAATCTCATACCGGTCGCCACTCTGGGTAACCTGGCCTGCGACCACGAAGTCCACGCCCAGCACTCGCCAGTCACGGGGGAAGATTTCGTTGGCACGTGTCGGGTAGCTCAGCATGTTTTCCCGTGGGAAGGGAGCGAACATCCCGGAGTTGCGCAGGTCATTTCCAGTAATCTGGGCCAGGTCTTCAGGCAGGGGCGAACTACCCTGCCAGCCGAAGGGAACCACCGCGATGGGTGTTGCGCGATCCGTACCGCGGGTGATTTCAATCGCGCCCTGAGCCAGAGCGGTCTGGGAAACGCATAGCATGGCAAGCAAGGCCACCCAGTTTCTATAAGCTTTCATTAACTTGTTCAAAATGACAAATCCTCTGGCTTGAAGCGCAGGATACGCTGGCGGTACATGCGCTCGAAGGTTGCTGGATCTTCGCGCGAAAGTTGCTGCATTTCCGGGATCCGTCCCACATTCCTGACAGCCTGCACCGCAGACTGATCGAACCCGGCATCACCACTCGAGCGTGAGACCACAACATCGGTAATCTGTCCTGTCGGCAACATACTGATCCGCACCTCGACGACCATACCGTTACGGGCGGTCGGCGGTCGGCGCCATTGCTCGCTCACGTACCGCCTGATGACGTCATCATAGCTGGCTGCCACGTTCTGTCCGACGCGATCCGCCGGGGCCTGCTGATACTGAGCCTCATCGGCCAACAGTTCAGCCAGCGCGCGCGCGCGGGCGTCTTCAGCTTCGCGCTTCTGTTGCGCCGCCCGATCTGCTTCTGCCTTTCGCGCTGCTTCGGCAGCAGCCTTTTGCTTGGCCTCTTCGGCGGCCTTGGCCTTGGCTGCTTCTGCAGCCTTTCGCTTGGCCTCCTCTTCAGCCTTGCGCTTGGCTTCCTCAGCGGCCTTCTTCTTCGCAGCCTCGGCCTCGGCGGCCTTCTTGCGCGCCTCTTCCTCAGCGATCTTCTTCGCTGCATCGGCCTTCCGCTGCAACTCTTCAGCTGCCTGTCGCTTGGCCGCCTCTTCAGCTTCGGCACGCGCCTTGGCGGCTGCTGCGGCAGCAGCCTGCTTTTCCTGTTCCGCACGAGCGGCTTCCTGCCTGGCCGCTTCCTGCCGAGCCGCTTCAGCCCGCTGGGTCGCCTCCCGCTGCTCCTGCGCCTGCTGCTGCTTGCGCTGCAGCTCTTCTGCTTCGTGCCGGGGCGCCGCAGTACGCGCCGCTTCGCCGGCGATGCGCTGATCGGTCGGCGTGGTTGCCGGGCTTTCCGAATTCAGTTGCACCAGCGTAGCCTGGACGATGGGCCGAGCCGGTTCGAACTCCGGAGCCGTCGTGAAAGAGACGAAGAGCATCATCGCCACGACCAGGTGTAGCGCCAATGCCTTGAGGACCGGTACGGAATAACCCGCATTCTGCTCCTCTGGCACGCGTTCATCTCGCCTGTTCACGGTGCCTCGGTAATCAGTCCGACGTTGGGAACGCCCGCCTGCTGCAGGGCCGCCATGGCAGTTACAACCACTCCGTAATTAACTGCGCGATCACCGCGGATATACACGAGCGTGTCTGGTCGTGCACGAATGATTTTCGTCACGCCTTCGGCCATCTGTTCGAGCGAAATGGCGCTGTCGGTCTGATTTTCGGTATCCACAGTTGCGCCCAGATTCCAGTAGTAGGTGCCGTCGGCCAATACCGACAATGTCAGCACCTGCTGATTGGAGTCCGAGGGCAGCACTTCACTCGCGACCTGCGGCAAATCGACCTTTACCCCCTGATTGAGCATGGGTGCGGTGACCATGAAGATCACCAGCAGCACGAGCATAACGTCGATGTACGGAACGACGTTCATCTCGGCTACCGGCTTGCGTTTATGGCGTCTGCCTTGCACCTGCATGGATTCCCCCGGTTACTCTTCGCTGGTGTGCACACGACGGTGCAGGATGCTGGAGAACTCGTCGGCAAAGGTATAGTAACGACCGATCAGCATTTCGGAACGGGCAGAGAAACGGTTGTAGGCGATAACCGCAGGAATAGCGGCGAACAGGCCGATCGCCGTGGCGATCAGCGCCTCGGCAATACCGGGCGCAACGGTCGCCAGAGTGGCCTGTTGCACGGTCGCCAGGCCGCGGAAGGAGTTCATGATCCCCCACACTGTACCGAACAGACCGATATAGGGGCTGGTCGAGCCAACGGTCGCCAGAAAGGGCAGGTGCTGTTCAAGGCGCTCTTCTTCACGAGAGATCGCTACGCGCATGGACCGCTGGACCGCATCCATTACCGCTTCCGGATCTACACCCGGCTGCTGGCGCATCCGCGAGAACTCCTTAAAGCCGGCCCGGAAAATCTGCTCTAGGCCGGAATTGTTATCGGGGTTGCCGGTTACCTGGCGATAAAGCTTGGACAGGTCGATACCGGACCAGAAACGATCTTCGAAGTCGTCGAGTGCAGTCTTGGCTGAACGCAGGGCGGTGCTACGCTGAAAGATCATGACCCAGGAGATCACCGAAGCGGCAACCAGGGTCAACATGACCAGTTGAACCAGCACACTGGCGCTGGCTATCAGGTACCACATCGACATTTGATCAGCTTCCACTCTCTGCCTCTCCTCGCTCGGCTTTTTGGGGCTCTGTCCTGACGGCCGTGAAGGCCGCACTCAGGGCATCGGGAATCATTCTGGGGCGGTACCGGTCTGCACTCACGCAGGCTACTGTAACCTCCCCCTCGCACAACAACCTGCCGTCTGTCCGCCTGACCCGCTGCCTGAACCTGACGCTCGCACGCTTCAGCTCGACAACCTCTGCAGTTATGTCCAGCTCATCATCCAGTAACGCTGGCAGGTGGTACCGCGCAGCAACCGAATGAACCACAAATATGATGTTATCGCGTTGCAAAACGCTCTGATCAAACCCCAGAGAGCGGACCAGTTCGGTTCGCGCACGTTCCATGAATTTGAGGTAGTTGACGTAATAGACGATGCCGCCGGCATCGGTATCTTCAAAATAGACACGGGCTCTTAGCACGAACGGCGGCCCTGGGTTGTCAGCGCGCATAATGTAGAGCCAAGTAGATCATTTGCATAGGGGATTCCGACACTAAAACCAAATATTTTTATTGCTTCAGATCATTTCCGACGGACGCGAACAGATCTGCCGAAACCTGCTCCATTCGAGCCGGCAGATTCAGACCGAAATACAGATAGGCATGGCGCGTCACGACTCGGCCGCGGGGCGTGCGCATGATGAATCCCTGCTGGATGAGGTAGGGCTCCAGCACATCCTCGATGGTATGACGCTCCTCGCTGATCGCCGCGGCCAGACTGTCGACGCCAACCGGACCGCCATCGAACTTTTCGATCATGGTCAACAGCAGGCGCCGGTCCATGTGATCGAAACCCTGCTCATCCACGTCCAGCAGATTGAGTGCCTTGTCGGCGATTTCCCGAGTGATATGGCCCTGCCCCTTGACTTCAGCGTAGTCGCGCACCCTTCGCAAAAGACGATTGGCGATACGCGGGGTGCCGCGAGAGCGCCGCGCAATCTCCAGTGCCCCGCCCTGCTCCATCTGCAGACCGAGAATTCCGGCCGAGCGGGCGACGATGACGGCCAGATCATCAATATTGTAGAACTCGAGCCGCTGAACGATTCCGAAGCGATCACGCAACGGATTGGTGAGCATACCGGCACGCGTAGTGGCGCCGACAAGGGTGAACGGCGGCAGATCGAGCTTGATAGAGCGGGCGGCGGGGCCCTCGCCGATCATGATATCCAGTTGGTAATCCTCCATCGCCGGATAGAGGATCTCCTCGACCACCGGGGAAAGACGATGGATCTCATCGACGAACAGCACATCACCCGCCTCCAGATTGGTCAGCATCGCCGCAAGATCGCCCGCTCGCTCGAGAACCGGACCCGAGGTGCTTTTTATCTTTACACCCATTTCCTGGGCGATGATGTTGGCAAGCGTGGTCTTGCCGAGACCCGGCGGACCGAATATCAGCACATGATCCAGCGCCTCGCCCCGGCCCTTGGCGGCCTTGATGAAGAGCTCCATCTGCTCGCGCACGGTCGGCTGGCCTATATAGTCGGCTAGACGGTAGGGGCGGATGGCCCGATCGATAGCCTCTTCCTGCTGCCGCGGCGAAGCGGCTATCAGGCGGTCTTCTTCCAGCATGTGATGTCCGTGCGGTTAGGCGTTGATTGGCTACACCATGCCCTTGAGCGCTCGGCGAATCAACTCCTCGCTGCTCAGGCCTGGCTCCTCTATCGCCGCGACGGCCTTGCTGGCCTCCTGCGGCTTGTATCCCAGCGCGATCAGCGCGCTCACTGCATCGCCGGCCTGCGAAGCCGCCGGGACAGCTCCTTTGCCGGGCGCGAGTACGTGAAGCGGGCCAGGCAGGGTTTCCCATGCCTTGAACCTGTCCTTCAGCTCAACCAGCAACCGCTCGGCAGTCTTCTTGCCGACCCCCGGCACCTTGATCAGGGCATTGGCGTCCTGCAACTGAACGGCGCGCACCAGGTCGTCAACCTCCAGGCCGGACATTAACGCCAACGCCAGCTTCGGACCCACTCCATTGAGCTTGATCAGCTCACGAAACAGCTCGCGCTCACGCTTGCGAGAAAAGCCATATAAAAGCTGCGCGTCTTCACGAACCACCATGTGTGTGTGCAGCACGACCTTCTCGCCCACCGCCGGGAGTTCATAAAAAGTGCTCATCGGCGCGTCAAGCTCGTAACCGACCCCCTGCACATCCAGCAGGATGAAGGGCGGTTGTTTTTCCAGGACGATACCGCTAAGCCTGCCGATCACATTCGCATCCTCATGTTCAACGCCTGCGCATGCGGCCCGAGCGCAGGCCGATAAGGCCTCCACCCATTTGCGCATGCAGGTTGGCCGAGTGGGCATGACAAAGCGCGATGGCCAGCGCGTCGGCAGCGTCTGCCTGCGGGGTACCCGACAGTCCCAGCAACTGAGTAACCATGTGCTGAACCTGGACCTTGTCCGCCGCGCCGGTCCCCACTACTGACTGCTTGACCTGCCTGGCCGTGTACTCTCGCACCTCGAGTCCGGCAGTTACGGCGGCGACGATCGCGGCACCCCGCGCTTGACCAAGCTTTAGTGCCGAATCCGGATTACGCGCAAGGAACACCTGCTCGATACTGAGCACATCAGGGCGATGCTGTTCGATCAGCTCCGACAGACACTCGAAAATCCGCTTGAGTCTCTCCGGGAAGGGGCCGTCACCCAACCGAATACAGCCTGACGTCGTGTAAGTACACTTCCCCGCCACTTCGCGAACGATACCAAATCCGGTAATGCGTGAACCGGGGTCCACCCCGAGTATGATTGCCATCTTTGGTGCTGTCCTTGAAGGAGGGTTCGCCTCGCGACACCATGCCGTAAATGAAAATGGGAGGCAATGCCTCCCATCGCATGTCCGCAGCGATTCGCTATTCCGCCTTGGGCTGCTCACGCAGACGAATATGCAGCTCGCGCAGCGCCTTGTTGTCCACAGCACCGGGGGCCTGGGTCATGACGTCTGCGGCACTCTGCGTTTTCGGGAACGCAATGACCTCACGAATCGAGCTGGCACCGGTCATCAGCATGACCAGACGATCGAGGCCGAAGGCCAGACCACCGTGCGGCGGCGCACCGTACTTCAGGGCATCGAGCAGGAAGCCGAACTTCTCCTGCTGTTCTTCCGGGCTGATACCAAGAATGTCGAATACCGCCTGCTGCATGTCCTTGCGATGGATACGCACCGAGCCGCCGCCGAGCTCGGTACCGTTTAGCACCATGTCATAGGCACGCGACAGCGCCGTGGCCGGGTTGGCCTTCAGCTCTTCCGGGCTGCACTTGGGCGCGGTAAACGGGTGATGCAGCGCTGACAGGGAGCCATCGTCGTTTTCTTCGAACATCGGGAAATCAACGACCCACAGCGGCGCCCACTCGCAGGTAAGCAGCTTCAGGTCATGACCCAGGCGAATACGCAGGGCACCCAATGCGTCGCTGACCACCTTGGCCTTGTCCGCTCCGAAGAACACGATGTCGCCATCGACCGCACCGACGCGGTCCAGGATGACTTTGAGATTCTGCTCGGGGATGAACTTGACGATCGGCGATTGCAACCCCTCTACGCCCTTGGCTCGCTCATTGACCTTGATATAGGCCAGCCCCTTGGCGCCGTAGTTGCCGACGAACTTCGTATAATCATCGATCTGGCTGCGCGGCATGCTGGCAGCACCCGGTACGCGCAGGGCGGCAACGCGACCCTTGGGATCCTTGGCCGGGCCACTGAAGACCTTGAATTCCACTTCGCCAAGCTGGTCAGCCACATCGACCAGCTCCAGCGGGTTGCGCAGATCCGGTTTATCCGAGCCGAAACGGCGCATGGCCTCTTCGAAGGTCATGTGCGGGAACTCGCCCAGCTCCAGATCAAGTACTTCCTTGAACAGACCGCGAATCATTCCTTCGGTCAGACCGATAATGTCCGACTCATCGAGAAAACTGGTTTCGATGTCGATCTGGGTGAATTCTGGCTGGCGGTCGGCACGCAGATCTTCATCGCGGAAACACTTGGCGATCTGATAGTAACGATCGAATCCGGCAACCATCAGCAACTGTTTGAACAGCTGCGGCGACTGCGGAAGCGCGAAGAAGCTGCCGGGATGAGTGCGGCTCGGCACGAGATAGTCACGCGCGCCTTCGGGGGTGGCACGGGTCAGAATGGGCGTTTCAACATCAAGGAAGCCGTTCTCATCAAGGTAGCGACGGATGCTACTGGTGATGCGTGAGCGAAGCTTGAGCTTGGCTGCCATTTCCGGGCGGCGGAGATCGATGAAACGATAGCGCAGGCGTGTCTCTTCACCGACGTCGGAGTACTCGTCCAGCGGAAACGGCGGGGTCTCGGCCTGGTTGAGCACTTCCAGCTCATAGCCCAGCACCTCGATGGCGCCGGATGCCATGTTCGGGTTGACCGCGCCAGCGGGACGCAGGCGAACCTTGCCGCGCACCTTGACCACGTACTCGCTGCGCACCCGATCGGCAAGGGCGAAGGTTTCTTCACGGTCCGGGTCGAACACTACCTGAGCCAGTCCTTCACGGTCGCGGATATCGAGAAAGATCACCCCACCATGGTCGCGGCGGCGATGAACCCAGCCGCAAAGGGTAATTTCCTGATCCGCCAGCGATTCGTTCAACTGGCCGCAATAGTGGGTCCGCATCATGGTGTAATGTTCCTGTGTAGACAATTCTGCGCGGGCAGCCGGATGGCCTGCGCAGCGCTAGGATAAAAGCGCATTAATATACCTGAATTTTCAATCAGGCGGGCAAAGCCCGAGTGGCTGGCTTTGCGTCAATTGGAAGCATTGAGCAGGAGCCGGTTAGCCTTATACTGAAGGCCAGACGACCAGACAACACGCCAACGAGGAGCTCTCATGAAAATCGATATCGGCATCACCGAGGAAGACCGCAGCAAGATCGCCGATGGTCTGTCACGCCTTCTGGCGGACACCTATACGCTGTACCTGAAGACCCACAACTTCCACTGGAACGTCAAAGGCCCGATGTTCCAGACGCTGCACCTCATGTTCGAGACCCATTACACCGAACTGGCTCTGGCAGTCGACGATATTGCTGAGCGCATCCGTACGCTGGGCTTTCCTGCACCGGGTACGTACAAGCAGTTCGTGGAACTCAGCTCGATCAAGGAAGACGAAGGTGTCCCGGAGGCCAAGGAGATGATTCGCCTGCTGGTCGAGGGACAGGAAGCCTGCGTCCGCACCGCCCGCAGCATCTTCCCCGTTTGCGACGCAAGCAACGATGAACCTACCGCGGACCTGCTCACCCAGCGCATGCAGGTGCACGAGAAGAATGCCTGGATGCTGCGAAGCCTGCTGGAAAACTGAAGTCCCAGGGGCGGCCCGGCCGCCGCCCTCCTATCTATCATGCCTGCTTTGGTGAACTTTCAGGCCAAGGGCTTTTCAGGTTAGAGTGCCGACCGGTCGCTGGCCGTACGCCAGCCTCTTTCGTCATCAATGCCAAGGATTTTCACTTGAATAGCCTTCGTTTCATGCACTTGCTGCTCGGCCAGGCAGCAATGGTAGCCGGCCTGATTGGCGCGGTGCCATTCTTCATCCAGTCCGGCCCGATCGATCTTGCTGCTCTCTTCGTCCTGTTTTTCGGGCTGCTCAACCTGCAACGTTTCGGCAGTCTGCGCGGCGGCAGTCAAGGCCTTCGCGGCATCCTGCTGATTGTCGCATCCGTGCTGCTGCTGGTGGCCACGCTGGCGCCCCTGAGCGCTTTTCTCATCACTCCTGCGGCGAGCGGCCTGGTGGTCTACTCCGTCGCCCTGGCAGTGGCAGCCGTCTGTCTATCGACCGTAATCGATACCATGGACTCGATGCGCTACAACCAGTCACGCCGCAAAGCGCGACCCGCCGGCAATGGCCCGCGGGAGACAGGCACGGTCAAATGGTTCAACACGACCAAGGGCTTCGGTTTCATTTCGCGGGATCAGGGGGAAGATATCTTCGTTCATTTCCGCGGGATCCGCGGAGACGGGCATCGAGTCCTGCTCGAAGGCCAACGCGTGGAGTTCACGGCAGCAGTGCGGGAAAAGGGGCCTCAGGCGGAAGACGTCGTCGTACTCGAATGACGCTTCCGCCGGGCATTCGCTTCTCAGTAATGCGGAGGCGGCTGATCGTCTTCCAGCGACTCGCCAGGCAATGACGCCGCCAGGTCAGCCTGACGACGTGCTACCAGCTCCAGAGCGCGCCTCATCCGGTCCAGCTCGATCTGCTGCTTCGCCACCATATCGTTGAGCGCCTGAACCGCATCGTCCTGAAATGCCAGACGTGCTTCAAGGTCGATGAGGCGCTGTTGCAGTTCATCTGTCATCGCATGGTCTCCGCAGGCTTGAAGTCATGACTCAACACCGCAGCGATACGCTCCAGGCGCTCTTTCAGCAGCGCGTCAGGATACGGCTTGGCTGGGTGCCTCCCCCACACCGGGGCAGGCCAGGCCGGGTCGCTACGATAGCGGACGATATGGTGGACATGTAACTGGCTGACCATGTTCCCCAGAGCCGCTATGTTCAACTTGTCAGCAGCGAAGGCGTCCTTCATTGCCTCGGCAAGCTCGCAGGACTCCTCGAGAAGTTGCGCTCTGTCAGGCGCGTCCAGCTGAAAGATCTCGGTGACGTCCTCTCTGCGGGGAACCAGTACACACCAGGGATACTGCATGTCGTTGATAAGCAAGAGATGTGAGAGCGGAAAGTCCCCTATGGAAACGCCATCCTGGCGCAATTGCTTATGTAATTCGAACATTAGAACCCGCCTGTATGGATACAAAGTGATATAAATCGGACAGCTGTGCGACAAGTCCGTTACAGCCGTAACAAAATCTGTATGCTAGAATCCTTGCGCCGGTTTTATGGCTACATCAGCCAAAAAATCGGCTTGCTGCTATGCTGCTTCAAGAGAATACGACAAGCTGCTGTTTCCAAAAGGGTTGCTTTCCCGCATTCTTTTTTAGTGATTTAATGTTACGCCATAATAAAAAAGAAAAAACGGTTCCAATGAGAGCCTCAAGCTTTTTTAATGAAGGAGTACACGATGAAAAACGCTGTCAAATGGAGTTCCATCGCGCTGGCTGTAGCCATGGGCAACGGCCTGATCGCTTCGGGCGCAATGGCACAGACTACCGAGCGTGCTACCGGTATCGTCGAGGGCGCTTCTGCCACTCTCAGCAACCGCACCATGTATTTCAACCGCGACTTCCGTGATCCGGTCGGTCAGAGCAAAGCTGAAGAAGCCGCCACCGGCTTCGTACTGGGCTTCGAGTCCGGTTTCAGCGACGGCCCCATCGGCCTGGGCTTCGACGTCACCGCCATGACCGGCCTGAAGCTGGACAGCGGTCGTGGTCGCAGCGGCACCGGCTTGCTGGAAGTGGACGACCGTGGTCGTGCCAGCAACGAATACTCGCAGATCCGTGGCGCCGTCAAGGCCAGTATCGTTGACGACACTGTCATTCGCTACGGTACTCACTTCGTTGAAAACCCGGTCATCGCTTATGATGACGCACGTCTGCTGCCGAATCACTACTTCGGCTACAGCGTCACCAACGAGTCCATCGACGGCCTGTTCCTGGAGCTGGGTCGCATGAACCGTCGCGGCGAGATGGATGACTCCAACCAGCTTGGCTATGCCATTTCAGCTGACGGCATCGAAGCCAACCGCGTTACTTACGGCGGCGGTACCTACACATTCGATGACAGCCTGGCTGCCAGCCTCTACAGCTCCAAGGCAGACAACCTGTGGCGCCGTCACTACGTAGGTCTGGTGCATAATGCCCAACTGGCCGAAGGCCTGAGCCTGACCTCCGAGCTGTCCCATTACCACACCTCCGACCGTAGCACTGCGGCGGCCGAATTTGGTAACAAGGCCACCTCCCTCGCGTTCACCCTGGGTGCCGGCTACCACGGCGTTACCCTGGCGGCTCAGCGCATGGGCGGCGACGCTGGATTTGCCTATGAAGACGGCGCCATCTTCCTGGCCAACTCGGTTCAGTACCTGGACCTGGACTTCAACGCACCTGACGAGAAGTCCTACCAGGCTCGTTACGACTACAGCTTCGAAGGCCTGGGCCTGCCCGGTCTGACTTTCATGACTCGCTACATTCGCGGCCGCAGCATCGACACCGCGCAGTATGACGATGTAGTGCGTAGCAACCGCTGGGTGCGTAACACCGACCTGAGCTACACCGTTCAGGCTGGCCCGCTGGAAGGCGTAAACGTTCTATGGCGCAACGCTACCATCCGCCAGGACTCCAACCTGGATGGCGGCGACGTCGACGAAAACCGCCTGATCGTTTCCTACACTTGGAACCTGCTCTAAGCTCCAGTCGTAGCGACGCAAGAAAAAACCCGGCCTCGTGCCGGGTTTTTTCATTCCGATTCAGCCCTTCGCTCAAGCCTCTGCCCGCATACCAAACACCCTACCCAAACCAAGCGCGCAGGCCAGTGTCCAAAGTCGATGAAAACTTCGGAGGAGCTATCGCGTGTTTCCTCACCCGACAGAATCAACGCTCTCGCCTCGCCGCCTGGCAGCTTCAATGATAGGCCTGACCCTGCTCGCGTTGACAGGATGTGCCGGCCCTTTCGGCGGCCAGCCGGTGCAACCTAGTCCCTGGGCAGTCCGCGAAGAGGTTTCGCAAACACTGCCTATCAACCTGCCCGACCGGGACGGGTGGGCGAGGGATATCCAGGTCGCCTTCACCACACTGAATATTCCTCCGCGGCGAGAGAACATCTGCGCCGTCCTGGCGGTCGTCGAGCATCAGAGTGACTACCAGCTCGCTCCGTCAAACCCCCAGCTGCCGCGCCTGGCCCGGACGGAGATCGATGAACGCGCCGCAAGCAGCCGCGTTCCCGCTTTCATCATCAACGCAGCGCTTAATCTCCGTTCAGCTACCGGCGAAACCTACAATGAGCGACTGGATAGTGTCCGAACCGAGCGGGAGCTGAACGCCATCTTCGACGACTTCATCGAGCGTGTTCCGCTAGGCTCCCAGCTGTTTGGCAATCTGAGTCCAGTTCAGACGGGCGGACCGATGCGGGTCGACCTGAAAATCGCCGAGACATACCTCGACGTATATCCCTATCCGCTGGAAGGCAAGCCGGGCGACGAGGTCTTTACCCGTCGGGGCGGACTGTTTTTTGGGACCGCCCACCTGCTTGGCTATCCGACAGACTACGACGAAACTGTCCATCGCTTCGCAGACTACCGGGCAGGACGCTATGCCAGCCGCAACGCCGCTTTTCAGGATGCGGTCGCTCGTCTCACCGGCATCGACCTCGACCTGGACGGCCATCTGATCCGGCCGGGCTCGCGGGAACCGGGTGAAACGGAGCTCGCTGTACGTTCTCTCGCGAAGCAGCTCCGGCTCGATCACCAGCAGATCAGAGAGTCCCTTGAGCAGGGGGACGCACTTGAGTTCGCAAACACTCGCCTATACAACCGGGTGCTGCGCATGGCAGGCCGAATGGAAGGCCGAGAGGTCCCTCGAGCGATCGCGCCCCGCACCCGCCAGTCGGCGATAGGCGAAAAGGCAGGTCTGAGTCCTGAGCTGTTTGCGAAACAGGTGAGCGAGCACTACCAACAGTGCATAGCGAGGGCTTCGCTGAAAGCGGCAGCCGTCCAGCCATGATCTTTCCTTCTAGCCCCTTCTTTGCCGCGCCCTGGCAAATCGATTTATCACGGACAGCACCCCCGCACAGCTGAGCCGCACGGGGGCATATCATCGCCTGATCAGGCGGAGATCGGTGTGCGCCAGTCGTCAGAACCGGATGTTCCTGAGACTTCGTGGGTCCAGACGATCTTGCGGTAGGTGAAGTACACGTCTTCCAGGTGAGTGAAGTGGGACATGTTCGGATCCTGGCAGTTCGGCATGTGCGACTGGACGTCGACGATGATGGCGTCCTGCAGTTCGATGGTGAAGTAGTGCTCCTGGGTGCCGGTAGCCGAAGTGCGGTACCACTCCAGACGGCACTTGTTCAGGCGCTCACCGGAGGTCAGGGCGTTGAAGATCAGCGGGGAGGACTTGTCGAAGACCTTGGTGATCATCAGCGGTTTGTGCAAGCGCTGACCAGTGGGCTGACCGGACTGCGGGTCACGGGGAATGATGACCTGATGGTCGAAGGCCTGAACCAGGATCTGGTCTTCGTGACCTTCCTGAAAGATGTTACCAACGGAATCTTCGGTAAAGGTGCCGGCGGTGATCAGGCCCTGCTTGGTGCCTTCGATGGTCATGTACGCGGGTGTTGGCATTGTGCTCTCCTTGCCTTGGGTAAGGGCCTGGTGGACGGCCCCGGAACCCCTGTATCGCAAACTACATGCCAGTTAGTTCATTACCATTCAAATCAGACATTTAGCGCATATGCTCTCTATCAACACATCGGAAATGCGAACTGAGTCACTTTCGATTGCGCAATTTATTGCGCAATGCAGGGCAACTTTTTGCACATTTGCTGCAGACCAATAAAATCAAAGCATCTAGCGCATCTTGAGTTATTTCTCAGTTATTTCTGCGCAAAAAATTGCCCATCCAATCACGGCAAAATAACCAACCATTTTTAATATCGCCTCCGCTACGGTTTGCGAAAGCTCAAAGATGTGACCCTCATCACAATACTCCTTTATATTCAAATGGTTGGCGTCAATCTACCGTCTCTTAAGAGACTACTGCCAGATATACAATAATTATTTTCGGGTATACGGATTTAATGGTTGATGGGGCACCTTCACCCCATCAATCTGATACCACCCTCAGATGGTTGATAGATCGACTCCGTAGTTGAGTTCCTCTGCGAAGTCCGGCAGTCCGTAACCGATGGTTTTCTTGTAGAAA
>JAUVYN010000068.1 GCA_030603065.1 Pseudomonas sp.
GCGCAAGCTCGATATTGCTGCCCAGTGGATGGACCAGGCGGCGGTATCGACCATTCACAGCTGGTGTCAGCGCATGCTCCGGGAACATGCCTTCGATAGTGGCAGTCTGTTCGAGCAGAGCCTGGAGACCGACCATAGCGATCTCTTTGCCGAAGTAGTCCGCGACTACTGGCGCCAGCACTGCTATGCCTTGCAGGGCGACGCGCTGGGCTGGGTCAACGTCAACTGGAAGAACCCCGAGGCGCTCAGCCAGCAGGTACGGCGCTGGATGGATCAGCAGGATGAGCCCGGGCAGGCCTGCCTGCAGACCCTGCTGGAGGAACCTCTGCAGCAGGCGACGGCTGAACTGGAGCGGATCAGACTCCCCTGGCGCGACTGGGTCGACAGCCTGCAGGCTTTCTTCGACAGTGCCTGCGAAGCCGGGCATTTCAACGGCAACAAGCTCAAGCCCGGAATCTACCAGCCACGGCTGGATCAGTTACGCGCCTGGTGCAAGGGTGCCGGTGAGCTGAGCTTCGCCAAGGACAACTTCAAGCGTTTCAGTCATGACGGCCTGCGCGATGCCTGCAAAAAGGGCGTCGAGCTGGCGCTATCGGCGGAGGTCGCCGCTGCACTGGACGACATGGCCACGCTGCAACAGCGCCTGGAGGCACTGCCATGCCCGGCTGCCGCTGCTCTGCAGCATGCAGCCTGTTGGATCCGCCAGCGCTTCGAGGCGGAGAAGCGCCGCCGCGCTCAGATGGGCTTCGACGACATGCTCACGCGGCTGGACGCCGCGCTGCAGGGCGTCAACGGCGAGCGGCTGGCCGAGGTTATCCGGCGCCAGTTCCCGGTGGCGCTGATCGACGAATTCCAGGACACCGACCCGCTGCAGTATCGCATCTTCGACAGCATTTACCGGGTCGAGGACAACGCCGACGACAGCGCCCTGCTGCTGATCGGCGATCCAAAGCAGGCGATCTATGCCTTCCGCGGCGCGGACATCTTCACCTATCTCAAGGCGCGAGCGGCCACCGATGGGCGGCACGAGCATCTGGACACCAATTTTCGCTCCAGCGAAGCGATGGTCGAGGCGGTCAATCGGGTGTTCGGTTTCGCCGAAGCCAGTTGGCCGAAAGGCGCCTTCCTGTTCCGCCAGGCCGACGACAACCCATTGCCCTTCCACCCGGTCAAGGCCCGCGGGCGCAGGGAAGTCTGGAGCCTGCACGGCCAGCCGGCCCCGGCGCTGACTGCCTGGCAGCTGGCTGGCGATGCGCCGCTCAGCGGGGAAGACTACCGGCGGGAAATGGCCGAGCGCTGCGCCAGTCATATGGTCGAACTGTTGCAGGGTGGTCAGCGGAACCTTGTCGGCTTCGTCGACCCCGAGCGGGGCTTCGCAGCGGTGCGCCCGGCGGATATGGCGGTGCTGGTACGGACCGGCCGCGAAGCCCAGGCCATTCGCCAGGCGCTGTCCCGCCGCGGCGTACGCAGCGTGTATCTGTCGGACAAGGATTCGGTGCTGACCAGTCTGGAGGCGCAGGATGTGCTGCGCTGGCTGCGCGCCTGCGCCGAGCCGACCAACGATCGCCTGCTGCGTGCGGCTCTGGCCAGTCCGACCCTGGGTCTGAGCTGGGCCGAGCTGGAGCAGCTCAATCGGGACGAACGGCTGTGGGAGCGCTGGGTCGATCAGTTCCGCCTGTATCGGCAGTGCTGGATGCGCCAGGGTGTTCTGCCCATGCTGCATCGCCTGCTGCATGACTTCCGCCTGCCGGCGCGGCTGGTGGCGCAGGGCGAGGGCGAGCGTCGGCTGACGAATCTGCTACACCTGGCCGAGCTGCTGCAGCAGGCTGCCCGCGAACTGGACGGTGAGCAGGCGCTGATTCGCCACCTCGCTGAGCAGTTGCGCCGCGCCCAGACAGGTAGCGGCGCGGGTGAGGAAACCATCCTGCGCCTTGAAAGTGACGCCGATCTGGTCAAGGTAGTGACCATCCATAAATCCAAGGGGCTGGAGTACCCGCTGGTGTTCCTCCCCTTTATCGCCCATAGCCGAACGGTGAAGCCCGGCGAGCCGGTGCGACTGCATGATGGGGAGCGGGCCCGCTGGGTGCTAGAACCGACCCCCGAACAGGTCGAGCAGGCCGATCGCGAGCGCCTCGGTGAAGACCTGCGCCTGCTGTATGTCGCGCTGACCCGCGCGCGCCACGCCTGCTGGCTGGGCCTGGCCGATCTGAAAACCGGCAACAGCAAGCGCTCGGTCCTGCACGGCAGCGCCATAGCCTGGCTGCTGGCGGGTGGCGAGCAATTACCTGCGCCGGAAGCACTGGCCGGCTGGCTGCAGCGCTGGTCACCCGGTGATGCCGTGATCGCACTCGAGCCTGCGCCAGCGATTGGCGAGCAGTGCTACGAGCCGCCTACGCCCTCCAGCAGTGATCTGACCGCACGGGTGCCGCAGCACGCGCCCTTTGAAAGTTGGTGGATCGGTTCCTACAGTGCGCTGGCGATCGGCAGCGAGGCGCCGGACTCTGCGCTGTCCGGTCACCTCAATGACGATGAGCGCAGTCATCGTTTCATGCCGCTCAAGGCGGGGGAAACGCCGAGCATTCACCGCTTCCCGCGCGGGCCGCAGCCGGGAACCTTCTTGCATGGGCTGCTCGAGCTGGCCGGGCGGGAGGGCTTTGCCAAACTGGCCGAGCCAGCGAGCTGTCGAGGCTGGCTCGCACCGCGCTGCCAGCGCCGTGGCTGGGGTGATTGGACAGAATGCCTGAGCGAGTGGCTCAGTTCCCTGTTGGGGCGCACCGGGGTGGTGCCTGGTAGTGAGCTGGCGCTGGCCGATCTGTCTGTCTCGCAATATCAGGTGGAAATGGAGTTCATGTTCGCTGCGCAGCGGGTCGACGTGCTGCGCATCGATCAACTGGTTTGCGCGCAGACGCTGGATGGTCAGCCCCGGGCGCCTCTGCTGCGCGACCGGCTGAACGGGCTGTTCAAGGGCTTCATCGATCTGGTGTTCGAGCATCAGGGCCGTTACTACGTGGTCGACTACCAGTCCAACTGGCTGGGCGCCGACCCAGCCAGCTACACCGAGCAGGCCATGTCCCAGGCGGTGCTCGAGCACCGCTACGATCTGCAGTACGTGCTCTACCTGCTGGCGCTGCATCGCCAGTTGCGCGCACGGCTGCCGGACTACGATTACGACCAGCATATGGGCGGCGCGCTGTACTGGTTCATACGTGGCGCCGAAGCGCAGGGCTCAGGCATCTGGCACGAACGGCCGCCTCGGCAACTGATCGAGCAACTGGACCGGCTGTTCGCCGGGCAGGCATTGGAGGAGGTGTCCTGATGGCCCCAGATCAATCGGGACAGGTCGAGCAGCTGGATCTGCTCACACCGCTGGACAGCCTGCCGGCGCAACTCGGTACGGCCGAGGTGCTGCACCAGCTGGAGCAATGGGTCGAGGTCGGCTGGCTGCGGGCGTTGGACCGGGCGCTGGCGGTTTTCCTTCTGGATATGCAGCCGGACGCGGCGCCTCTGGCCCTGCTGGGGGCGGCATTGGCCAGCCACCAGCTCGGGCATGGGCACGTGTGTCTGGATCTCGCCGCCACCTTGGCCGCGCCGGATTCAGCCCTGTCATTGCCGCCGGAGGGCGAGCAGGTCGGGCAGGACGTGCAGCTGCCCTCTGCGTTGTTGCGTTCGGTGACGCTGCAGCAATGGTGCGACGCGCTCGCGGCCAGCGGCCTGGTGGCCAGCGCGTCACCGACTCAGGACGCGGCCGAAGCGGAGCAGCGGCCGCTGGTGCTGCACGGCGAGCGGCTGTACCTGCGCCGGTACTGGACCTACGAGCGGCAGGTTGCCGTCTCCCTGCGTTCCCGCCTGAATGCTCGACTGCCATTGCCGGAAGGTCTGTCGCCGCGCCTCAATGAACTCTTTGCCGGCAGTCGTCAGTATCCTGACTGGCAGAAGCTGGCCTGTGCACTGGCTGCCCGCGGCGCCTTCAGCATCATCACCGGCGGGCCGGGCACCGGCAAGACCACCACGGTGGTTCGGCTGCTGGCGCTGCTGCAGGCACCAGCCGTGGCGGCCGGCCGGCCGCTGCGCATCCATCTTGCTGCGCCCACCGGCAAGGCCGCCGCGCGTCTGACCGAGTCGATTGGCGCGCAGGTCGGCCAGCTGCAGGTGGACGAGGCGGTGCGTGGGCAGATTCCGCGGGAGGTGACCACGCTGCACCGCCTGCTCGGCAGTCTGCCGAACACCCGGCATTTCCGCCACCATGCGGGTAATCCGATGGCGCTGGACGTGCTGGTGGTGGACGAAGCCTCGATGATCGACCTGGAAATGATGGCCTGCCTGCTCGATGCGCTGCCATTGAGCGCCCGGTTGATCCTGCTGGGGGACAAGGATCAGCTCGCCTCGGTTGAGGCCGGCGCGGTGCTGGGCGACCTGTGTCGTGACGCGGACGCTGGATTCTACAGTGACGACACGCGGCATTGGCTGGAAGCCGTCAGTGGCGATTCGCTGCAGACGGCCGACCTGAAGTCAGGGGATGCGGAGCGGCATCCGCTCGCCCAGCAGACAGTGATGTTGCGCCACTCCCACCGGTTCGGAGCGGACAGTGGTATCGGCGAGTTGGCGCGTACGGTCAATCGCATGGACGGCGCTGCCGCGCGGCAGGTTCTCGACGGCCGGCAGTTCGCCGATTTGCGCAGCCATTTGCTGCGGGGGCCGGACGATCCGGCCATGGCGCAACTGATGCTGGGCGACACGGCGCTACCGGGCTACGCCAGCTATCTGCAGGTGCTGGCCGAACAGCGTCCGGCCGCGGAGCTGGCGGCGCTGGACCCGGGCTGGGAGGCCTGGGCGCAGGCCGTGCTGCGCGCTTTCGATCAATTCCAGGTGCTCTGCGCGGTGCGCAAGGGGCCCTGGGGCGTCGAGGGCCTCAATCAGTCCATCGCCGAATTGCTGCATCGGCGCCGATTGCTGCCCAGTCCGCAGGGCTGGTACGAGGGCCGACCGGTTCTGGTGACCCGCAACGACTATTCGCTGGGCCTGATGAACGGCGATATCGGTATCGCTTTGCGGGTGCGCGAGCCGGCATTGCAGCCCGGCGAGCCCGAGCGGATGGCGCTACGGGTGGCCTTCCCGCGCAACGATGGCTCCGGCGGGTTGCGCTTCGTGCTGCCGAGCCGCCTGAACGATGTGGAAACCGTATTCGCGATGACGGTGCACAAGTCCCAGGGGTCCGAGTTCGCCCATGCGCTGCTGGCGCTGCCGGAAAGCCGCAGCCCGGTGCTCACCAAGGAGCTGGTATATACCGCCATCACCCGCGCCAGCCGACACTTCACTCTGCTGGAAACCCGCCAGGGCATTTTCGAGGAGGCGGTGGCCCAGCGGGTCCGGCGCGCCAGCGGCCTGCAGCTGCAACTCTAGACCTCGGCCGGCGGCCGGCCCTTGCAGGCCGCCAGCAGGGCCTTGAACAGTCGTCGCTGGCGGCGGATCAGCAGCAGAAATTCGGGATGCCACTGGACTCCGACCAGAAAGGGATGGCCGGGGTCCTCGATGGCCTGGACGATGCCGTCCAGGTCGCGGCCGGTCACGATCAGGTCGGCCCCTACCCGGTCGATCGCCTGATTGTGCAGGCTGTTGATCCTGCAGCGGTCGGTGCGCAGCAGGCGACCGACGAAGCTGTGCGGCGCCACCTGCAGGGTCTTGAGCGGCAGCACCGTCCAGCGGTTGGAGGTCATCTTGCGGTGGGATTTGAGTTCCTGGAACAGATTCCCGCCGCGGCGCGCATTGAGCAGCTGGGCGCCCCTGCAGATTCCCAGCAGCGGCAGGTGCCGGGCCAGGGCATCGTCGATCACGGCGGACTCCAATGCGTCACGCTCCGGATCGTATTTCGGTTGAACCTCGGGCTCGGCGGCATAGAGCACCGGGTCGATATCGTGGCCACCGGTCACGACCACGCCGTCGTAACGCAGCTCCCGCAGCGGATCCCCCGGTCGCACCTGGAGGGGTTTGCCGCCGTACAGCCAGACGGCGCAGGCCACCAGTGACCTTGGTCCGAAAGCACCGCGCGCGGGGCCGGTGATGGCTATGACCGGGCGCTTCATCCGGCCTCGCTTAGCCAGTTGGCACTGATCTGGTCGACCCAGTTGTTCAGCAGCCGCCCCAGCCCCTGATCGAGATAGGTACGATAGGCCTGACAGCAGGCCTCGAGTCGCTCGGGGTTGGCGGCGAGCCGCTCGACCTCCAGCCAGTCCGCCCAGGCGAGATGCATTCCCCAGCCTGGCTGGTCGATCAGACAGTCGGGCAGGCGGTAGTGAAAGGTCGGTCGTGACTTGATCAGGGTGTTGCTGGTGTAACTGGCAACCAGGGCCGGATTGATGTGCTTGAACAGTGGCAGCATGTCCAGCGCCCGGTTACGGGTAGGATTGGCCCGCAGATAGTCGTTGATCAGCGTAACCATGTCCGGCTGATAGGCGGGATTGACAACGTGACGAATGTAGGCCGCGGGGAATGGGTCCACGAAGGACGACAGTCGTCGGGTCAGGTTGATGTTGGCCCGTGCCGACAGCCAGTCGTAAAGACACAGGAACGCCTTCAGATACGCCGCTATGGTCCCGGCGTCGGTATCCGGCACCTCTGGGTTGAATTGCATGCCGAAAGCGTTGGTCATTCGGTCGGCGGTACCCTTGGCACCGGCATCACGAAGACGCGCTATGATCTCGTTGATCTGCCAGAGGCGGTCCATCGGAAGTGGAGGGCTGACCAGCTCATGGGGAACCAGAGATTCGGCGACCCATTTGATGACCTCCTCTGCCGAACTCATCAGTTCATCACCCAGGTCGTCGGCCTGGCGCTGCTCGCGGCCGAGCTTCTTGAGCAGTCGGAAGTCCAGTTCCACGACCCAGTCCCCGGCGGGATCGCCCTTTAGAGTGCGCTCGTAGCGGCTGGTCTGCTCAATGGTGCAGCCCAGGTAATCCGCCGTGATGCTGGCAAGTTGATTGATGTCGGGCCCGCTCATCTCCAGCTCCACGCCGACTTTGCGCAGTTCTCCAGCGGCATTGTGCTGCCAGGGCGGCAAAGGAAATGCATTGTGATGCGGATTCATGCTGGGCTTCCTCAAGCTAACGGTGATCCACCCCCATGGCAGGTGAAGGACTTTCAGTCTCCGCGGGCTACCCCATCGAGCCGCGGGTCGGCTCCGCCACGCCAGCCGTTCCCGATCCGCTCGATGCCGTGCAGCCCGCTGGTCATGGGGAGGATCTTAACCTCATGGCCCATTTCGCGGAGCGAATCGGCGAGCCTGGCGATGGATGTGTTTTCTTCGAGTTCTATGCCCTCGCCGCGTTCAACCAGATTCGGCAAGGCGATGGCTTCCTGAATGTCCAGGCCCCAGTCGAGCACGCCGACCAGGGTCTTCAGAACATAACCAATTATGCGGCTGCCGCCCCTTGAACCAACCACCAGCACGGGCTCCCCGGCCTGGTCGAGAACGATGAAGGGTGACATCGAGCTCCGCGGACGTTTACCCGGCCCTACGGCGTTGGGATGCGCTCCTTGCCCCAGGTGCGGGTTGAAGGTGAAGTCAGTGAGCTGATTGTTGAGCACCATACCGTTCACCAGCATTCGGCTGCCGAACGGCGCTTCGTTGGAACTGGTCAAGGCCACCAGATTGCCGTCGCCGTCGACCACACTGAAATGCGAGGTTCCGTGCTCAGGTGGCTCGCTGCGAGGGCGCAGCTCGGTCAGCTCGATGCGACCACCAGGTTCCCCTGGGCGTGCATGTTCCATTGCCCGCAGTGGGTTTATCAGGCCCGCTCGTTGGCTGAGGTAGTCCCGGTCCAGGAGATCTTCGATAGGAATTTCCACGCTGTCCGGATCACCGATGTAATGGTTGCGATCGGCAAAAGCCAGGCGGCTGACCTCGGCAATGAGATGCACGGTCGCGGGGTCTTCGGGACTCATTTGTGGAAGATCGAAGTGCTCGAGCATGCCCAGCATCTGCAGAATCGTGATGCCGCCTGACGAAGGGGGCGCGCCTCCGCAGAGGGTCCACTCCCTATAGGGTGCGCAAACGGCATCGCGTACCACGGACCGGTAGTTGGCCAGATCCGAAAGTTGCATGTCCGCCTTGCCCCAGCGTGCGGAGCTCACCCGTTCGACAATCGCTTCGGCCACAGGGCCGTGGTATAGCGCGTCGGGGCCTTCCAGAGCCAGATGACGCAGCGTCGCCGCCAGTTCGGGGTTGCGCAGTGTGGAATCGGCTCCATCGAGCTGCCCACGAAAGAACTGGCGGGTGTCGGCGAACAGTCGCAGGGACCAGTCCGACTCGATCTGCTGGCGTAGCCGGGGCGGCATCGGCAGACCGCTTTCCGCCAGTCGGGCGGCCGGTTCGAGCAGTTCTGCCCAGGAAATTCGGCCATGGTCGGCGTGGGCCTTGCCGAGCATCGAAATCAGGCCGGGAACGCCTACCGAAGACCCGCTGGGGATTGCCAGGCCCAACGGATGCTCGATTCCGAAGGTGCGGAACCGATCCGGCGTGGCTGCTGCCGGTGCGGTTTCGCGGCCGTCATACATGTGGGTGGTCCCTCTGGTGGCATCATGCAGAAGCAGAAATCCACCGCCGCCGATGCCGGTTTCCGGCGCTTCGATAAAGCCGAGTACCATCTGCACGGCGATCGCCGCATCCACCGCGTGGCCGCCGTTGCGCAGCACCTCGAGCCCCGCTTCCACTGCGGCGGGGTGGGCCGCGGATACCATGTGGCGCTCCGCCAACCGTTCTGCTTCGGGCTGGGTGACCGGCTCGGTGGTGCCGGGATCAGTCGCGCCGCAGGCGGCCATCAGCACGAAAAGCGGGCCAATGATCCAGCGCGATACGGGTCCGTTGTGCAATAAAGGCTTGGTAGGTCCGTTTGTCAGCATGATAACAAGGCTAGTCTCTGATCGGCTGGCCGTCTAACCGGGCCGGTATTGATGTAGAATCCTGCGCTCAACGAGCATCCATGGATCATCTATGAGCAAACTTGCGGATTTCCGGGCAGCCGAGCGCAAGCTGGCGGAGCAACTGGCGCAACTGGAAAGCATGCAACAGGACACTGAACTTCAGGGCGAGTTGCAGTTCAATGAAGAACTGAAGCGCCTGATGAGCGACTACGGGCTATCAACTGCCACGGTTCTCGCCATCCTGCGCTCCGCTCCGAAGCAGCGCTGAAGCCGCGCTGCTACGCGGAGCTGCTCCGCTCACTCTGCAAGGAAGCGTGTCATGACTGAATCCCGATTCCATCCAGAACGTCTGCTGGTCGCGGGCGTGCTGCTCCTGCTCGTCTGGCTGCCGCTACCGCTTGGCAGCAATCGTGACTGGTCGGCCGCGTTTCTGATCCTGTCTACCTGTGCGCTGGCTGCGGGCTGGGCGCTGCTGCGCTTTCATCAAAAGGCGTCACCGAGCACCAGTCTGCGCAAGGCGATGTTGCCGCTGGCGTTGCTCGGCGCTACTCAGGTCTGGGTGCTGATCCAGTGGCTGACCGGAATATCACAGGACGTTGGCAGCACCTTCCGCTATCTGCTGATGGGGATCGCATACAGTCTGTTGTATCTGCTGGTGGTCGATCTGTTCAGGACCCGGCGGCGGCTGTCGATCCTGCTCGGCGTGCTCGTCGCCAGCGGCGTCTTCCAGGCCTTTTACGGGACCATCATGACGCTCACCGGCATCGAGTGGCTGCTGCTCGAGGAAAAGTCATTTCATATCAGCCATGCGACCGGCACATTCGTCAATCGCAACCATCTGGCCGGGTATCTCGAATTGACGCTGGGCTGTGGCATAGGGCTTCTGCTGGCGCTGCGGGGAGAAGGCCGTTTCCGTTGGGCGGCGGTGTTCGACACCCTTATCGGGCCAAAGATGCGCTTGCGGCTGGGACTGGTGATCATGGTGATCGCTCTGGTAATGAGCCACTCGCGCATGGGGAATACGGCGTTTTTCTCGAGCCTGCTCATCATCGGCGGACTGTTCGTTCTGATCGACAGGCAGAACCGGCTGCGCAACGGTCTGATCCTAGCCAGTATCCTGCTGATCGACATCCTCGTAATCAGTCAGTATTTCGGGCTGGATCAGCTGCGCGAGCGTATCGTGAACACCCGGATGGCCGAGGTAGTGGTGGATGGACAGGTCGTGGAGCGAGCCAACGAGTTTCGCGGAATCGTATTTGCCGACGCCTGGCCGCTCGCGCTCGATCGGCCGCTGGTTGGGCAGGGAGCAGGGAGTTTCGAGGCGGTCTTTCCGGCCCATGCGGGTCTCGATGTCCCGCTGCATTACGACCACGCGCACAACGATTTCCTGCAATTTCTGATCGAGTACGGCGCACTAGGATCGCTGCCGCTTGTGGCCTTCGTAATACTTTCCTTCGGGCTGGCGATTCGCGCCATGCTCGAGCGCAAATCCCTCTACCGCAGTGGCCTGGGATTCGGCATGGCTCTGGCGATACTGTCGCTGATGATCCATTCGTTTACCGACTTCAATTTGCAGATTCCGTCCAACGCGGCGACCTTCGTGGTGGTGTGCGCAGTCGCTCTGCTTGCAAATTATCATCGGGTTGGGGCCGGGCGGCGTGGAGAGCCCAGCGTAGGCTTCCGGCGCGACCCTGCGCGCCGGGACGAGGCGATAGCGGAGGAGCTCAGGACTCCTGTTCGCGAACTTGTCTCCGCTGATGGGAATCACCCCGCGCGGTGATGCCGTTGCGGGTGATGTAATAGAAGAACTGCGGGATGCCGATCACATAACGCCTGGCGAGCCGCCGAGGTTCCCTCAGCAGGCGATACAGCCATTCCAGTCCGGTCTTGCGAAACACCATGGGTGCGCGATTGAAGCGTTCTGCGGCGAAATCCAGAATCGCACCACCACAGATCAGCAGCGCGGGGCCCTGCAGTTGTTCCTGCATACGAACGGCGATCTCTTCCTGCTTGGGCATTCCCATGGCCAACACCACGACCGGAACTTTATCCTTCCGCGAGTGCCGCTGAATGTGATCGAGGTAATTTCTGTCGCTCTGGAACCCGTCGATAGCGAAGAACGGGGCGTCTTTGAAAAGACGCCGAGCGCCTTTGGAAAGCCAGGGTTCGCGGGTGCCCATGGCGAAGAACTGATAGCGATCGGCGCCATTGGTGACCAGGTGATCGATCAGCTTGGGAATGAAGTCGGAACCATTCATGTTGGCCTTCGGGTCGCGACCATTCAGCTTGCAGGCGAGCTTGATGCCGATACCATCACGCAGCAGATAGCTCATCTGATTGAAGCGCCGCCGTACCGGCGGACTCTGCTGGGCGAGGTTATAGGCGTGCTGGTTCAGAAAGGCCAGCACCGTGGGGCGATCGACCGAAGCGAGCTCCCGCATCAGGTGCTCCGAATGGTCATCATCGATCAGCTCCAACTTGTTGATCAAGGGGTCCTGACGTTTGAAAAGGGAATTTGTCATGGCCAGACCGTGTTTGGTTTCAGTGATGTATCTAAGGCTCTCTTCGGCGGCATTGGTTCCATTTCGAGGAGTCATAACGAGAGACTCCGCGGGCCGGTTTACAGGGAGTAACACCAGAATCCGACGGGCCGGGACATTTCCAGCGAGACGGCTGTCGGAACAGGAGGCAATCAGGAGGAGTGGAATGAAATCGACGAGATTCCGGCTGGCGTGCGCCAGCCTGCTGGCTATGGCGTTCGGACTGGCCGCCGGGCCGGCGATCGGCAAGATCGATCTGATCGGCATCAACGTCGCCGGTGCCGAGTTCACCAGCGGTGAACTGCCCGGCAAGCACGGGACCCATTACTTTTTCCCCCCTGACGGATATTTCGCCCAGTGGCAGGAGCGCGGCATCCGCATGATCCGCTTCCCGATCAAATGGGAGCGGCTTCAGCCCAGTCTGAACGGGGAGCTTGATGACACCTATGCCGAACTGATCGACGATATGCTTGATCAGGCGAAGAAGCACGATATGCGAATCATCCTCGACGTGCATAATTATGCCCGCTACCGAGGCGACGTGATCGGCTCCGACGAGGTGCCGGTGGCAGCCTACCGTGATCTGATGGAGCGCATCGCCAAGCGCTGGAAGAGCCATTCCGCGCTTTATGCATACGACATCATGAACGAGCCCTATGGGGCGGCGGATGCGCTCTGGCCGGCGGCGGCGCAGGCGGGAATCGACGGTGTGCGCAAGCATGACCGCAAGCGACCCCTTTATATCGAAGGCGCTTCCTGGTCCAGTGCTGCCCGCTGGCCGCGTTATGCTGACGAGTTGCTGGCGCTCAAGGATCCTGCCGATAACATCGTCTTTTCTGCGCATGTTTATATCGACAGCGATGCCAGTGGCAGCTACGAATCCGGACCCGGCAAGAAGTTCGATCCCATGATCGGGGTGCGTCGGGTAGAACCCTTTGTCGGCTGGCTCAAGGAGCACGGCAAGCGGGGGCATATCGGCGAATTCGGCATCCCCGCCGATGATGAACGCTGGCTCAAAGCGATGGACCGGTTGCTGGCGTATCTGGGGGAAAACTGCATTCCAATATCCTATTGGGCGGCGGGCCCTTCCTGGGGCAACTACAAGCTGTCGATCGAACCGCGGGACGGCGTCAAGCGCCCGCAGCTGGACCTTCTGGAGAAATACGTTGGCAAGGCCGACTGCAAGGATTACGGGCCAAACTGACTGAGGAGGCCGGCGCCAGCGAGGCGGCGCCGGCAAAGCTCAGGGAGTGGCTGGTGTGCCGCGACCAAGCCATTGACGAATGCGGCCGGAGACCTTGGCCTTGAGAGTAAGGCTTTTGCGCAACATCTGCGCTCGCATGACCGGCAGCTTGCGACCGGGTACGAACATCTCGTTGCTTTCCACGCAGAACACCGGCTTGTTGGCTAGCTGCATTATGTCCAGCGCCTCCTCGCGGTTGCCCTCGATGAAGAGAATGGCGTGCGGGTCGCTGCGGTAGACGTTGGCCTTGAACGGATTTTCCACCTTGAGCTTGCGCGCCTGGTTTTCGTCCGGCAGTTCCAGCATGTGCAATTGACCGTACTCCACACCGTGCCGGGCCAGCCAGTCTTCCGTTTCGGCGCGATACTTTTCCAGCCGATTGGTCGCCAGATGCGCCACCTTGACTGAAGGAATGAACAGGGGGCTGGCCTCACGCAGGAAACGTCGGTAATTCGGCCCGTCGTCGTTTTCCCCTGGGGCCGGACCCACACACAGAACTCCGTCGATGCCAAGGCAAGCGTTGCTCAGCAGGTGGTGGTGCATGATGTTCCATTCGAACAGCCTCGGCTGCTCGACGGTTTCGAGGAACATGTCGACCTGCTGGATATTGTCGCGCTGAGCGAAGGCCGCCATGGTCACCACTTTGCCAGGGAAGGTGCCTCGCACCAGCGAGACTGCCGCCTCCATGGAGTTACCGCTGGCGATACTGTCGTCCACCAGCAGAATCTTGCCGGCGTCCCACGGCCTCAGCAGCTGGTTATGCTTGTAAGTACGTGTATTGCCCTTTTTCAGCTCGTCGTTGCGTAGGAACGAATACAGGTCGGTGAGCGGCAGATTCAGCTTCAGCGAGATGATGCTTGCCACCAGCATCCCGCTACGGGGAATGCCGACGATGAGTTCGATATCCTGGGGAACACGGCTTACGTGTCGGTTGGTCAGAAAGGACAGATCGCTGACGCTTCGATAATTCATCTACTAGCCTGCTCCTTGGGCCTGGTGTCATGGTGGCGGCAGGGCAGTCTGCCGCCCGGCGGTGGTCAGCTCGCAGATTCTTTCTGCGCGGACTCGTTGCTTTCGACCCTGCCGTAGTTGTCGGCATAACGCACGATGTCGTCCTCGCCGAGATAGGAGCCGGACTGCACCTCTATC
Source organism: Pseudomonas sp. (assembly GCA_030603065.1). Classification (GTDB taxonomy): domain Bacteria; phylum Pseudomonadota; class Gammaproteobacteria; order Pseudomonadales; family Pseudomonadaceae; genus Halopseudomonas. The sequence goes on from JAUVYN010000068.1 coordinate 13,849, forward strand.
AGTTCGAGGGGGATGATCCCGGGGTTTTCCAGGGAATGAATCTGACCTATAGGGATATAGGTTGACTGGTTCTCGGTGACCATGTAGGTCTCGTCGCCGTTGGTTACCTGCGCCGTGCCGCTGACCACGATCCAGTGTTCCGCGCGGTGGTGGTGCATCTGCACCGAGAGCTTGGCTCCAGGTTTCACCGTAATGCGCTTTACCTGATAGCGATGGCCATTGTCGATCGAGTCGTAAACGCCCCAGGGTCGGTAGACTTCGCGGTGGTTGAGATACTCGCTGCGTTTTTCCGCCTTGAGTTGATCCACGATACGCTTGACCTCCTGGGCGCGATCCTTGTGGGCGACCAGGACCGCGTCCTTGGTTTCCACCACGATCAGATCCTCGAGTCCTACCGTAGCCACCAGGCGGTGCTCCGCGTTGACGTAGGTATTTCGAGTGGCATTGCCGATCACGTCGCCCTTGAAAACATTGCCGTTTTCGTCCTTGTTTCCAACTTCCCAGAGGGCAGACCAGGAGCCGATATCGCTCCAGCCAACGTCCAGCGGTACCACGGCTGCTTCGCTGGTTCGCTCCATGACGGCATAGTCGATCGAATCCTCGGGGCAGGCGAGAAACGCTTCGCGGTCGACGCGGATGAAATCCATGTCGCGACTGCTGCCCGCCAGTGCCTTTCGGCAGGCGGCCAGGATGTCGGGTCGGAAGCGCTCCAGCTCTTCCAGGTAGCGACTGGCGCGGAACAGGAACATGCCGCTGTTCCAGTAAAAGTCTCCCGATTCCAGATACTGCTGAGCAGTGGCCTGGTCGGGCTTTTCCACGAAGCGCGCGACGCGGAACCCACCATCACCGACGGCTTCGCCCTTCTGTACATAGCCGTAGCCGGTTTCCGCATGGGTCGGCACCACACCGAAGCTGACCAGCTTGCCGGCCTCGGCGAGTGGGCGGGCGACCTCGACACGCTCGCGGAAAGCCGCTTCGTCCCGAATCAAGTGGTCGGCGGCAAGCACCAGCAGTAACGGATCGCTACCATCTTCGCGCGCTTGCAACGCCGCGAGCGCGACGGCTGGAGCGGTATTGCGACCGGCGGGTTCGAGCAGAATCGGCGCCTTGTCCATGCCCAGCTTGCGCAGCTGTTCGGCGGCGAGAAAGCGGTGTTCCTCGTTGCATATGAGCCGAGGCTGCTGGATGCTCAGCCCTTTCAGCCGCATGATGGTCGCCTGAAGCATGGAGAAGGAAGCTTCCGCGAGAGGCAGGAACTGCTTCGGATTGAGTTGGCGGGACATGGGCCAGAGTCTGGACCCGTTCCCGCCGGACATGATGACAGGAATCATTGTCTGGCTCCCCAGGTAAAGGTGGATTGTTTCAGGTGACGTACCAGAATCGGCAGAAAGCGAACGGCGTCCCGGGCGTAACGGCCGGTGAGGCGTTTGGGTTCGGTGCAGATTCGGTGCAGCCATTCCAGTGAGAACTGTTGAACCCAGCGCGGGGCGCGCGGTACGGCGCCGGCCAGGAAGTTGAGCGAACCGCCTACGCACAGGCCTACCCCAGTGCAATTTCCCGACTCGAGCAGCCTCTGAGCCATCACTTCCTGGGTAGTGCAGCCCAATGCGAGGATCACCAGGCGGGACGGGTGCCGAGCGACGAAATCGACGCAGGCCTGGACTGCCTGCTCATCCTTGATGAACCCCATGGCCGGCCAATAGTGATGAAAGCTGATGCCGGGGAAACGGTGCCGCAGACGGTCCATATTGCCAGGCTCGCAGCCGATCACGCATACATTCCAGCGGTGACGGTCCGCCAGTCTGATCAGGTCTTCAGTAAGCGTGCTGCCTGGAATGGCGTCATTCAGATTCACATTGGCGGCGCGCAACAGCGGCAGCAGTACCCGGCTATCGCAGATGCGGTGGCGAGCCTTGGCGTACGCCTGCTTTAGCGCCTCGTCATGTTCGAGCTGCACCACGTGCTGTACGTTCGGGGTGACGATGTAGCTGAATGACTGCGTGCTGACATCCACGATCTCGTCGATCAGCTGTTCCTTAGAGCCGCCATAGAACTCTATATCGAAAGCCTTCATTCCGTTTCTCCTTAGGCAACCGAAAACTAGACAGTGCGCAATTTGTTGTTGGAGGAATCTTTGGCGAGACGCTTATCCATAGCTGCCTTGAACAGCTTGATATAAGCATGGACGTAGTGCAGAGCCCAAAGCACGTAATTCTTGTAGGCCGGCAGACCCATGAAGCGCTCTCTGATCAGCACATCCTCGCGGATTGCCGCGAAGCGCTTCTTCTCCGAGACGCCGGTGAGATCGAAGATGCACAGCGTCTGATCGAGCCGGAGTACATCACGTTGTCGGTCCAGGCCATTGGTGAACTCGATGATCATGCAGTAGTCGGCAGAAAGCTTGTAGTCGTCGCGAAAGCGCACCGTCGACAGGTGGGTGTTTTCAAAATACATCGCCTGGTGGCTGGAAGGCATGCCGACATACAGCCGTTCGATGGGCTTGGCGAATGCCGGAATCAGGCGGCCACTTCCGGTCTGCAGCAGGTAGTTGCCGTAGACATAGCGTGGAGCCGGTTCCGCGGACTCGATCGCCCGCGCAACCTTCTCCAGCACCTGGGCGTCCGCGAAGCAGTCACCGCTGTTGAGAAACAGCGTATAGCCGGGCGTCGTGATGGCTCGTTCGAGGCCCTTGTTCATGCCGTCGTAGAGGCCGCGATCCGGCTCGCAGGTTATCTCCGCCTGCGGATCGTCGAGCTTGGCGAGCCATTCGGCCGCACCGTCGTCAGAAGCGCCATCGATGACGATCCAGCGGAAGTTCCGGTAGGTCTGACGGCGCACGCTCTGGTAGGTCGCCTTGAGACCCGCCAGATTATTCCAGTTTATAGTTACGATACTGAATTGGGTCATAGCTCACCTGGTTGGCTTGGTAATACTCGCGGGACGCTGCGGCCTGAACCTTGGCGTAGTAGATGAAACAGGCAATGGAAATGCCCAGCTGGCTGCCGCCGTACATGATCGCGTTGGACATCACCATGTTGATCATGCTGAACCAGAACGACAGCTGGAATGCGCTGAGCAAGGGGCCCTTGTCGCGGCAACGCTTCATTGCCCGCAGATAGAACGCGTAGAACAGCACTGCGATCAGCGGGGTGAAGAATCCGTAGCGGTAGTAAACGCCTACGATGCCGACGTCTGAGAGGTAGAAGTTCGGGTTGTAAATCGTATGAAACCCGCCATTCCACTGGAGCGAGAGTGCGCCAAGCCCTATGTAGTTATTGTCTCTGACAGCCTCCATGATGATTGCGATGGTTCTGTCCCGCACGCCGGGACCCTCGGTCGCCTCGAACAGCAGGGCGTTGAAACGTTCGTACTGCTCATTCCAGAAGTCCGGCATGAGGAACAGCGAGGCAACCAGAATGAAGCCGGCCAGGCTGCCCACCTTGATCAGCGAGTCGATCCGGGTGCGGAAGATCCAGAGTGCAGCCAGTGCCCAGGTCAGCATGGTCTGGCGGGTCTGGATCACCAGCCACAGGTAGGCGGCGAAATACAGCAGCAACAGCAGGCGACCAACCGACAGGCGATCGCGCAGGCGATAAAGCAGGACGAAGGCGGCGATGGTCACGTAGCCCGAACCTATGCGATAGCGGTCCGGGCGCAGCGGGTTGTCCCCCCAATCGACCTCGTCCATGTTGAAGCTGACGTTGGTGTTGTCGGGGATGATGCTGAAGTAGTACATGAAACCGACGATCGAGGCGAAGATCGCCGAATTGACGAAGAAGTCCTCGACCTGGCGCTGAGTTGGCCGGGTCTTGATCAGCAGGAAGAGCGCAATGAAGAAACTCAGCCAGAGGAATGAGCGGCGCTCCTCCAGAATGCCGTAGGCGAGCGGTTGCCCCCAGTTGAGGTAGGCCAGGCAGGCAGAAGCTACCGGCAGTACTACACCGAGGAACACGATCCACAGTGCGGTTTTCGATTGATACACCCGCCGCCAGACCAGGCACAACGCAGCTGCCGCGGCAATGATGCCGAACAGGTAGAGTTCGCGCAGATAGGGGATGCCGGCCTTTTTGTCATCCGTGAGGAAGAACACTCCCGAGTTCAGCAGAATCAGGATGAACAGCAGGTTCCTGTAGGCAAGCAGTCGCTTGAGCAATGGTCGAGTTCCCTTCAGTTGAGCGTGTCGATTTTTTCAGCCAGGAGGCAAAACTGTTGGGCAGCGAAAAGTCGGATCAGTTCCCGCGCGGCCGCCGACCGTTCGGCGGGGCGCAACACAGGAGTCAGAGCGGGGTATGCAGGTAGGCCTTGCTGTTGTCGTGAACCTCCGGACTGGCGAGCATTGCTTCGGCTTCCCACCAAAGGTAAGCATCATGCTGTTGCCGCGGCGGGGTAAGGGACGCCCCGGCTGGGAGATCAAGGCGATAGCCAGCCACCACGTAGTGGGTGTCGGGCGCCTCGCCTTGCGTGCCGAACACGCTGTCCTCGTAGAAATGCTCGTATATCCCCAGCAGCCTGGCCTGGCTACGCCGAAAGGTTCTGCCAAGCTCGACCAGGGTAATTCTCTCAAAGGCCGCGTCGAGAGTTTCGTTCTTGTATATCCTGCCGCCGGGCACGAACCAGTAACCGATTGCCGGACGATTCAGGCGCTGGCCCAGCAGCACCCGACCGTCGCTGTCACACACCAGCAAGTCGATGGAAACGAGGGGGGCGCTGGTTACTACCTGGCGAAACCTGTCAGAGTCCAGATGCATGCTCAGCCCCGGGCCTGCTGGATATTGTCGACGAACCACTGATAGGCATCGCGCAGGCCGTCTTCAAGTGTGATGCCGGCTTTCCAGCCAAGCGCTTCCAGTCTTGATACGTCCATGAGCTTGCGCGGCGTCCCGTCGGGCTTGCTCGCATCGAAGGACAGCCGACCCTTGAACCCGGTTACCCGAGCGATGGTTTCGGCCAACTCGCGAATGGTGCAATCCTGTCCGGTGCCGACGTTGATGTGCGACAGCATT